>JAWLHS010000007.1:0-36657 GCA_041690235.1 Bacteroidales bacterium
GTGGCTCCAGTCATTATTGGACATCAGTTGCCCCTTGGCATTATTCCCCTGGGGTCTGCCAACGGACTGGCTGCCTGTTTGGGTATCCCGGAAGTGGACAAGGCCCTGGAGGCCATTCGAAGCGGAAACCTCGAAACCATCGATGCCATTAAAATGAACGGGAAGCGATGTCTTCATATGAGTGACTTTGGCTTTAACGCCGGACTGATCAAGCGGTTTGACAGAAGCAATGAGCGGGGCATGATGTCGTATTTCAAAAGTTCTCTCGGAGAATTTCTGGAGATGAGACCCTACCGATTTGTGATCCAAAGCAGGGACCTCTCAGAAGAAATTGAAGCAAAAATCCTTGTGATGGCCAATGGAGACCGTTATGGAACCGGAGCCATTATTAATCCCTGGGGAAGAATGAATGATGGCCTCCTGGAGATCATCGCCCTGAACCCGGAGGGTCTGGATGAGATGATCTCCCTTTCTGTCAGCTTGTTTCGGGGAACCCTTGAGGAGCTTCCCGGTGTAAAGCAATGGTCCGTCCAATCCGCCACCATCCATAATCCTGACGGGGCCACCTTTCAGATCGACGGTGAAGTCATGGAAGACACACGGATGGTTAAAATAGTGTGTGAACCGGGACCACTGCGCGTATTTGCCCCGGAGAGAAAATAGGCCTTTTGGGTCAGCCGGAAGCGGGCAAGCCCGTTTCCTTTGTTGAGTTTTGAGTGGCGAAAAAATGATCGATGAGGGTTTTGGCCTCCTCCAGCCTTTGATATCGAACGGTTTCGAGCTTTGGGTTCCCGGCAATCATCGCCGACAATCTTTGGCTTTCACGGGGTCTGAATAAGCAAAGAACCGGTTTTTTCATTGATTCGGCCCTGCCGATCTCATAGCCTACTCCAAGAGAGGGGGTGGAAACTTCCGCGACAATGACATCTGATTCTTCCAGCCATTCAAGGTCTCGCTGGTAGATCCATTCATCGGTCTGCCCATCCTCGCCGGCCTTGCCCAGATTGGGATCCCCGATGTGTTCGGTCAGGACGTGACCGTGTTTGGTAAGGTGTTGAATCAAAAGGAGGTAAAGCTCTTTATCCGCCCTGCCTCCGCTAATGGATCCTGCAAAATATATTTTCATGCCGGGATGGGGTTGTAAGGAAATGCTTCGTTGCTGTAAAGGTAATGGATAATCCAATTCGGCCATTTCCGGAAAGCTTTTTAGGCTATTGGGGATGCACTTTGTTTCTCCGAAGTGCGCTGCGCAGTTCTTTTCGGATGGCGGAATGGCTTTCGTGGTCTTCGTTGAAAGCGCGCTTGGAAAGCTCTTTGTAACGCCTTTTTGCGGTTTTTTTTAATTCCCTGTCAGGAACAAAAATCCCAAGCAAGCCAAGTGTCCCGAAAAGTTCAACCAGCAACCTGGTTGATAAGCCGGGCTGGCGACCGTAAATCAATGCCCTCTCGATTTCTGCAATCAGCGGTTTCAGGCCACGGATCTTGTTCACCCTGTACCGCTTTCCCCAGGTAATCCCAAGCCATTCAAGCCTTCTGCTGCTGATCAGTTGTTTCTGTTCCAGTTGGAGCATCTGGGTACGATAATATTTTCCCGGCAGCATAAAAAACTTCTGAACCACCCAGGAAAATTTCTTGCCGTTGTTCCTGGCCAGTTTCCCGGATAAATCGTGCAACAGAGTATCAGAGGGGGGATAGCGGCTACAAGCAATCCTTCCCCCGGGCAATTTCAAATACCCCTTCAGGACAAGGTCATAAAAGCATGCAGCCAATAAGACATGCACCATGCTGCTGCGCTTTCTTACCCAGCCTTTTTCCGGATGGATACTTAATAGTATCAGCAAATCCTTGATCATACCAAAAGAATTATTATCATTGCTCTTTGTTGTCTTTCCCCTCCTTATCCTTGTCCGACGGGGCTTTATACCTTCCGGCATCCTTTAGCGACTGTTGCAGGATCCATTCAATTTGTCCGTTGACGCTGCGAAATTCGTCCGCCGCCCATTTTTCAAGCATTCCCATCATGGGCGGACTGAGTCTGAGAACAAATGGCTTCTTCTTTGTCATTTGATAAATGCTTGGATCGGGCCGGAACAGACTTTTGGCTGCCTTATTGGTGGAGGGTCCCTGTATTGATCACTGGACTGGCATCCTTGTCGGAACAAAGCACGACCATCAGGTTGCTTACCATGGCCGCCTTTTTTTCCTCATCAAGCTCTATAATCTCCTTTCTGGATAACTGCTCAAGTGCAAGTTCTACCATGCTGACGGCGCCTTCAACAATTTTTTGCCTTGCGGCCACGATGGCGGAGGCCTGTTGCCTTCGAAGCATGGCACTTGCGATTTCCGATGCGTAGGCCAGGTAGGCGATCCGGGCTTCCATCACGTGAATACCCGCAATCTCGAGTCGTTCCCGCAATTCGCCCTCCAACTGCTGGTTTACTTCCTCTCCTCCGGCTCTAAGCGAAATCTCGGCCTCCTCGTCATCGAAGTTGTCGTAAGGATAAAAACCCGCAAGCTTCCGGATGGCCGCCTCCGTCTGTATGTCAACAAACCGGATATAATCGTCCACCTCAAAGGCGGCTTTGAATGTTTCTTCAACCTTCCAGACAAGTACGATGCCGATCATGATGGGGTTGCCAACTTTGTCATTTACCTTGATGGGTTCGCTGTTCAGGTTCCTGGCCCGCAAAGAAATCCGTTTCCGGGTAAAGAAGGGGTTGATCCAGTAAAAACCGTTCTTTTTCAGGGTGCCGGAGTATTTCCCGAATAAGACCAGGACGCAGGATTCGTTTGGGTTGACAATTTGCAAACCAACCCAGCAAAACGGGTCGGCAATGAGAAGCAAAAGCCACCAAAAGTTGGATGTAGCAAATGCCAGCCAGATTGGTCCGACGAGCAAACTTAGGGACACCAGCACACCGAGGTATCCCAACGCAGGCGATAAATGTTTTTCTTTTTCCATGGCAATATTAATATGATATTAAAATGATATCACAAATATAAAACAAAAAGATATACAAAAACGGGGATGGCGCATTTTTTTTAAAATAAAATTCGGGTTGGCGTGGGGCCAGTTAAAAAAACCAAAGCCAACCGGGAAGTTCATGGCAGGGATAATCTGGAAAATTCGTAACTTTATACAATGGGTGGATTAAATGACAGGCTGTTTTTTGGCCATTCGCCCAATAAAACACGATCAGCATGACTGTACCCATCCGTTTTGCCACGAACCAGGACCTTGATTTTAAAAAGACCCTGAATGCGCGAGTTGATGATTATTTTCGTCGGACCGGCCTTTCCAGGGATCATACCCCGTCCATGCTTGCCAAAACCGTGCTCATGCTTCTGCTTTACCTGATTCCTTACGTAATGATTTTGTCCAATCTGTTCCCGTTCTGGGCGAATATGGCCTGGTATTTTGCGATGGGGCTTGGAACGGCAGGCATTGGCATGTCCGTGATGCATGACGGCAACCATGCGAGCTATTCGAGCGACCAGAAGGTAAACAGGCTGATGGGCCTGACCATGAACCTGATCGGAGCCGATGCATACAACTGGAAGATCAAGCACAACAAACTGCACCATGTGTTCACCAATATTTATGGCAAGGACGAGGACATTCAGAGCAGGGTGGTCCTGCGGTTTGCCTACGGCGCCCCATTGAAAAAATACCACAGATACCAGTACCTGTACGCCTGGGTTTTCTATTCGCTGATGTCTCTTTCGATGATTTTTGGAGACGTTTCCAAGCGGATCTCAAACCGGAGAAGAGGTCTTACAAACATTCCGAAATCCACCTTCCGGCGTTCCATGGCCTGGCTGGTGGTCTCCAAGGTGTTGTATTTCGGTCTGATCCTGGTCCTGCCCTGGTTGATTACGGACCTTCTCTGGTGGCAGGCCTTGCTTGGCTTCATGATCATGCACCTTGTTACCGGAACGATTTTAAGCCTTATTTTCCAGATGGCCCACGTGGTCGAAGGGGTCGAGCAAGCCAGACCGGATCGTAACGGGCGGATCGGCCATTCACTCATCGTTCACCAGCTGAAAGCCACGGCCGATTTTTCGAGGGGGAACAAATGGCTGTCCTGGTATGTTGGCGGACTGAATTATCAGGTGGAGCACCATCTTTTCCCCCGGGTATGTCATGTACATTACCCGGCCATTTCCCGGATTGTTGAAGACACAACCAGGGAATTCGACCTGCCCTATCACGTGTACGACAGCTTCCCGGCCGCGCTGCGCTCCCACGCAAAAACATTGAAGAAATTGGGGAGAATCAGGCAATGATCAGGTCAATGGCATGAGTCTGGTAAACGGCCTGCAGGGTGGCCGCCTCCCATCCGACCAGCCTATTCTCACCGGCAATTTCCTTCCTTGCCGGTCAGAAATTGATCTCTGCTTTCCAGTCAAAAGAGGCGGCCTCCTCGAACCATTGCGGCCAATGACGAAACCATTCCGGAACCTCACAATTTTTTACCCTTTCCATGGGGACGTAGGGTTTAATGTCCAGAACCGGTGTGCCGTCTTCCGCATCAATGAAAGGCGTAGTAATAATCCCTTTTTCCAGATCAATGCCTGTTACTTTTACAGTACTGACCAGGACGGGATTTGGCCGCACGGGAGAGCGGGTGGCGAAAATCCCCATTTTGCCGGGGGCGTTCTTAAAGAGTCGATCAGCGAGGAGCTTGCCTCTGTTTTCGGGATTGTCCGTCAGATGGCCCCACCAAATGATCTGAAGGTGGCTGTATCCTTCAATATTGGTCAATGCGGGGATGTATTTTTTCTCCACCAGAACGGAATATTTGCCCTCTGAAACACGCACCGTGCCGATCGGTTCCATTTGAATGGGATGTGTCATCTTTTCTGATTTTGTTGATGTTCAATGTGATTTCCAGGCCCATGTGAAAGGATTCGAATTCCGAAACAACCGTCGAAAGCCGACCATTCCATCCAATTCTTCCTTCCGTCAATATTTCTAACCGTATGATGAACCTGGCTGACGGGGCCCCTGCTTAGGTTAAGTCTTTTGCATCCATACAATATCGAACGGAATGCCGTTTTTTATGGCAATCTTTTTAAAGCGCCCACATTCCACAAACCCATTTTTGGTATGGAATGCCAGGCTCTCCCGGTTTTCGGACGAAATGTTTGCAAGAATGATGTCAATGCCCTGCAGCCGGGCCTCTGCCTCAATTTTTGCCAGGGCGAGCCTGCCAAGTCCCTTACCCACAAAATCCTTGTCGATGAAATAGGTGATTTCTGCGCAGGCCTTAAATGTGGAGTGTGGGTTATAGGCCTTCAGAAAGCAAAATCCGACGACCCTGCCTTCTGCTTTCATCACATACGCAGGAAAACCCTTTGTCGACTCCAGGAACTTCTCATAAAACGAGAGGGGCAGAACATGTTCCGGGTAGGCCGACAGACTGTGCACAACGTAATGATTGAAAATTTCCATGACGGGTTTTTGGTGCCTGGATTGCATTTTTTCGAAAGAAATGTCCATGGTGTGTGTTTTTGAATCAAGCCCCGGCGATATCAGCCGAATGGGAGAGTCCGTCGATTTCCTGCCAGGTTTTCTCCACGGCCTGAATCCAGTTTTCCGGAAAAATTTCCGAATTCGTGAGCCAGTCCTTCAGTCCGGCAGCTCCGGGAATCCCGTTTCTTTCGTCGGCAAGGGCGCTCGCCAGCAGGCAGCCGGTATTTCTTTGCAGTTCCAGGGAAAATGGATCCTTTACTCCGTATGCATGAACGTGATACTCGAATATCAAATTGCATGCCTTAAGCTGCCGGTCATTGATATGATCATTTCTTTGCGCTTTTAAGGCTTCGGCCGCATGCAATAGTTTCAGGTATTTTTGGCCGTCTGCCGGCGCGGTTTTTGAGAGCCCGGCATGCAATGAACGCATTTGAAATTCCATCGTATAGGTGGGCATCCCTCGTATGGCCAGGAAATGGGCCAGCCACTGAACCTGACCAAGGGCGATCTCTTCCGGGAAGTCTGCCAGACTTACCAGCCATACGGCATCACTTACGGTAAACCGTCTGCCACGGTCCCCATACCGTTTTTCGTAATACGGAAATTCATTCCAGCATGTAATGCCCGCTTTGATGGCCGCCTCAATCTCCAACGGGTTGGTGGTGATGGGATAATTTCCAGCCTCGGGGTTGAACCTGGTGATGTGGTGCCCCAGGTTTTTTTCATCGACTGGAAGCAGGGATTCGTATATATTCATCAAATGAATGAACAGTTCCCTGGCCGCAAAGGCGATGTCCTCTTTTTGAGCGCTTTGGGTGATTCTGGTATCCAGGTCATTGACAAAGCCCTTCCAAAAGCGGATGAAATATTTCCCGTAGCTGGATAAATAAGTGATTCCACCGCCACCCTTTAAGCCAAACGCTTCGGTGATGTGTTTTTGCAATATTCGTCCCCCGTGCACCGAGCCCTCCAGGGTATAGACATAACCAAGCAGCATATAGGGTGCTGTCTGGCTGTAGAGCATGATTTTATCGGCCACGGCCAGAGCCTCGCTGATGGCGGGTATGATGTCCTTTTCTTCTGTGGCTTTCAGGAACTCCAGGTCGGAAAGAATCAGCGGGAGCCGAGGGGAAAGGTGCTTCAGGATCTCTTTTATCTCCGGCTGATCCAAAGCCGACAACTGATGTTCCAGCGTTCCCTGTATGATGGCCAGGGCGCGCAGCTGGCCAATATAGCTCACGAGGGGAACCTGGCTTTTAAGGACCTGTTCGATGTAGGGGATATTATGGGCCTGATCATGCAACCTATCGGTCTGGCTTTTCAGTTGCCGATGAAGTGAGTGCTGGTGGTTCATGCGGGTGTCTTATGCTGGAAATAGCAATGTAAACATTTTTGCCCAATTTTGTCAGGTTTCCCTGGGTTGAAAAGCCTGAAATCTTTTCAGAATTTTGGGCATTGAACAATAACAGGCATTTAAATTTGTTAAAAATTCAGCGGCACAAATCTTCTTACTATAAAAATACGATGATGCACAGCGTTTCCCTAAACATTATTCTTTTTCTCGGATTGATTTCAATCGGCACCACCAGCGCAGAATCCGCAAATGGGTCGTTTCACCCCGGGAGGGATACAATTCCTTCGGGCCAAATCGTTTTCACCCCGGAATCTGCCTCTGAATATATCATGAACCTTTCCGGAACGGAGAATTTTTGGCGTGTGGAAAGAGACACCCTCAGGTTGTCACTGGACAGGCTGATCGACCATTTCAATGAACCCTTCGATAGTGTCAGAAGCCGTCTCAATCGCTTTCCGTACGATGCAGTGGAGATCACCCACGGCATGGTGGAGCGATCCGACACCCTCCCGGTCCGATGGCTCAATCAGGAGGCATTCTTCATAGACACCCTGGCACTGAATAAGGAGCCGTTTATTATTCAGCAGACGGTCATTGTGAAGGCCCTGGATACGCTCTCATATTCCTTTAAGGAACCGCTGCCTGAATTGCAGGCCATGATTGATTCCGTTTTGCAGCTTCGCGATACCATCACGGAGGTGTTGATCGATTTTCGGTATCTTGCTGCCAGGGGCGTACAAATACACCGACTGGCCAATGACAGCATCATTCCGCCCTTGGTGCCTGCAGGCGGTGGCCGAACGGCCGTGTTTTTATCCGATTCCTCAAAGATAGTCCTTTCGGAAAGCCATCCGGCCCTATTGGGCAGCAAGGAATCGCCCTTCTACATGGTGCCCGGGATGAACACCACCGATTCCTTGCGGGTTGCGGCCGAAACCCTTTTATCCTATGCGTACCAACGCGATTCCATTCCCCTTTTTTTCAGTGACATCAAGGGGCGGAGCACCCCTTTTTGGCTGACCGCCGGAAAGGATGAACTTTTCAGGTATTGGGTCAGCAATGCAGGGAATGATTCCATTACGATCTGGATGGGCAATCCGTCGAAATATGAGCTGACGATGATCCTTGAAGATGAGGTGCATGTGGAGCGCATGGAGGTTCAGCAGGCCGATGACATTCCCATTACCACAGCCAGGCCCGAAAGGACACTCGCCAGGCTCAGACCCATTGAAGAAATCCCCATCTACTGGGACCATGGCATCACCAGCTCGTTCTCCCTGAATCAGAACTACCTGTCCAACTGGGCCAAGGGAGGGGAGAGCTCTTTCTCCAGCATGCTTGATATCAACGCCACGGCCAAATACACGAACAAAGAAAGTCAGGTGACGTGGACCAACAGGGGTCGGTTAAGGTACGGAACCATCCGGACAAAAGAGCAGGGATTCAGGACCAATGCCGATATTATCGAGCTGAACTCTCAATACAATAAAGAATTAAGGGAGAAGCTTGACTTCAGCTCGGTGTTTTATGCAAAAACCCAGTCGGCCAAAGGATATAACTATCCCAACGACTCGGTTCCCGTTTCCAGGTTCCTGAACCCCGGGACCTTTACCCTGGGTATCGGGGTGGAGTATGAGCCATTCAAGAAAACCCTGATTAATTTTTCTGTTTTGTCGTACAAGAACACTTTTGTGCTGGATACCGCCAGGATTAACCAAACATCCCACGGGATTGATCCTGCCAGGCGGTCAAGGCAGGAAATGGGCGGACAGTTGGTTGTAAAGAACAGCCTGGCTATTCTGGAAACCCTGAATGTCACCAATTCCATCCGCCTGTTCTCTAATTACCTGCACAAGCCCAAGAATGTGGACGTGGATTGGGAAATGACCCTCGAGCAACAGATCAACTGGTATTTTACCATTCGCCTGAATCTTCACCTGATTTACGACGACGATATACGCTTTCCGGTTTTTGATGAAGCCGGGGAGCCGGTACTTTTGCCGGACGGAAGCCAGCGAAAGGTGGCCAAAACACAGTTTAACCAGTTCCTGGGGTTGACGCTTTCCTTCAGGATTTAAATCCTCACCGGATCAGGCTCTCCAGTCGGTTTGCTTTGTCGGTTACCCTGAGCATCCTGTAGAGGTGGTAAATTTTTTCGCGCACGTCCCGGTCTGCCGGCTCCTTCTCGTAAGCCTTATCAAGCCAGAAGATGGCCGATTCGAACGCCGCTTCCGACTTGGATTTTTCAATCTGAACAAGGCGGTTATTCGTGATGTTTCGTGCGTTTTCTTCAATCTCCACCCCGACATTATAATAACAGGTGGCGATGTTCACCTGGGTGAGGATATCCTCCGGGGCATGGGCGTTCGCTTCGAAATAGGCCAGGATCGCATCGTTGTATGCGCCCGTTTTCTGGTAAATCAATCCCTTCGTGTTGTGAAACACTGGATTGGCCGGGTCTGAGGCAGTGGCCTCATCGAGTACTTTCAGGGCCCGCCCTGATTCGTTCATTTTCACCAGCAGGTCCGCCATCAGCAATACAAGGTCTTCATTGTCCTCGTAACGGCCGATTCCCTCTGCAAGGGCCCTTTCCGCAGCAAGGGTATCGCCTTTGGCCAGATGGGCCTGCATCAACAGGTGGGTGGCATTGGATGAATATCCATCATCATGCAGCCTGCCAAGGTGTTTGGCCGCCTGATCCCATTCCTGGCTCTCATAGGCTGCCAGCCCCGCATTATATACCAGGTTGGTATCAGTCTGTATGGCCAGAACGGACCGTTGGGTGATCGCAAGCGCGTGCTCGAACGCTGTCATGGCTTTTTGATAATCCTTTCCATTGAAATGCTTCTCGCCCAACTTTTGAAAATCGTTGGCCAGGAGTATATATTTGGGCGCCAACTGACTTTCCAGGCGTCCGTCCGGATCCAGGGCAATGACCTTCTCGTAAGAGTCAAACGCCACATACAGCTGTTCTGGATAGAGTTCGTATTTCTTCCGGTCGTTTTTTTCCATGCCTTCCCGGTAAGCCGTCTGGCTGAGCAGGCCCCGGGCATACCAGGTCCTGGGCCACTGCGCAAACTCCTCGTCTTCGATTAAATCCTCGACAAGGCCTTTGGCCTCTGCATACCTGGCCGTTTCAATCAGGTGAAACACCGAAATGAGCTTACTCCTTTGAAGGGGCGTCAAAACAGAACAACCAAAAAACACAAATGTCAGTAAAAACAATCTCTTCATTGATTCGCCATAAATGGGTTTCCTCCCGGGTCCGGACTTGCGGCCAGGGCCTCATGTAGAATAACGCCGCGTTTCTTGTGGCATTGTGTTCAGCCGCTGGTGACAAGCAGTTTTTGTTGTTGGCTTTGCGGACCGTGTGAATTCCTGAAGATTTAATTGGTTCGAGAGATGGATGCAGCCGGCTAAGTATTAATACGTAACTTTGCTTTCAGCCAAATCTTAAATAACCGACTGATGATCCAATCCCCTTTTCCCATGAAACGTATTTTCCCTGCCATTTACCTGTTGTCTCTTGCCTTGGTGATTCTCTTCGCACGCTGCGAAAAAGAAAGCCATAAGGCCTATGATTACACCTTCCGTTTCCTCACAGAAGAGTATGAACCCCTGAACTATACCGAAGAAGGCGCCCTCACCGGACTGGCTCCCGGGCTGTTGAAGGAGATATGCCGGGATTTGGGCATACCCTTTGAGGTGGAAGTGCTCCCCTGGAACGAGGCCTTCACTGCCCTCCAGGAAACGGAGAATGCCGTATTGTTTTCTACCAGTCTGAATGCCGGGCGCAAGGATCAGTTTAAATGGGCCGGTCCCTTCGCCGCTTTGGAATGGTATTTTTTCGCGGAGGCCCAGTCCCCGCTCAATATCAACTCGCTTGATGAGGCCAGGCAGCTCAGCGCCATTGGAGTGATTGCCGATTACACCATGGAGCAATACCTGCTCCGGCAGGGATTCACCAACCTGGTTTACTGCGAAGACAACGGTGATGCTTTTCAGAAACTCCTCAACGGGGAGATTGCCCTGTTTCCCTCAGACCGCATCACGGCTGAGGCCGCCCTGAAAGAACTTGGAAGAACCCTTTATCATGTCAGGGAAGCCTGGCCCCTGCAGACCGAGATGCTGTATTTTGCTTTCAACCAGCAGGTGCCGGACGAGGTGGTGGCCGACATTCAGGTCGGGATCGACCGGCTGAAGCGCAATGGAACATTGCAATCGCTCACCGAAGAATTCCTGAACACCAGCCGCTTCCCGGGCAAGCTGCAGGTGTATACAGAGGACTATCCCCCTTTGACTTTCATCAACAGCTACGGACAGGTCAGCGGATACGGGTCGGATGTCGTCTTTGAGATCATGAAGCGCAACGGGCAATTCCACGAAGTGAAACTGTCGACCTGGAGCAATGCTTACGAGCTGGCACTGAACAACCCCAACTTCATCCTGTATACGATGGACCGCACCGACATACGCGAAGACCTGTTTCAGTGGGTGGGGCCCATCGGAACCAACGCCACCTATTTCTATACCCGGGCAGACAGTGGGGTGGAGATCACCAGCCTAGAGGATGCCATGGCCCTGGACGCCGTGGGAACGGTCAGCTCATGGTATTCCGACCAGGTGCTGCGGGGGATGGGTTTCACCAACCTGGTTTCTGACAACAACCCGGCGGCCATGACCCTTCAGCTCATGGAAGGCGAGATCGACGCCTTCGTATGTTCCGCGGTAACCTTCCCCACCATCCTGGGGGAGCAGGGTTTTGCTTACCATGAAGTGAGCGAAGCCTTCACGCTGATGTCGTCCGATTTCTATATTGCCATTTCACTCGGCACCCCGGCTGAGGTGGTGGACCAATGGCAGTCCGCCCTGGAGGCGATGCAGGAGGATGGCACCTACGATGCCATTCACCGGAAATGGTTCCCTTAACAGACAGCCGGTCCGTGGAATCAGCCAGGCCATTTTTCAGATGCAAAGCTTCCAAGGCCAAAGGAAGGGCAGGAGAGAAGGGGGTTATCCGTGACGGCCGATTATTTCGAGTCGATGCATATCAAGGATGTCTATTTGTTTTCCTGAAATGCGGATGATTCCATCGCGCTGCAGGGCCGAAAGGGAATGAATCACGCTTTCCTTGGAATAGCCGATGGTGTCGGCGAGTTCGACGCGGGTGAAAGGCAGTTGAAAACTATGGGAATTGAATATCTCCGCGAGATCTGTTAATATGGTGCATAGGGCACCATCGGCCTGTTTGTGACTGAGGTAGATAAGATCTCTCACGATCTTATTGGTGGTCAAGGACATTAGCTGGACTATCCGGACTGCAAACTCTCCGTTGTGGCGAATGATATCTTCGAACACATCTCGATCGATCATTCTGACCCTGCAAGGCTTGATGGCGACAGCGGAGAAATCGAAGCTGCGTTTTGCGAAAGAACACATGATGCCGATAAAAGCCTGCCCGGGAACGATCTTAAAAACCGTGGAGCGTTCCTTTTCGCTCACACTCAGTTTCGCCATCCCCTCCTCCAGGTAGTGGATATGACTGGCGGCAACTCCTTGCTTTATGATGGTCTCCCCCGGGGAAAAATCCACGACCATGGATTTGTCCCGGATTACTTGCCGCTCTTTTGCAGTCATTGGTTCGGTCCACCTGGCATTGTATCCTGTGTCCATGATTTGGAATTGTTTACGGTAAGAATATGCAAAATTACATCTTTTTTGGGGAAATACTCCCTGCCTGAAGCTGTGGTTTGCCATATATACAATAACAGCAATAAAGATAATAATATCTACCTTTGTTAACAAATTAACAATTAAAATTTTTCAATCATGGCAGATTTAAAATTCAAAATTAATGCAAGGAGTGAGACTCCGGCAAGAACAATGGTGCAAGCCAGAAATTTCAAAATAATCGTTGACGAACCAGTGGCGCTGGGTGGCTCCGACCAGGCGGCCAATCCTGTAGAATATGTTTTGGCCGCGTTTGCCGGTTGCCTGAATGTGATGGGACACATCATCGCAAAAGAAATGAACTTTGAGCTCAGGGGGCTATCCATTGAAATTGAAGGAAACCTGAATCCAGACAGATTGTTTGGTAAGAGTGACAAAGACAGGGCAGGTTATAAGGAAATCGTTGTGGTGATGAAGCCCGACTGCGATGCAGATTCAGATACCCTTGAGAAGTGGATGCACGCAGTAGAAGCACGCTGTCCGGTGAGCGACAACATTCAAAACAACACCCAGGTCAGGGTCGCTGTCGCCCTCTAGGTTTTTTAATGGTTTATCTTTTTGTTTTGGTTTCTACCCCTGCAGGCGGTTTTCCTGCAGGGTTTTTTTATTCGTTCGCAAAAGCCTGGCCATCGTTTTAATTACTTTGTTTTCCAGGTTTTGTCCGCTGTATTGACCGGGATGCCCCCTTTCCTGCTCAGGTGGCTAGGTCCGGCCACCAGGGTCACGATTCCTGCATACAGGATGAACAGCAGGGCATGCAGCGGGAAGGCCTTGCTGTCAAACATATTGACCGATATATTCAGGGTCAGGTGGAACAGGCTGGCCATCAGCAGGCTTCCACGGGTATTGTTGCAGACCCAGGTGACCAGCACCGTAAAGGAAACCCCCACAAGGAAATAGGCCCAATAGGGGATCACCTCAAATCCGAGTCCGGCAAACCACAATGGAAAATGCCAGAGCGACCACAACACCCCCAATACCAGGCTGGCTCCAAGTGCAGTGAATTTGGTCTGGAGCCAGGGCAGGGCAAAACCCCTCCAGCCCAGTTCTTCACCCATGGCACCGGTGATGGTGGTGAACACCAGGATGGCAAGCAGGGAAGCCGGGTCAAAAAGAGCTTCGGCCACCGGCGAATACCCATTGATCCGATGAAATAAAAAAATAGTCACCAGCCCCACCAGCACGGGTGACAGGATGACAAGGTACCATACCGGTGCCACCCGGTATTGGGTCCATCCCAGGAACAGCTTGCGAATGCCGCCTTTGCGTTTCATCACCCAGGCCACTACCATGAATGCGGCAAGGTTCGGGACCCAGGAGCCAAGGATAAGGAAGGGCTCAACCGGCGGGGCAAAATCCACCAGCCCGTAATGGTTCACAATGGCCAGGCCCATCAGGGCCCAGGCGATCACAAATGCAAGAATAAAAAACAGGACCAGGGGTTTGTCAGACATAGGAGATTTTTTTGAGCCCCACTGCGGGGAAAAATTTACAATGACACATTCACACCGAGTGCATAAGTCCGGGTGGCCCGAAACTTGTTCAGCCAGTCCATTCCGGGCGACAGTCCGGTGATCCCCACCTCAGGGTCTTCGCCCCGGTAGTTCGTGATGGCAAGGACCATGAGAATGTCCGTGTGGTTCATTTAATCCGGGGCCATGTATTCGTAAGGCAGCAGGTCGCCTACCCGGGACCTCCCCATCTCACCGTCCCAGATGATCCCATAGGGGTCAAAGTAACCATCAGCCCCGAAGTACACGTCCCCGTAGTCGGGTGGAATGATCAGCAGGCTTTGCCGGCTACTTGTTCTATAAATAATGGAAATGGTGTCCGTGTGAGCCAGGTATTTATCATTTCCCCACCTTTCATCAATAAGCACCAGGTCCTCATAAGCGAGTGCATCTCCTGTTGGACTTTTTAAAACAAACTTTTCTGCTTTCAGCTCCGTGCGCCAGAGCGCCCTGATAAAATGCATTCTGGACCCAAGGTAGGCCCTTTCCCTTCTTCTCTCCATCCTGGCCAACTGCCTGGGATCACTCAAGGTGTCTGATGAAAAAATGAAGTTGCCAATCATCAATAAATGCCCTGTTTCCACATTGAACTCGAATTGATCCAGAAAGTAGGTGATATGGTATCCCAGGTTGCTGTTCCTGATCTGGATGGGATGATTGGCAAATGCATGCAGGATTTGGCCGGATTCATTCATTGCCAGATGGATGTCGTCTTCGTTCAGAATCGCAGACCTCCTTGCATTCGGAGTGGTGCCAAGGAACTCTTTCCTGAATATGGCCAGGTTTTGCCGCCTGAGATGTTCCAACGACTCCGCATAAACGGTCACGCCCTCTATTTCGTAAACCTTTGGTATCAGTTTTACAAGGAGGGTGCGGCCTTCTGAATGCTTGGAGATCTCAGCCGAGAAATAACCCATGGCGCTGACTATCAAAGGCATGTTGGGGTACCTGGAGACATTCAGTGCAAACCGGCCATGGACATCCGTGCTGCTTCCGATAAAGGTGCCGCTCAGATAGACGGTGGCACCGGGAATGGATTCCCCTGTGTGAGCGTCCTCAACCAGGCCGGTAAGGGTTTGGGCGTATCCCGTGGAAAACAGGCAGGCAAGGAGCAGAAAGCCTGCAGTTGTTAGGGTTTTCATTGTGTTGATGGTTGCGCGATCTAATGAATTTGTTCCTGAAGCTTCCTTGCATTGATTAATACATACGGAACACTTAATTGTAATGAGCCCAAACGGCATGCCAAACCATTCAACCGTTCCTCCATTTTTTCAAAAACCATCTCCACTTTCTCTTCCGGCAGGATGCCGACCCAGGAATCCAGAAAATCCATGCGAATGAAAAAATGATTCAGCATGGCTGTGCCGCTGGCAAAGTGATAATTGAACTGTTTTTTCTTCAGGTCTTTTATCGAAAACCCATTGGCCTCCAGTTTGGAAAGGATCTCTTTCAGCGGACGGCGTTTTGCGCGGATATGTTCCTGCATTCGTTCCAATTCCCGCTGCATTTTCATATCAGAGAGCACCCGGGCGAATTCCTTGTAAAATTCGATCATGGTCCTGTCCAGATTTACGGTGATGACAAATTGCCCCCCGCTTCTAATCACCCTGCCGCACTCTACCAGCACCCGGTCCAGGTCCGACACATTGTTCAGCCCGTTATTTGAGACGATCAGGTCCACCGACGCATCCTCCAGCGGCAGTTCCTCCGCCATGCCCTGTATGATCCGGATGTTTTTGATTCCTAAGATTCCGATCTTTTGCCGGGTCCGGGCAACGGCCGGCTCCCACGGGTCGATGCCATAAACGGTAGATTCCTCCCCGAGGCGCATGGCCAGCTCTATCAGCGGAAAGCCGGTGCCAAAACCGACATCCAGGGCGGTAATGCCATTTCTGTATTCGATGGCTTCAAGCAATTCAATGCCGAACGGAGCCGACCAAAAGGGCAGTTCATCCGAGACATGGACGTTGGCTGCCGGGTCGATCTTGTTTTCCAGGTAATCTTTCATTCACCATAGGTATTGTCATCCAACTCCAGCAGGTTTTTGACCAATTCTGCTTCCCAGTAAATGCCGGTAAAGACTTTGACCTGGGTATTATTTCCCCCTTTTTCCACAGGTGGTTCTTTTGAAGATACCTGAACAAAAATATTATTCTCCTGGATATATTTCACCCTGCAGGTACAATTTTGCCTTGCCGGCAATCTCCACCCGGTCATCCAGGTGGCGGCAAACGAGGTATCCACCGCGCCGGGAAAGCTGCCTGGCAGTCATTTCCGTTTTGCCGAGACGCTTTGCCCAGAATGGGATCAGCGAGGTGTGGGCAGATCCGGTCACCGGGTCCTCGTCCACCCCCAGTTGGGGGGCAAAGAACCGGGAGACAAAATCCACCTGGTCTCCCCTGGCCGTTATGATGAGTCCGCGACAATCCAAACCAGCAATCTGCCTCAGGTCCGGTTGGGCCGTTCTTACTTGCTGCTCATTTTCGAATACAAACAGGTAATCAGATTTGCCCTTAAAAATCATTTGCGGGGAAATGTCAAAGGCGGCCAGCAATGCTGTGGTCCGTCCTGTTTCCTTTAATTCGTCGGATGGAAAATTCAGGGTCAGCAGATCTCCCTTCCTATGCACCGGCAATTCCCCGCTGCGGTGCGAGAAAAATGAAATGTGGTCGCCCGGGTGGCCCTCCAGGTAAAACAACACATAGGCCGCCGCCAGGGTGGCGTGACCGCACAGGTCGACCTCGGCCATCGGGGTGAACCAGCGGATAAGCACCTTCTCCTCTTTCTTTACGTAGAAAACCGTTTCCGACAGGTTGTTCTCCATGGCAATCTGCTGCATCAGATCTTCGCTCAGCCAATCCGATAAGGGACAGACCGCCGCCGGGTTTCCTGAAAACACTTTTTCGGCAAAGGCATCTACCTGGTACATCTTTTGTTTCATCTGGAAAAGAATTTTAGTTGTATTTTAAACTGTTGATTTCCAGATCCAACCAGGTCCAGTCCCCTTCCTTGAGCCGCCAGGTGGCCTTCATTTTGGCGGGGACGCGGATGCCATCAAACGCACGGTATTCATCCACGGTGATCACCCATTCAATTTTTTCGGAATCAGGCTTGTTCCCCTGGTAACGCCAGGCGGAGAAGCGAACGAAATCCCCCTGATCGTTAAAATGGAAGGTTCCGCTTCCGGAGGTCCCCATATAGCGCATGGTTGCCCTGGCGGAAAGCGCGTCCAATGCCTCCCACTCAATGGCGGGACTTAAGGCCAGGGAGGGAATCCAGACCAGCTCCCCAAGGTAGCGCTGTATCGTCCCTTCGTCCAGTTTCTCACCCCTTTCATTGACGACATTGATCAGTCCGTTCATTTTGATGAGCATTTCACCCTTTCCGTCTACGAATTTATCCCTTCCCCTGATGCCAATCACAGGATTCATTTTCATCTCCACTGTCCATATGAAGGCCGGTGGATCGACGGTTGTGAGCTGATGGGCTTTTGCCGCAAACCAGCTTTCCTGGTCCGGTTTCATTTTCATCAGGGCCTGCTGCTCCGCAACCACCGATACGAGCCGTTCCCTGCCCACCGCCCCGGAAGAAATGAGCCATTTTTTCACGGGTTCCGGCAGTCCGACTATGTCTTCCTCCCTGAGTACCTGCTTCGCATCGGTCTCCACGCGTGTAGCGATTTCCTGTGTTTCACAACGGATTAGCCTGTCAAATGCCCGGTGGCCGTATGCAGACAGAGCCACAAGCAAGATCAGCAGGCCGGCGATGCAGACCAGAATGATGAATACAGTTTTCATGATTTCAATCCAAAGTTAAAAAAAGTTGCGCCAGTTATTGAGTTTCTCTTCAAAGGTGTAGCCCGCGTTGGCCGGACTGGTAGAAAGCAATGTTTGGTATGTGACCCGGGACAGCCGCTCAAAGTATTTGTCGTGCAGCTTCGCAGGCATCCCGCCATTAAATGCAACGCGTTTAATTGTTGGATGCATCCTCAGAAAAGCCGGGATGTCGTTCGGAACCTCCGCGGAGATGTCGCTGTCCAGGCTGGTTTCCCTGATGGCCGACCGGCACACATCCCAAAGTGCAATCCCGTGGCTTTTTAGCAGGTAAATCCTGTGCTGGTAATCTGCATGATATTCCGACCCAAACACCTGGCAGAGGATTTTCCAAAATACATTTCGCGGGTGTGCGTAATATTCGCCAGCCAACAGGGAGGCTTTGCCGGGCATGGACCCCAGGATCAGCAGGATGGGTGCGTTTCCTTTTACCGGGGGGAAGGAATAAATAGTATTTTTTTTTGATTCAATCATAAGGGATCTTAAAGAACCATGGCAGGTATTTACCTCTGCAGCCGGTGTGTTTCAATCCGGTATCCAGGAGGCAGAAATGCCGAGATTTCTTTCCAGGTTTCCTGGTCTTTAAAGAATTTTGAGCGCATTACCGGTAAATATTCAGGTTTAATTGGAGGGCTTTACCCCATTCAGTTCCAAAACAAATTCCTGTATGGCCGCGGCAATTTCCACCAGCCTTGTTTCATTTATGATTCCCAGGTTGTCTTTTGGGGTGTGGGTAATGTTCTGTGATTCCATGTTCTCCAGGAACCATTTCGATGTCACGGCAATGGCCGGACAGCCGCTTTGCACAAATATGCTGTGGTCACCCTGGTACCATGGGGCTCCTTCACTTATTGCCGGATGGGCACGTATGACTTTGTCCAGCATGCCTTTCATGTCTCCGGTCAGCCCGAAAGGGGAGAAGGAGCTTCCTCCTTCTTTGTAACCGGCCCCGTCGATATTGATATTCAGCAAAATATCGGCGAAACTGCCATGGTTCTGCTCAATATATTTCATCTGCCCGGGAACCGCGTAGTAGTCCTCCCCGTTAAAGCCCACCAGTTCCAGTGGGTATTTTCCCCGGTATTCTTCCAGTAGTTCTGCCAGCAGAAGCAGGACCGTCACCCCGGTGGCGTTGTCTATGGCCCCCGGGCTTCCCTGCTTGGCGTCGATATGGGCGGTTATCACGATGCGTTGCTTTTCTTTTCCTGGTTTCCGGCCCAGTACATTGAAGGCTGTTTCGGGGATGCGTTTGGCCCTGGATTCAAGGTATACGGTTTTTCCCACCGATTCCAGGAGGCGGGCTCCTTCTGTATCCTTCATAAAAACCGAAGGAATGTCAAAATCCCCGTCCTCGAACATCGGGAAAGGGTAAGCCCCGCCTGCCAGTGCCGGGTTATGGCCGGTGGCGCTAATAATGGCGGCCACACCGCTTTTTTCGAGGGCGGCAATTATTTGCTGGTGTTCTTCCGGATTGTAGAATACAAAGTTTTTCGGCATAATCTGCTCCCGCGCGATCCCGTGATGCAGGATAACGATCTTCCCCTTCAGGTCTTTTTCCTGGAGTTGCTTCAATGAACTTACAGCGGCCAGTTCCCCTTGCACGTTGCATCCCAGTGAATAGGGACTGGAGTTTACCTCGAATTCCTTCCCCCCGCATTGCAGGCTTGCGCCATCCGACTTCCAGTCCATCACTTCCAGCGGGGTTTCTTCCACCTGCCAACCTTGGAATTTCAGTTGGTCCCTGAAATACCCGGTTGCTTCCCGGTTGCCCTGACTGCCGACGCTGCGGTCAGTAATTTCTGTGCACAAGGCCCGCAGGTGGGCCCTGGTTTTTCTTGGTAGTTGGTCTTGTTTCATGCTTTTCTCATATTACCGGATAAATGGCCCTCCGAACTTAGGGCCTGGGGCAGCAGACATGCAATGATTATGCCAAGTCAATTCACTTGGCCAATCTATCAGTCAGCTGCTTTTTGTCATAGACGATTGCATTCATTGCCAGGACCTGATGATTTTCAGCATCGCATTGGCGGCCGCACGGTGTCCTGCCCCGTTTATCTGGTTTGTGGTTCCGGTGAAGTAGAGGTCTGTATCCGGATGATGAAATGCGAAGGAGCCAGTTTGTCCCCAAAAACCCAGTACCTCCCTGATTGGTTTCAACGGGGACAGGATCCGGGGAGTAAACAGTTTCTCCAGGCCGATCCCAAAGTAAAACATCCCTGGCGGGGGGAGGATCAAATTCCACTGTTTCAGGTTGTTGATCTTCTCCTTTGGGAAAAACCTTCCCTTGAAGAACTCTTTGAGGAAATACATGACTTCTGCGGCTGTGGAGACAATGCCGCCTTCCACGGTAACAGATGCCATATAGTCAGGCAACCACAGCTTTCTGGATTTGTAATTGAATGGGACGGGGGAGGTGTCGCTGGTGTCAGCGTAGGCATAAGTGTTATCCAGCTTTAAATCGGAAAAAATAAAATCCTGAAACACCTCGCCTATTCCCCTCCCGGAAATGTTTTCGATAATCTTTCCAAGCAACTGGTAATTGGTGTCAGAGTAAGCTGCTTTTCCCTTTGCCCCCGGCCGGAATTTAGGCTTTAAATTCCTTACCAGTCCAATTGTTCTGTCCAGATGCCAAGCTGCATCCTGGCCTTCCATCAGGTCGTCTGCCACCGTCCTGCCGTTGGCTTGCTTATGAAAAAAATAGTCGGGCAAGCCCGATGTGTTGGATATCAGGTGCTTCACTGTAATGTCCCCGGAATGATCCCGGTCCTTCAGGACATGAATGCCTTTCCAGTATTCCTCAGAAAGGTAGGCAGATATCTTATCATCCAGGTTGATACGCTCCTCTTCAATCAGGCGCATCACCACGGCTGTCACATACATTTTGGTCACACTGGCTATGAAATACTTGCTTTGAGCCTGCATCTGGCCAGCCGCTCCGGTCCAGGAGAAGCTGTTGTCGCCTTTTTCCACGCGCAGAACGGCGCTGAATACCCTTTTGCCGTCAACCATTTTATTGACCAGACGGCTGAGCTTGTGTTCGCTGACCTGTTTGTTATTCATCTGAAGATTGAATCACCGATTCATGGGGTGCGGTCCCTCTAAGTCTGATCTGGTATGGCCAGTGCTCCTCAGGATTCTCATCCGATTCTGTATTCCTTCTCATAACCACCGGCCAGTGTTCTTTTGGCGCGCCGCTGACAACCAGCCAAAGGTAAGCTGTATTTTCCGGAACGGTAAAAGTGGCGCTTCCATCCGCATCACTGAAAACATCGCCGTAAACAGGTCTGCCATCTTCCAGTGAGGCCAGGAATCCATACCTCCAGCCCGCCTTATCCACATTTACGGCATTGAAACCGTCGGCACCGGCAATGCCCCTGAATTCGAGCTGAACCAATGTGCCTGAAGGGGGGGTGTTCAGCCTGATGCCATTGTAGCCATAGTTCTGGGGACATTTTGAGTGATCGATCCTGAACCAGCCATCTCCGGCCTCGTTCAGCATCGTTGAATGCCGATTGGCATACTGATTGGCCACATCCGCCACCCGTTCCAGGTCCCATGTGATGAACCTTCGTGCCGCATCAAACATCTCGTCATTGAATGTTTCCTGGTCTATGGAGGTAATGCGCTGATAGGTTATTACCGGATCCTCGCCTTCCTGGGTTTCCCGCAGTATTCTCCCAAACAGCGTCTTCCCGTGCTTTTGTGACCAGTACTCCAAAAAGTAGGGGGAGTTGTACATATTCCTCGGATGCAGAAATGCATAGTGAGTCGCAGTCATATAGTCCTCCAGGTGGTAGTTTTCGAAAGTCATCCATTCCGGCAGGACCTGCCACAACAGGTATTGTGCAGAAGCTTCCATAAGGGGTCCGCGCGGACCGCCTCCATTATCGACCCTGGCCAGGAACTGAAAGCTATGTGCCATTTCATGGGCCAGCACCCCGTAAGGGGGCTGGTTGATCCTGGTGGAGTTGGTCCACATGATCCCGACCTTATCCTCTGCGCCACCACCGAAGGCCGTGGCCACATCCCCCCCGAAGACAATCAGCAGCAATTTGTATTTGTCTGAGATAGAGTTGCCTTTCTCGACCAATTTCAGCTCATTTACATAATATTGATAGTATCGTTCAGATTCTTCCAGCGCATAATGTACATCAAAGCGCCTGGACACATCCGGGTTGGCCATCGGATCATCCCCGTATTCCCTGTGCCATAAAATGGCCACATTATCCGACTCCGCCATCCGGTGAAAGCTGAACTCACTTTCATTGTCGTAAAAATCATTGTCGTCCGGCACAAACCTGATCCCGGAAGGGATGTACAGCTCTTTTTCTCTGTTCGTATTATCGGCACGTGATGTGTTATCCGGGATGGCTGTGTCCTTTTCGTATTGCCTGAAATCCGGGAAACCCTCATGCGTCCACTGCACCGCCCTGGCCCGGGTGGCGCGATTGGGATCGCTTAATTCGGGACCCTCAATTTCCTTATAATCGCGGGCATGATAGATCATCACCACGGTTTCCCCATCTTCGGCCACGGTAAATGAGTTGTGCCCGGGACCGAACCTTTTCAGTTCCTCGTTTGAATAGAAAACCGGACCGGGAGACTTATTCCAGTTGGAAGGGTCCAGAAGATTCGCATCCTCATCAATCCAGAGTAATCCCAAACAATAATAGTGGTTGGTCGCGCTGGCCGAATAAGTGACAAAAATCCGCCCATTCCTTTTTATAACGGCGGCCCCCTCATTCACCAGGTACTTCCTTTGTTCCCAGCTGAATTCAGGCCTAGATATTACCACTTCCGGGCCAATCAGGGCAGTCGGGTTCTTCATTTCTGACAGAACCAATGCTGTGGCATGGCCGCCTTCACTTACGTTCTGTGCCCAGATCAGGTACCTTTTTCCCCTGTGTTCGAAGGTGGTGGCATCCAGTGAGAAAGAGTCCATTTGGGTGTTGATCCTTCCTTCTTCCGTCCATTCACCCTCCGTGGGATCGTCGGATGGATTGGACAAAACCCACATCCGAATATTCCAAATATCATCCGCCTCCCCGGCAGCAAAATATATATACCACTTCCCGTCGATATGGTGCAGCTCCGGGGCCCAGATATGATGACTCATCGGTCCACGATCGTGCTTATGCCAAACCACTTTTTCCACTGCTTGCTTCAAGCCGTTTATTGTGTTTGATTTCCTGATGACGATCCGGTCATATTCCGGAACCGTGGCAATCAGGTAATATTGGCCGTCATCTGTTTTATGCACCCAGGGATCGGCCCTTTGCTCCGCGATTGGATTGTCAAATTCAAGGTTTTGTGCGTACCCAGGGTGAAGAATTGTGGTAATGAGTACCATCAATAAAAATGTCCTGAATTGTTTCATTTGATCATGTTTTGTTTACGGGCAGGAAAACCCTGCAAAGGCCCTGTTTATTGGCTTTCAAAAATAATGAAACTTCGAATGATAGCATGGACCTTTTTCAGTCACCGGGCAGGAAGCAATGAAGACATTTGCTTTCTTAAGGCCGATTGCGGATCATATCATATTGAGGACCACCTGTGCAATGAGGCCGAGCAGAAAAAAACCACCGAATTTTCGGTTGTGTACGAAAGCATAGGAAACGAAATAAAGGGGCCAGCCTTCTTCGGGATAGCCTGCAGGTCGTTTTTCGGGCTTGGGTTTGGCAAACACCCGGCGGAGGGTCCCCAGGTAATAGGGCAGGGCCAGTACCACCAATGCCAGGGTCCATGCAAAGAACCCGGTGAAAATCAGGTAGAACACCACCAGGTATTGGAGGGCAAGCAGGGCCATGGTTGTTTTGCGGGCAGCATGTTCCCCGATGAGTACGGGCAGGGTCCGCACCTTGCGTGGCTTATCCCATGGGATCTTGTCAATATGCTTTCCGAACAGTACCCCGGTTGGGCCAAGGGCATAAGGCAGGCTGGCGATGGCCACTTCCCATGACCAGTACCCGGTGATGGCCAGAAATCCCCCACCGATCATCATCGGACCCCACACGATCACCACCAGGGGCTCGCCAAGACCGATATGCTTCAGGGGCCAATTGTAGGCAAACAAAAATACGATCCCGGCCAGCAGGAAATACAACAGCAAGGGGCTCTGGGCTGTGACTACAAGGTAGATACCGGTCAGTACACCCAATAGTCCGGTGACCAATGCCATTCTCCGTGATTGTGCCTTTGTCATGAACCCATCTTCCACAGGTTGTGTGCCGTACTGGGTCCTGAATGCATTGTCTTTGTCCACCCCACGGCTGTGGTCAGCCAAGTCATTGAGGATGTTGTTGGTTGCGTGGGCAAGTACCAGTCCGACAGCCACAAACACAAACCTTGTCCAGTCAAACACGCCTGCCAGTTGTGCATAGATACCGGCAAAAATGGCAGCGAACAGGGTCATGATCAGCACGGCAGCCCGGGTGGAGATCAACCACCTGCTAAAGGGGTCCAATGCATCCCAATGCCGTTTGTTTTTCACCCTGGGTATTCCTTTCAGGGCCTTGCCCCACATTCTGGTGTCGGGGCGTAAAAGAGAGTAAGTTTTATTCATGAATCTGCCAATAAAAGAATTGATAAGCCGCAATAAAGAACAAGAAATTAATACGGCCAATTTACTTCCAATATTACAATTGAATCACCGCTCCGATTCCGACAGCGCCTTCCCCCAACTGGTCGATGATGGGGAATAATTTGAGGGATGCATGGTTGCGGTGGATGAAATACAATGCGATGTCAAACACAAAAAGGAATGCCCCCTGAAGAATGAGTCCGTTTCCGTAACCTTTCAACATTTCGGCCTTGCTGGAGGTCTTTGAGCGTTCTCTCAGGTAAAAGCCTGCGGTCATATAGGCCACATCCAGACCTGCATTAAGCAGCAGGATGTTTTGCATGGTGGTGTATTCACCGACTGCCTCTGACAGACCCATGGTGTATGGATCTGCATTCAGTGCGTTTACATAGCCGAAAGTGGCAATGCCCAGGTTCACAAAATTCCACATGGCATTCATCTGGTGAAAGTACCTGGCCTTGCCTGTTGCGGTAAAATGTCCATAAGCCCCTGTAAGGATATTGCCAACGGCCCAGGTTCCCAGTACCAGCATGCCGGTCTTATTGATCTGCTGCCGATGCTGCTCGAATCCGGCCCACTCAGAAATGTCCTGTCCGACAACGTTTTCGGACACCAGAACAAGCATCAGAGCAAGTACCAACATGTGGGGGTGTCTTCGGGACATCAGTGGGTTTTTTATGAAATTACAAAAATTCCTGGTAAATCAAATACATGGTATATCCGATGTAGATCATAAATAAAATACCGGCTTCCCATCTGTCCAGTTTCTTGGTCCTGCCGGAAAACATGGCAATAAATAGGAAAAGTGTTCCCGCACCAAGCAGGTACAATTCAAAGTTAAAACGCAGTTGGTAGACTACAGGCCTGATCAACGCACTCATTCCCAAAATATAGGAAACATTAAAAATGTTGGAGCCAACCACATTGCCTACTGCGATATCGCTTTTCCCCTTTATGGCCGCAGTGATGGATGTGGCAAGTTCAGGGAGGGAAGTTCCTGCAGCGATGATCGTCAGCCCGATAATGGTTTGGCTGATCCCCATGTGTTCCGCAATGCTGATCGAATTGGATACCACTAGCCTGCCCCCTCCGACTAAAAACGCCAGTCCGACAACAATATAGATCCAGATTTTCATCCCGGACAGGTCTTTCTGTTCGGTTGGCTGGGTAATATTTCCACCTTTCAACTGCCGGTACACATAGAAAAGAAACCCCAGGAAAAAGACCAGCAGGATGGCGCCATCCGCTCGTGAAAGGATCCCCGTTCCTGAAATAACCCCATTGACAAGAAGGAAAAGCAATAAAACCAAAAAAAGTGAAAAAGGTATTTCTTTCCAAACGGTACTTGATTTTACCTCCATCGGATAAATCATTCCGACAATCCCAAGTATGGCAAATAAATTAAAAATATTGCTTCCGATAATATTTCCGAATATAATGTCTGCATGGTTTTGATATGCTGCAAAAGCACTTACAACAAATTCAGGCATGGAGGTACCAAAAGCGACGATGGTCAAGCCAATGGCCAATTCGGATATGTTGTGTTTTCTGGCCAAGGAAGCACTCCCGTCTACCAGCCAGCCTGCTCCCTTTACCAGCACCCCAAAGCCGAGGACCAATAGCAACCCCTGAAGTATCATATGGTTTGTTGATGTTTTGCTTGCAGGTAATTAATTGTTTCCTTCATCAGGTTCTTTAGCTCGATGTTCAGCTGCCTTCCATCTTCCATTGCATTTTTGTCCATGCCTGAACCTACGGCCAATCCGACAGCAATCCCCAATGGCAAGCCAACACCCATTAAACCATCTGGTCGCTGTTTGAGTTCAAGAATTCCCATTAGGTAATTATTTGTTTGGTAATGAATTATATTTCGACTTTAGTGAATTGCAAACCATTATTAAGAATCAGTACCGATTGATCTCCATCGTTTCGGAATTCAATTTCATACCCGCTTTCCAGATCGATGAACTTCACATCGCTCATGGGAACGAATTGAAAACGGCCGATTTCCCCTATGGCGATAAGCTGGCCGCTTTCCACCGTGAAATCCAGTGCAATGTCAGGCTCTGTCATTTTATACAATCCCGCAAATTTGTTGATTGCATCCGCTGTCAGTTGCACGGTTTCAACAATCCGCTGCTCGGTGATGGCCCAGTTGTAATAATTGGAAATGGCCCTTTCGATTTCGGAGATGAGTTGTCTTCCATTGTCAGCATTTGTCATGATGATCAGTGCATTTCCGCGGTGTGCAAACGAGATCATGTTGTTCGTAAAGCCGGCGTTTTTGCCTCCATGCATGAACATCAATGAATCACTTTCCCACTTCAGGGAAGGCCCCAGCCCCCAGTCGTTTTGATGTTTGGTCAACATGGCTTCTATGGTTTCTTTTGAAAGAACTCCTTTTGACTTGTTGGATAAGATTTGGTGAATTTCTATGCAATATTTCGCCAGGTCTGAAGGGGTGGTCCACAAGCCGGCCGCTGCTTTTTCCGGATAATTATGCCAATATCCATCGATGATCTTACCCTCAGCATCATAAGCGGCACTGACATTAAAATGATACCCCACATCGAGGGGCTGTTGAAAAGTACTGTTGTCCATGCCGATTTCCGGGAAAATGAACTTTGACGAGTACTCATCAAGAGAAAGCCCGCTCAGGTCTTCAATGATTTTTTCCATTATTGTGTAGCCTCCTCCTGAGTACCTCCAGATACTGCCGGGAATGGTATCAACAGATACTTCTTTTGTATTTCCCTGCCCATTTAAAACCTCAGTGATCGACGGAAAAAAATCTGTTTGGCTGTAACCGGGGAATCCATGCACAGTTATTCCTGCAGTATGGGTAAGCAGTCCCCTGAGTGTCACTTTTTGCCTTTCCGTAAACCTGCTTTCCGGGATTTTCCATTCCTTCAAATACGCATTGACATCCTCATCAAGGTCTAGAAGGCCGTTTTCAACCATATGTAAAATGGCAAGCGCCGCCAAAGGCTTGCTGATGGATGCTGCCTGAAACAGGGTGTTGGTGTCTACTTTGGTTCCATTTTCCGTGTTGGCAATGCCATACCCTTTAGCCCACTTTAATTTCCCGTTCTCCACGAGGGCCAGACTAAGGCCGGGCACCTTATAGCGGGCCATCCTCTCCTGCAAATTGAAGCTTACAATGGAATCTCCCTTTACCCGGACTGCCGGCAACAAGCCGTTTTCAATAGCCAGGATGTCGGCCAGTGTTGCATCTGGTTTTTCTGTGTCGCAAGAGAAACCCAGAAGACCCGGCAGCACCAGGGCGAAAATGCGTAAGATAATTGGTTTCATTGCCCGGTTTTTTAAAAACTGAAATTAATCATTTTACTATTCTGTTGGGCAATGAATTTTCCACAACAACCCATGTTGTCAGAAAGCATGGGTCGAGAGCAGGATGTTTTTTGACTTCAAATTGTTCGCTTTTTAGGGGTCGTTACCGATTTTGGTAATCCATCCCTATCAGGTGCGCAATCCAACCCATGAACCGCACCAGGAAATCGGGTGGATTGACTGCAATCAGAGGCAGTTAGACTGTCATTCCGGAATTGTCTGTGATATCCTTGTACCGGCTTTAATTTCATTTTTGCCGGCCCACCATTTCATTGATCCAAATCGGGGCGAAGGGCGATGTACAACCTTTTGACACGGGATAGTCGCGGTAAATGCCTAGTTTTTCGCCGATGCTTATGGCCCGTTGGCGGTGTCCGGGGTGATTGATGCCTATCTCAGCCAGGCAGAAATTCATGGTCCACTGTGCCTCAGGCGGGGCGCTGGCCATTTCATTCTCAATGCGATCAAGCAATGCAGGAATCTCCACCATTTCCGGGTTCTTTGCCACCCTTATTGATGTGAGGTTCCAGCCTGCACGGGCAGCCATCGGATTTTTGTCTCTCATCCATTTCTGGCGAAGGGTTTCATTTTCTGGGTGAAGTTTCACCACATATGCATTGATCCAGTCAGCCACCCGGAGATATTTCACAGAACGCACGATCGCATCCAAGGCATCCGCTGTAAGTTCATTTGGTTTGATGATGAGCATTGCCAGCATCCGGGCGTCGAAGTTTTCCGTTTTCCACAATTCAAGGGCCAGCCCGTGGTTGGTTTTTGTTTTCCTGGCAAGCTTTCGGAGGTCACCCAGTTTAACCCCATACTGGTTTTCGCCTATCCCACATTTGAGGTTGTACTTCTTTGTCCTTTCATCACTCAGCGCTTCAAGCTGTTTAAGGGTTTCTTTTAACGTCATGGCTTCAAGATCTTGTCGGGCTTTAAACATCAAGACCCACAGGGGTCATTACTTGTCGATTCGGGTGTTGGTGGGTTAGGGGTCAAACAATATCGTTCACCGGGTTATTTTTAGATTTTTTTGTTTTGAGTAGGCTTTGATCGCCCGATCGGCTGCAAGTTTCCCTGTTAGTATTGACATAGGAACGCCTGCCGGGCTGTAGGCCCATTGGCCGGCCTGGTAAATTGATGGGAAAGGCGTCATTACTGAACGATCGGCAATCTGGATCTTATTGATTACCGGCATATCTTTTTGGAATTCCCAACCAACAATTGCCCCTTCCGAGCTGGCGATTCTTTTTTGAATATTCAATGGGGAGAAAGAAAAGCGGGCCAGCACCTTATCCTTGAGTATTGGAAATACAGACCCAGAGATTATCGATAAAACACGGTTCTCTATTTCGGAGATAAATTCTTCAAGCCACCCCGCTTCCTCAACTTTTTTAAATAATTCATACACTGCGAGGAAGCTGATGATCATTCCTGTTTGACCGGCGGGAGCTAATTCTTTATCTTTTAACCCGGGAATAGAAATTTCGTAAGTATTTAGAGACAGGAACTGATCGAGCCAGGCAAGAAGCTCTGGTTTGCTGATATTGGAAAAATTGCTTAACAGCAGGCTAAGTGCCTTTCGATGGGTTTCGCCTAAGCCTTTTCTTGATGGGGTATAGAAAAAGTGACCATTTGCAATCTTTCCAAAGCTTTCCAAAGGTTCATCTATCTGAAGGAAGAGTGAAAAAACTGACTCGCCTCCCTTATTGCTGAGGATTTTACCCTTAACATCCTCAAATTTGGTCTTGATTTCTAACGGCAGGGTTTCTGTTTCGGCAATATTGTATAGTGTTTTTAGGTCGGCCGCCCAGATAAGGTTCTTATAGTTGTATTTGTGGCCCCTTTGATCAACAACCATATTTTCTTTGGGAATGATACGGTTTACTATGGTGCCTGTTTTAATTTCGCCGCCCAATCCAATAATCTTATCGCGTAATGCTTCAGCAAGTTTACCAACGCCTCCCTTTGGGTAGAAATAATCAAGGTAGAGGGAGAAATAGCTTAACGCAAAGAAGGCAGGTGTGTTCTTGAAAAAGTGCTGAGAGATAATATCCCGAAGTGAAGGGTTCTTTACCACCGACCTTAAGTAATCCTCAACCGGGATCTGCATTCGGTTTATTTTTCCAACCGTAAACAGGAATCGCGGAAACCAGGGGAGAAGTTTTCGGAAAATGTATGATGTGTCCCGTTTCAGGTCCTTGAAAATCGGATTTTCTATTCCATAAAGCACATCCATATGCTTCATAATCTTTCGGATGGTTATGACCATCTTATCAATCTCTTCGTCACTTTCGGGGTAAAATTCTTTCAGTAAGTCCTGGTATCTCAGTAAACTATCCTGGTTTTCGATATGCAGTATTTTATTCTCAATACCTACGGAAACGGAGCTTTTTACGACCTCAAGCTCAATATTTAAATCCTTCAGCATGGGAAGGATAATCCCTGCGTCTTCCAGCGCCCGGACTCCGGCGTCGAAATGGAAGCCATTGCGGGAGAAAGTGTTTACCAGCCCTCCCAGCTCTTTGTTTTTTTCTATCAGAAGAACTGCCTGCCCCTCCCTTGCCAGATATGCAGTGGCGGTTAAACCAGCAATACCTCCGCCAACAATGATGGTATCATATGTTTTCTCAATCATTAATCCTTGTCATTTCCAGTGTTTTTTCCCACAGCTCGTGGGCAAGCTCCAAATCCATGGCAGGGGGGGCTGGGTTTTCTTCAGTGGTTAGGTTAAAGAAACGTCCACTCACGCCATCCATCTCTTTTGAAACGCCCAGGTAGTAGAGAGCCTCCGCTGATATTTCAGGAGATTTTAAAGTTTTGTCAAATATATTCTTTTTAAACCAACGGTAGATGGGTCCGTTTTCCTGCCCTGTCTCTGTTTTTACGGCTCCCGGATGCATGGTATTTATTGTAACTCCGGAGTTCTTGAAGTAATGATCAAAAACCATCATTGACAGCAACTGAGCTGTCTTGGCCGATCCGTAGCTCTTTAAACCTGAATATTTGCGCTTCTCCCAGTTCAAATCGTCAAGCCTTAACCCCCAAACAGCAAAACGATGTCCCTCGGAGCCCACCATAATTATCCGACCCTTGCCCTGGGCTTTCAGCTTATCCATTACGAGGTAATTCATAATGAAAGAGGAAAGGTAGTGTACTACAAAAACCTTTTCAAATCCATCGGTGGTCAGCTCCCGTTTAGTTAGGTAAACACCAGCATTGTGGATTATTATATCAATGGGTGACTCCAACTGTGCCAGCGCTTTGGAAACAAGGAAAATATCCTTTAGATTGCTCAGGTCAGCCATTCTATAATCGCATTTAACGCCAAACTCATTTTCAATTTCACGACAAAGATGTTCGGATTTTTGTTGGTTTCGGTTAATGCATAGCAGATTTGCCCCCCTGGAAGCATACTTTCGGGCTGTAAAGTAGCCTATTCCAGAGGTGGCTCCAGTTATGACTACAAGTTTGTCCTTCAATTCGTCGGGGCAAATTTTGGGGTCTTTTCGATTATTGCTGATCATCGCAAAGATGTCAGACCACTTATACTCACGAAAGTATTGGCCTGTTTTTTTTCTCATAATGGCTGTTATCCAAATTTCCTGATCAGGAACCTGCGGTACATTTTGCCAAAACGGGGAATATTATTGAAGATATCGCCCCACAAATCGTAGTAATCACGCTGTTCCTTTATTAGACCTTCTTCGCTGAGCACCAATTTAGTTGCGCCATACATTGGTGTATTGGGGTATTTCTTAAACATCATGGTCATTACCCAATCGAACATGATCACATTGTCGTTCTGGGTTATGGCAAGGATTTCCATTTGAAGCTGCTTTGTGCGCTTCGTAAGCCGGTTACACATGGCAATAAAATGGTCCAATCCCTCAATTCGCTGGATTGTATCCTGAAAAACAATATCCTTATGGTAGTACTTAAATAGGTGCGACCAATCGGGTTTTCCCTCACGGTTATATGTTTGGGACCACAGTTCCTTTATTGTATCCACATTTAAGGGAACCATTTCCTGTTCGTCAGATCTTGGCTGTTCCGGAGCATTCATCTGATGTAAAGGTATTTGGGTTTACACTTAATCACTTTTAATTCTCTGTTCTGGCAGTATTTTACCGATGGCAGGCCTTGGATCACCAAATTGTTTACCCATACTGAATTTGAACAGAAACAAAGACCTCCGGCAACAAAGCAGGACGAACCTTGCCACAAAATCATGGGATAATTGGCATAGGTTATTGGAGATCGTTTACTCGGTACTATTCTAAAATCACATCCAGATAAACCGAATGACGCCCGTATGTGTCATAAAAAGGCTTAAAAATAATACCGTCAATATAAAATTGCAACTGCTCAGGATCACCTGATATCGATTTGCTTATGTCAGCGGCATTTAACCTTATCTGACGCCATTCTCTCAGGGGTTCAGATTCCTGGGCTGCCAGTAAAACAGGCCCGTAAAACAAACTGGCAATGTTTTGCTGGTCCATAACGGGATCTAAGTAAAATTGAAATGGCATTCGCAACTCAACCGTATCCCCATCTTTCCAGTCACGGCTTAAAGTTAGATAGCTACCTGGCAAGGCACGAACGCTTTCTTCCCTGCCATTTATCTTCACAAAGAATCCTTTGGTTGCCCATTTTGGCACCCGCACATTGAGGTCAAATGCCCCATTGCCATTAATGGTTAATCTTGTGTGGTCTTCTTTTGGGTAAGCAGTTGTTTGCGTAACAGTTACATTCTTTTCTGTCCATTTCAATGTGGATGGCACATACAGGTTTACATACAGAGCCTGGTTGTCTGCACTTCTGAAATAAATTGAGTTTTGAAGTTTCGTGCTGCTTTCGATCGCTGTGCCGTTACAACAGGTAAACCCTCTCATTTCAGGGTTGCCAAACGATTTGGCAGAACCTGGTCTCAATGGCACGTGATAGGTATTGGCAGGGGTGTCCTCTGCAACAGATGCAAGAATTTGATTGTAAAGGGCACGCTCATAATAATCCATTAACTCCGCACGCTGCTCAAAGAGAAAAAGGTTTCTGGTTAATTTGAGCATATTATATGTTGCACAGGTTTCGTTCTGCCCACCTGCCGCAAAACCGTTTTCATACAGTGTTGCCGGCTGAATGGTGAAGCATTCTGCATTGGCGGGGTTACTGGCTCCTGCAACTCCCCCGATACTGTACATATAATCATGAACGGCCTTGTACCAGAAATTATCCCCAATATGAAAATACTCCGGTTCGTCGCAAACATGATAAGTTTCGAGCGCGCCGATAATCTGCGGTACGTGTTGGTTGGAATGTAATCCACGGAACATATCTACATTTTTAGCCAGTCCGTGCGAATGGTCGGCATCACCAAAGAACAGTCTGATGTTGTCAAATAATTGTGCAGCTTCCAGGTATTGAGGTTCATTGGTTAACCCATATAGTCTTGCCATCGCCTCGTTCATCCCCCCATACTCTCCCGCGATGTACCTGTTCCACATACTTATCAGTGTATTGGTTGGCAATTGACTCAGGCGGGCATATACCCAGTCGCCCATGCCTTTAACTATTTCCAAAGCCTTTTCATTGCCACTGACCTCATAGACATCCATCAAACCAGCCAGTATTTTATGCAAGGTATAGTATGGAGCCCAAATTCTGGTATTATCACCACCATAACTCGCCCCGTGTTCTAACATAATGAACTGGTCCGGGGGATAGGCACTAATAAACCCTTTACCCCAATTCCAGTAGTCAGTCCGGATACCTTCCACGCTCAAATCGGAATCAAATTCCGATTTTCCCGGGCCTGGAGGCACAGCTGTTGGGTCTGACACATATTCTCCTCCAGTTGTTTGCGGTTGTCCGGACATTTGTGATAATTGGTACAATGTGTTCACCATATAATCCATTTTCTCGGCAAAAGTTGTCTGGAGCGTCGCATCATAACTGGCGCTCGCGTATGCCTGGGCTATGGCGGTCAAATAATGCCCCGTGGCATGACCGCGCAGTTTCGTTTGCTGACTATCCCATACCCCCAGTGCCTGCGCTCCATCAGGCTGTTCTTGCCCGAAGGCATTACGAAACATATAAAGGAAATCGTCCGGATTTGTACCGGCAAGGACAGTAATAAATTTATCACGGTTCTCAATAAATTTTGTATTGTTGTTGTGAATATCCGTGTTTAATAAAACCTGGCCAAGATTGAAAACTTCCAGCGAACGATCCGGTGTTGCAGGCTTTTCAGCCTCTTTAACGACAACAATCGCTTTTGGCTGGATGTCTGTTCCGGCCACCCTGCCTGTTATTGTATATGTGCCAGGGGAAAGTACCTGGTTATTATCTTCAGGTGCCGGCCAAAGCACCCGTACATCCGGACCTTGAATTTGATGGCTGTAAACGCCCTTTACTAAGCGCGGTAGCCTGGGAAGATATCCTACCACGGTTTCCACTTGAATGTCCTCTACACTGGTTAGATATGAGTTATACAACTGAGGCGTTGTTACGGGAAACTTTGGCAGGCTGCGGTCTGAATTGTCTCTTGTCCTGACAACCGGTTCTTCTCCCCTCAGGGCGTTATCATGAATTCTGGCAATTTGCCTTTGATTTAAAGGAATTCTGTAAATGCGAAAATCGTGCAAATTGGCATTTAACGCTGGATTATCAGCTGCCAGTGATTTTCCTATATAAAGTTTATTTTTTTCTGCTGTATCATTATCAAACAGTTGTTCCAGCTCCACTTCTACATTCCTGGCTTCACCGACAAGCACTCCATTTAGGTATGTACTTAAAGTTCTGGCAGGAACGTTGATAACAATGGCTAAATGATTCCATTTATTCATTTCAACCGCTGGTGAATTTGCAATGAATTGCTCAGACGGCGTGCTGATCTGGGCCAGATAGGCTTCTGTGCCGCTTGTTCCTACTGGAGCAACAAAGAAGTGGGATGCAATATTTCTTCCAAAATCGAAAAAAAACTGCCCGCTTTCTGCAGAACGCAAGAAAATCCACCCCGTGATACTAATTGATTCCTGCCCAGCCATCGACTCACCCGGGATTGAAACAAATCCTCCAGCATCGCCTGGTAAAGAAAGGACGCTGCCAAACAGCTCGTCTTGTACAAACCTGACATTGGGGCCGTGAATGCTGCCATGTAAATTATTACGGGACCAATCACTTACATTCCCATTCAATCTATAGCGTGCAATTAATCCTGTTTCTCCAATTCCGTCCAAAATTTGATCACCGCTTTGTGCTGATACCGCAGTGGTACCCAAAGCACAAAAACCCAGTATCATTCCAACGAGCAGTCTAAATGTTTTCATAATTGATTGATTTTAGTAGGTTTTCTTCAATGAAGAAAGCAAGATTAGCATTAGATTAACAATTGTACATTCATAAGTTGACAAATATATCAATAAAGTTTTAAAAATGGGAACTTGAAATGGTGGATTTTAATACCTCAAGAATGTGGTTTTTCAGTATTTTGCTGCTAAGTGCACCGGTCACATGACCCTTCTCAATTGTTTTGAGGGGATAACCTTCATAGCTTTTACTTTGTACGTTATACTCAATAAACTGGTCGTACACGCCCAAAAGCGGGAATAGGTTTTGCTCGTTTTTGGTTTTAAAAAGCCCATCAAAATTCAGTACTTTTTTGATCTGCTCAGGATTGCTCAATGCAAAATCTGAAGTCATTTTGCGGTATTTGCTTTTTAGGAATAAGTCGCCAAGGAATGTTCCTGCCATTAATGGCGCATAAGCCGTTGAGGTATTGTATATCGCCCGATGCAGGTTTGTTGCCCATCCTCCAAGACTAATTCCCGCAGTAATTACACGCGACTTTGATTCGCCTTGTATAGATTGAATAAGAACTTCATTTAGCTTGACCGATGTGGATATCATACCCACAAAGTTCTTGAGTTCAGTCATTTTCTGCTGATAATGGCTTAATCTGCAATCGTGAAAGGGGGCCCTGACAACCACCAGGTTGGCTTCAATGCCATACTTGGGATTTGCAAGGATGTTGTAAAAGGTGTTTTTTGCCGATTTCTTAAAATCAAAGGGACGCTCGTTGTTTCCATGATGGTAAATGATGGTTGGGTAATCAATCCCCATCCATTGGGCTACCCGGAAAGCGCAGCCCAGATTCCCCACAAGGGTTTTTGCTTTGATCTCAAAAATTCCCTCTCCTGCAATTGACGGACTATCAAGTTCTATGGCTGCAATATGCGCTTCAAATCCCGGACTTTGCAAACCACTGGCAAAAAACTTCTTTTTGCCTGCAATCAAACCGCCCACAGATGCGGTGAGGTGATCAAGAAAAATGTGCTTGTTCATTACTCTATCCTTTCTCAATGATTAATTGATGTATCGTAGGTGTTGTTTGTTGTTTTCTTATTCATCAGCAGATTGATTAAGGCGGTTTCCGTTTTCTTCACGGCAATATAATTCGGACCCAAGAAGTCTTCGTATTTAAACGCATATGGTCTGAACTCTACAGTTTTTGGAAATACCTTGCCAATCAAATAGCCATTGCTTTCAAAATAGCCATAGAAATCAACAAGCAATTTTTTTGTAGAAATATTTATATAGCCGTACTCAAACTGGATCATTTTTATTTTCCCATTCTTAATGTGTTCCTCAAACCCTATGATTGCATCATATTCAGCACCTTCAATGTCAAGCTTTAAAAAATCAACCTCAGCGATTTGGTTATTCCTTAAAAAGTCATCTCCTTTTATTAATTCTATCGTTTGCCTTTCATTTGATTCGTAGGATAAGCCTTCAATGTCATATAGTGAGGAATGCGTGTC
>JAWLHS010000008.1:0-34546 GCA_041690235.1 Bacteroidales bacterium
GGAAGCTATATGAACCGTGCCATCATCGAGAGTAACCCCCATCGCCTGCTTGAGGCCCTGCTGATTGGCTCATATGCCATAGGCGCCTCCAAAGCCTATATCTTCATTCGCAAGGAATTTCACCTGGCCATTCTTCGGTTAAAGGCCGCCCTGAAACAAGCAGCGGATTACGGGCTGACGGGTCATCATATTTTTGATTCCGGGGTGAACATAGACATCATCCTGAAGGAAGGGGCCAGGGCCTTTGTTTGCGGGGAAGAAACGGCGCTGAACAACAGCATAGAGGGAAAACGCGCCATGCCCTCCTTTAAACCCCCTTACCCGGCATTGAAGGGGCTATGGAACAAACCCACCATTGTCAATAATGTGGAGACCTTGTTCAATATTCCCCTGATCCTGAAAAACGGTCCGGAGTGGTTTTCAGCCACCGGAACAGGTTTAAGTAAGGGTACCAAGGTTTTTACCTTGTCGGGCAAGGTTAAATTTTCCGGAACCATTGAAGTACCAATGGGCATTTCTTTCCGGGACATCATTTCCAGGATCGGGGGGGGGATGGCTTCCACAAAAAAGTTCAAGGCCATTATTCTGGGCATTAACAGCGGAAGTTACATTATTGAAGAAACCCTCGATACCCGGGTGGATTTTGAAGAACTGAACCGGATCGGTTCCGCCCTGGGAAGCGGCGCCTTTGTTGTGGTGGATGAGGATACCTGTATGGTTGACATGGCCCGCTTTTTTACGGCCTTTTTCAAAAAGGAGAGTTGCGGGAAATGCATTCCCTGCCGCGAAGGCACGGCGCGCATGCTTGAGATCATGGAAACTGCAACCAGGAGACCATCCGGAGGTGGCTCCTTTCAGCCCCTTGAACGCTTTAAGGGGGTGATGCAACTAAAAGGGCTGGCGGCGGTTATAAAGGACACCTCCCTTTGTTCTCTGGGCCGTTCTTCTCCGAACGCCATACTGAATACCCTGAAATATTTCAAGGCCGAGTTTGATACGCATATTTTTGAACGCAAATGCCCGGCCAATGTATGCCGTGATCTGCGGGTTTTCTCCATTGATGTGGACCAGTGCACAGGATGTACCGCCTGTTTTAAGAAATGCCCGGTGGATGCAATCATCGGTTCCCCGAGAAGCCCTCATTTCATCGTTGAAGAGAAGTGCATCGGCTGCGGAACATGTTATGAGGTATGTAAGTTTAACGCCGTTTTAATCAAATGAGACCCTGCATTCAGGATAAGCAAGCCCCATTGCCATGAATTTTGAAATAGAGGTTAACAATCGTCGGATAGCTGCCCATGAAGGCGAAACGCTGCTTGTCGCGCTACGTCGCAACGGGTTTAAAGTCCCGACCTTATGCCACATGAACCGTTTTTCACCCTCCGGGGCCTGCCGGCTATGCGTTGTTGAGGTGGAGGGGAAACGGGATTTGATTACCTCCTGTTCGCATCCGGTTGAGAAAGGCATGCGGGTATTTACCAATTCAAAAAGGGTCATTAAAGCAAGAAAGGGCCTGGTTGAACTGTTGCTTTCCAACCACCCGGATGATTGTTTGTATTGTCAGCGCAACGGCAATTGCGAGTTGCAATGGTTGGCAGAGGAGATGAATGTGAAGGAAAGGAAGTTTTTCGGTGAAAAAAACAGGCAATTTCCTGATCACTCCAGTACCAGTGTTTTCCGGGATCCGGCCAAGTGTGTGCTGTGCGGACGCTGCGTCAGAATGTGTGAAGAGGTTCAGCTGGTTACCGCCATTGACTTTATTTCACGTGGCAATGAAACGGCCGTAAACTCTGCCTTCCATCAGGGGTTGAATGTGACAAGTTGCATCAATTGCGGCCAATGCATCATGGTTTGTCCCACAGGAGCCTTGCTGGATATTTCTCACCTGGAAAAGGTTCAGGCGGCGCTGGATCACCCGAAAAAACAAGTCGTATTTATGGTTTCGCCTTCGGTGGTTGCCTCTGTGGCAGAGCATCTTGGAATGAAGGCTCAAAAAGAAATGGCTGGACGGATTGCGGCCGCATTGAGAAAATGTGGCGCCGACAAAGTATACGACCTTTCTTCCGGCTGCGATATCAATGTGTCGGAGGAGGCCATCCATCTTCAGTCGGCATTGAGCAAGGGAGAAGCCTTTCCCCTTTTATCCTCGTGTTGTCCGGCCTGGGTGCGATACGTAGAGGAATTCCGCCCGGAATGGATAGCCCGCTTGTCAGGCGTCAAATCACCCCAGCAATTGTTTGGAGCCCTTCTTAAGCGCATCCCCCTGGAAGCTTCAGAAAAGAGCGGGGAAGAGATGGTTCTTGTGGCCGTGATGCCATGCGTGGGCAAAAAGTATGAAGCCTCCCGGGAAGACGCAACCCATAAAGGGATTGCGGAAGTTGACGCCGTTTTGACCATCAGGGAGTTTTTCAGGATGGTACGCACCCATGGCCTGGATCTGGAAACCATCGAGGCGGAAGAAATGGACGCACCCTATAATGCAGGTTCTGCAGCTGCATGGAAAATGGGCTATTCAGGGGGTAAAGCCGAGGCTGTCGCCACGGAACTATGGCGTTTATCGGCACCCAAAAATGAGCCCTTCCGGTTCAGCGTTCCCAAAAATTTGGCGGTAAAAAGAGAAACCAAAGTGACCATCGGAAGCAAAACCCTGGGGTTTGCCTGGGTGAGCGGAATTGCCGAAGCAGATCAATACATCGCAGCTCTTTTGGAATCCGGGCGCAGCGATATTCATTACATCGAAGTAATGGGCTGTCCGGGCGGCTGTGCAGGAGGAGGGGGGCAACCCATCAGCCGGTTGCCGGACAAGCAAAAAAACAGAAAAAAAATCTGTCAGGAGATGGAGCGGCTTGCCACTGCAACAGCATCCGGGGAGAATCCCGTTGTAATCAAATTCTACAGGGAAAATGAACACAGGGGGGACCTGAATAAGATGCTCCGCACCAAATACAAGCAACGGGATGGACAAACATAACAACGCGATCATTTATACAGTGAAGGACCGGTGCAAGGTATGTTATACCTGCGTCAGGGAATGTCCTGCAAAGGCGATACGCATTGTAAACGGCCAGGCCGAGATCATGCCCGAACGCTGCATTGCCTGTGGAAATTGCATCCGTGTCTGCAGCAGGGATGCAAAAATGTTCGCCTTTTCCATCGACCGGGTGAAGAAGCTCTTGCATTCGGGAGAGCAGGTTGCGGCCATTGTTGCCCCGAGCATTGCGGGGGAGTTCTCCGATATATCGGACTACCGGAATTTTGTAGGGATGATCAAGGCTTTGGGATTTGACTACGTGAATGAGGTGGCTTTTGGTGCAGAGCTGGTGGCCAATAAATACAAGGAGTTGTTGCATGAGAAATCTGACAGGCCTTATATCTCAACCAGCTGTCCGGCCATTGTCAGCTATGTGGAAAAACACCATCCCCAGATTATTGGATCACTGGCTCCGGTGGTTTCCCCCATGATAGCCACCGCCCAGGTGCTCAAGAAGCTTCACGGGAATCATTTGAGGGTGGTATTCATCGGGCCCTGCATCGCAAAGAAGGTGGAAGCAGAGAACCGGCAATTCAACGCACTGATCGATGAGGTCATATCTTTTGTTGAACTTCGTCGGATGTTTTCCGAAAAGGGAGTGAGCGAAAAGAATGTTGAACCGGCTGGTTTTGACCCCCCGGTGGCCGGGAAGGGATCGGTCTTTCCCATCAGTGGCGGGATGTTGCAGACCGTGGATTTGGAAGAGGATTATATCAAGGGTGAGATCATTGTGGCGGAAGGCAGGCACGATATCATTGAAGTGCTGAAGGAATTTGAGGAGGGATACCTGGAAGCCAAAATGTTTGACCTTTTATGCTGCAATGGCTGCATCAACGGTCCGGGTATGAGCCATAAATACCAGTTTTTCCAAAAACGGAAGAATATTTCCAATTTTGCCAAACGAAAATCTGACGAACTGGACGTGGTGCAATGGGAAAGAGACATGAACACCTATTTGAAGCTGGACCTGGGCCGCACATTCGAAGCGGATGATCAGCGCTTTCCTTTTCCTCCGAAAAAGGAAGAGATCAGAGAAGTACTTCGGAAACTTGGTAAGATGGTTCCGGAAGATGAACTCAACTGCGGAGCCTGCGGCTATGACACCTGTTACGAACATGCCGCGGCCATGCTGAAAGGGATTGCTGAAACAGAGATGTGTCTGCCATATACCATTGACAGGTTGCATGAGTACATAAAAGAGCTGGATGTCTCCAATAAAAAGCTGGCTTCGACCCAGGCCGCACTAAAGCAAAGCGAGAAGCTCGCATCCATGGGACAGCTTGCAGCGGGCATCGCACACGAGGTCAACAACCCACTGGGGGTCGTGATCATGTACAGCCACATCCTGCTGGATGAGATTGACGCGGGTTCTCCACTCTACCGGGATTTAAAGTTGATTGTTGAGCAGGCCGACAGGTGTAAAAAAATCGTTGGCGGACTTTTGAACTTTGCCCGGAAAAGCAAGGTCACCATCGGTGAGGTGACGGTCGGCAAATTGATCAAAGACAGCCTGAAAACATTTGTGTTACCCAAGTCTGTAGACCTGAGCGTCCAAGTGAAAACCCCAAACCCGCTCATCGAATGCGACCATGACCAGATGGTCCAGGTTTTCTCCAATTTGTTGAAAAATGCGGTGGACGCAATGCCTGGCGGTGGCAGCCTGACCATCACTGTAACGGATCAATTGGCTGGCAAGGAGGTGGTTTTCGAGGTCAGGGATAGCGGGACAGGCATTTCCAGGGAAAACCAGGATAAAATGTTTGAGCCATTTTTTACCACGAAATCGGACGGCCAGGGTACCGGTCTGGGTTTGCCGATTATATACGGCATCGTAAAAATGCACCGCGGAAACATCAAGGTAGAATCGAACAGTGACCCGGCAGCCGGCCCCACCGGTACCTCCTTCCGGGTTTCTTTGCCCAGGCAGGCAGAGAAAGAAACGGAACACCCAGTAGCAACGATGTAAACTTTAGGCCATGCTGAAAAAGGAAAAGAAGACCATTTTAATTGTAGATGATGACCCGGATTATTTATTTCAACTCAAATCAGCTGTGCAGGATATGGGCTTTATCGTCATCTCTGCAGATACACAGAAGGAGGCTGAATCCATCATTGAGAAAACCAAACCCGACCTGGCCATTTTGGATCTGATGATGGAAAACCAGGACACCGGCTTTATCCTTTGTCATAAAATGAAAGCCAGATATCCTGGGGTTCCGATCATTATTGCCTCGGCCGTTACGGCTGAAACAGGGATGATCTTTGATGTAGCCAGCCAGGAAGAACAGGATTGGGTGAAGGCAGATCTTTTTCTGGACAAGGGCATTCGGAACGACCAGCTTCAACGTGAAATAAATAAACTCCTAAAGATATAAACGATGGGGAAACTCAAGCTGTTGGTTGTGGATGATGAACCGGGCATTCGGAGCGGTGTGCTTAGAATCCTTGAAAATTTCTCAGTCAGTTATCCATTCATGGATGATGATTTTGAATTTGAGGTGGAAACTGCCGAATCGGGTGAGCAAGCCATCGGGATCATCGACAGCCAGCACCTGGACATTGTTCTGCTGGATAACAAATTGCCCGGGATCCAGGGGATTGATGTTCTTGAATACATCAATAAAAAAGAGTTGGATATTGTTGTGGTCATGATCACTTCCTACGCATCCCTGGAGCTTGCCGTGAAGGCCACCCGGCAAGGGGCGTATGACTTCGTTCCCAAACCCTTCACTCCGAAGGAGCTGCGGGCTTCCATCGAAACCATTACCAAGCAGTTGTTTCTGAGGCGAATGACCACGCAGCTAAAAACCGAAGGCAGGCAGATCAGGTTTCAGTTCCTGTCGGTATTGTCGCACGAATTGAAATCCCCGCTGAATGCGGTGGAAGGATACCTGAAAATGATGCAGGAAAAAAAAGCAGGGGAGGAATTGCAGAGCTACATGGAAATGATCGACCGGGCATTGTTCCGAATCCAGGGTATGCGTAACTTAATACTGGATATGCTGGACTTTACCCGGATAGAATCGGGGAAAAAGTCCAGAAACATGGAGCCCTTGCTCCTGTGTGAAGTGGCTCAGCAATGCATTGACTCCTTTCAGCCTTTATCGATTCAGAAGGATGTGGATATTTACCTGAATTGCGGAAAAAAAATTGAACTTGAGGCCGATCGTCAGGAAATGGAAATTGTTTTCAATAATCTGATATCCAATGCTATAAAGTATAATAGAAAAGGGGGAAGGGTAGATATCAACTTGCGTAAAGAGAAGGATAAGGTTACCATTGAAGTGGAAGATACGGGCATTGGCATGAAACAGGAGGATGTTGAAAAATTGTTCGGGGATTTCGTTCGTATTCGAAGCGAACAAACCAAGCACATCAGCGGAAGCGGTCTGGGCCTGTCGATCGTGAAAAAAATTATTGAGCTTTACGGAGCTGAAATCCAGGTAGAAAGTACGCCTGATAAGGGCAGTTGTTTTACCCTCGTATTTACGATATAAAGAAACAGTGATGAAGAAAATAACCTATGATCTTCCGGGAAAAACCGTTGAACGACTGAGCCAGTACCGGCGGATCCTGTTTAACAGCATTGCCGCGGGAAAAGCCAATGTTTATTCACATGAGCTGGCCCAAATGATGAACCTCACACCGGTTCAGGTCAGGCGTGACCTGATGCTGATCGGTTACAGCGGCAGTCAAAGCAAAGGTTACGTCATCAAAGACCTGGTGGCCTTGATCGGCAAGATCATCGACAGCGATGAAGGGCAAAGGGTTGCCGTTGTAGGCATGGGGAACCTGGGCAGGGCAATCACCAGTTATTTTTCGGGAAAAAGGGAAAAACTCTTTATCGTTGCCGCCTTTGACAACGACCTGCAGAAAACAGACCGCATCATTGCGGGGGTTCCATGCCATCATATCAATAAACTGAAAGAGGTTGTCCAGGCAGAAAGAATAAGCATCGCCGTTTTAACGGTTGCTCCCGAGGCCACCTACGAAGTGGCCAAACTACTTATTGAGTCGGGGATCAAAGGAATTTTGAATTATACCTCCGTTCCGCTCTCCTTGCCTGGTCATGTCTACCTGGAGGAATACGATATTGTGACCTCACTCGAAAAACTGGCATTTCTTGTGAAGAAATGACCATGGAGAATTCATTTAAATTATTAGAATGAAAGTGTATTATGATACCGGAGAGGCAGCGGGGAATCTTACCCGCGCTGTGGTTACCACGGGGTCTTTTGACGGGGTTCATGTGGGACATAAAATCATTATTGACCGCCTGAACCAGATGGCCCGGGAAATTGACGGGGAATCCGTTCTGATCACCTTTCACCCCCATCCCCGTAAGGTGCTGTATCCCGAGCAGAAGGATCTGAAACTGATTAATTCGCAGGAAGAAAAGATAGAACTCCTGAGAAAAACCGGATTGGATAACCTGATTGTCATCCCCTTTTCGGTTGAATTCTCAAAGACCACTTCACACGACTTTGTGACCAGAATCCTGATTGGCGAACTGGATGCCAGGGTAATAGTCATAGGGCACAACCATCATTTCGGGCACAATCGACAGGGAGATTATTCCTATTTGCACGCCCTGAGCCGGGAGCTTGGCTTTTCGGTGGAGGAAATTCCGCTGAAGGATATTGAAAACGAAACCGTCAGCTCAACCAAGATCCGAAAAGCATTACAGGAAGGGAACATCCAGCGGGCCAATGCTTACCTGGACCACCAGTATATTATTCGCGGAACCTTGCTGAAAACCCGGCTTTTCTCCTCGGTTTCTCCAATGGAGGCCCTTGGCATGGAGATTCCCGAAAAGGAGAAATTGATACCGCCCCCGGGAATCTATGCCACCAATTTGCTGGTTGACAATGAATGGGTCAAGTCAATGGGCCTGGTTTCAGAGGAAGGGGAGAATATCCGGAAGTTGGCGACAATCCCCCTTGATACCAGATATGAGTTCGCGGGAAGCACGGCCACCCTGTATTTTTATAAGAAGGTGAGTGATTTGCGGCCGGATGCTTTATTGACGGGAGCCGGACTTGAACTGGCAAAGGAATTGGTTGAGGACCTTATCTATTAATGACCAGGCACGGAATGAAAAACAATGGACCCATTCATGTCACATTCCTGGGAACGGGGACTTCAACCGGGGTTCCTGTAGTAGCCTGCGATTGTAAGGTATGCACAAGTCCGGATAAACGGGACCACAGGCTTCGGACATCTGCGATGGTTGAGGTCGGCGGACTGAGACTGATTATTGACTGCGGCCCGGACTTCAGGTACCAGATGATCAGGGAAAAGGTGGATGATATTTCTGCCATTATTTTCACCCATGGTCACAGGGATCATATTGCGGGCCTGGATGACGTGAGGGCTTTTAATTATGTGTTGAATAAAACCGTTGATGTCTATGCCGGGCCGGACGTGGTGGAAGCCATTAACAAGGAATTCCCTTACATTCTTCATGAAAAGCGCTTCTTTGGTGCGCCCCAGCTGAACTTTAAGATCATTGAAAACAAACCCTTTTCCATTCAGGACTTGGACATTGAACCCGTGTTGGTCATGCACAATAAATTAAAGGTATTTGGATTTCGGATCGGATCCTTCGCTTACATTACCGACGCCAGTTATATCCCGGAGGAAGAAAAGTCCAAGCTGATGGGGGTTGAAGTACTGGTGATTAATGCCCTGAGAAAGTCCAGACATATTTCCCATTTTTCATTGCAGGAAGCCATTGACCAAATCAGGGAAGTCCGACCTGCAAAGGCCTATATTACCCATCTTAGCCATTTCATGGGACTGCATGAAACCATTCAGCAGGACCTGCCGGAGAACATCTTCCTTGCCCACGACGGATTAAGGATTGCCATTTAGGCATTTCAGGTATTTAAATCTTGTTTTGCTTTTTTCAGCCTGCAGGGAATTCTCTTCAAAAGATTGATTAATTTTGTAGGATATCAATTGCCTGAAAAATGATCTACCATCCCGAACAATACCGCATCAGGGACCAGCGGATGAAGCCCTTTATTGACCCGGATGAAATCTGGGCGTTTTTGAATGCAGCAAAACCCGACAAACAAAGAGTCAGGGAAGTCATCCAGGCTTCCCTTGATAAGAAACGCCTTTCGCTGGAAGAAACGGCTGTTTTGATCAATGTGAGCGATCCTGAACTGATCGAGGAAATCAAGGAAGGGGCCCGCACCCTCAAGGAGAAGGTGTATGGGGAGCGGATCGTATTGTTTGCCCCCCTGTACGTAGGCGATCTGTGCACCAACAACTGCCAGTATTGCGGGTTCAGGTCCACCAACAAAGATGTTAAGCGGCTTACCCTTAGCGAAAATGAGCTTATTACCGAAACAAAAGCATTGATTGACCAGGGGCACAAGCGCCTGATCCTCGTTTACGGCGAACACCCGAAATATTCTGCGGAATTCATTGCCGAAACCGTTCGGATTGTATATGGGGTAAAACATGACAACGGGGAAATTCGCAGGGTGAATATCAATGCCGCCCCCTTTGACGTTCCGGGATTCCGTATCGTTAAGGATGCAGGCATCGGCACTTTCCAGATTTTCCAGGAAACCTATCATGAACCTACCTATGCGAAGGTTCATCTGGGCGGGGTGAAGCGGAATTATGAATGGCGCCTCACCTCCCTGGATCGTGCACAGGAGGCAGGCATTGATGACGTAGGTATCGGGGCTTTGTTTGGATTGTACGACTGGCGGTTCGAAGTGATGGGATTGGTCCGGCATGTGAACCATTTTGAAGCCGTTTACCGGGTGGGTCCCCATACCATCTCTTTTCCCCGCATCCAGAACGCGCTCTCCCTCAACATAGATAAGGAACACCTTGTGACAGACGATGAATTTGTCAGGCTGGTGGCCATTCTGCGACTGGCGGTCCCTTACACGGGAATGATTCTGACCGCCAGGGAACCTGCCCATACAAGGAACCAGGTATTGCGGTTCGGGGTTTCTCAAATCGACGGGGGGACGAATCTGGAAATCGGGGGATATTCCAGGGAGAAGAAGGACGTCCAGGACCTGAGCATGGAACAGTTTCAGATCAATGATACGCGATCCCTGAACGAGATCATGGACGAATTGATCCGGACGGGATACATCCCTTCCTTTTGTACCGCCTGCTACCGCCTTGGCCGCACCGGCGAGCATTTTATGGAGTTCTCCGTTCCCGGGTTTATCAAGAGGTATTGCTCACCAAACGCCATGCTGACCCTTGCTGAATACCTGGAAGACTATGCCCCCCCGGAAACCCGGGAGGCAGGGTATAAACTGATTGGAGAAAAGGTGAGAGAGTTGTCCAAAACCCAAAAAACCGACCGCCTGGAAGAAAGAATTCAGGAGGTGAAAAACGGCAAACGCGATTTGTATTTTTAACAATTTGGCCATGCAAAAAACCATGCTGCTCGGAATTCTTGTCTATGACCGCATTAAGGAGGCGGGACTTACCCAGAAGGTCTTGTCGCGGTATTCCGGGGTCATCAGAACCCGTCTGGGATTCCATGAACTTTCGACCGATGTATGCAGTCGGGTGGGGACCATTTTGCTAGTTTTGCAGGGAAATCCTGAAACCTGGCAGCAGTTGGAACAGGAGCTTCTTGAAATCGGGGGCATTGAAATCCAGAAAATGAAATTTGAACACCATTAAAATCCCGGAAAAATGTCCGAAATCAGAGTATTGGGCGTGCTGGTCAAGGAACCAGGCAAAGCGGCCATTGAGGTTCAGAGAATTCTCACCAAGTATGGTTGTTCGATCAGAACGCGCCTGGGGCTGAATGAACTCGAAAAGGAAAGCTGTGCAGGTTGTGGGTTGATATTGCTGGAGTTGATGGGCAACCCGGATGAAAGCATTCGCCTGGAAAATGAATTGCTGGAAGTTGAGGACGTTGTTGTCCGAAAGATGGTCTTCTGAACCCATTTTTTTGGAAGAAAGCGTTTTGGTGCCTGGCTTTTTTCAACTTAACGGAGTGAAGTATGTCAAAATTGGTTCAATTGTCAGAAGCCGCCTCGCTCGGATTGCATTCAATGGTTCTGATCGCGAAATCCAAGGCCCATGTGAACGTCAACTTCCTTGCATCAGAGATGGGTGCTTCACGCAACCACCTGGCCAAGGTATTGCAGTTGCTGGTTAAGCACCATTTCCTGAGGTCCGTCAGGGGGCCCCGCGGGGGCTTTGTTTTGCATAAGAACCCGTCAGAAATTACCATTCTTGACATCTACGAGGCCATAGAGGGAAAGATTGAAACCCCTGAGTGTCCGCTCGACAGGCCCATCTGTCCATTCGACAAATGCCTGATGGGCGGACTTGTCAGGGACGTGACCCTGCAGTTTAAGGATTATTTTCAGGAACAAACCCTTGACCGTTTTATTAACGAGCCGAAGACCGGTTAAACCGGTCATTCCTTTATCAGGCCGCGGTTTTCATGACCGGAGGGGAGACCGGACGGACTGGCTTAGGATAAAATAAATGAAGGTATGGCATTAAAGGCAGGCAGGCTATTGCAGCAGATCCAATCTCCGGCCGACCTGAAGGGTCTGGCCCCGGAGCAGCTGGTGGACCTGTGTGAAGAACTGCGACAATTTATCATTGAATCGGTAAGCCATAACCCCGGCCATTTTGGAGCCAGCCTGGGGGTGGTAGAATTGACCGTAGCCATACATCGCGTGTTTAACACCCCTTACGACAGGCTCATCTGGGATGTGGGTCATCAGGCTTACGCACACAAGATCCTGACCGGGAGACGCGAACGCTTTCACACCAACAGGCAATACAAGGGGATCAGCGGATTCCCGAAAATTTCGGAAAGTCCATACGACAGTTTTGGGACCGGACATTCTTCCACAAGCATCTCCGCCGCCCTTGGCATGGCCATCGCTTCCGGACTGAAGGGGGAGGACCGCCATCACATCGCCGTGATCGGAGACGGAAGCCTGACGGCCGGCCTTGCCTTCGAGGGCCTGAATCATGCGGGGGCTTCCAATGCCAATATCCTGGTCATTCTGAACGACAACGGGATTGCCATTGACGAGAGTGTCGGGGCCCTTAAAGATTACCTGACGGATGTAACCACATCCAAAACATATAACCGGATTAAAGACGAGGTCTGGAAAATGCTGGGTGCCGCGGGTAAGGTCGGGCCGGATGCCAGGTCCATGATCCAGAAACTTGAGCATGCCATCAAAACAACCCTGCTGAAACAAAGCAATTTTTTTGAGTCACTGAAATTCAGGTATTTTGGTCCGGTAGACGGCCACGATATATCCCATTTAACACGGGTTCTCAATGATTTGAAGGAGATTAAGGGACCAAAACTTCTGCACGTGGTTACCTTAAAAGGGAAGGGGTTTCCTGAGGCCGAAAAGAACCAAACCCGGTTTCATGCCCCGGGCTGTTTTGATAAGGAAACGGGGCAGATCCGGTCGGAAATGGGCGCCAAGAACGTTCCGCCAAGATACCAGGATGTATTCGGGCAAACCCTTTTGGAACTTGCCCGGGAGAATCCGAAGATCATCGGGGTAACGCCGGCCATGCCCACGGGTTGTTCACTGAACATTATGATGGGGGCCATGCCGGACCGGGCTTTTGACGTTGGCATTGCCGAACAGCATGCGGTCACTTTTTCGGCCGGACTGGCCTCGCAGGGACTGGTTCCATACTGCAATGTTTATTCTTCTTTTTTTCAGCGGGCATACGACCAATTGATCCACGACGTGGCGCTGCAGTCCCTGCCCGTCGTCTTTTGCCTGGATCGCGCCGGCCTGGTGGGGGAGGATGGTGCCACTCACCATGGGGCCTTCGATCTGTCTTTCCTGAGATGTATCCCGGGCCTGACCATTTGCGCGCCCATGAATGAGGAGGAGTTGCGCAACCTGATGTATTCCGCCCAGGAAATCCTGGATGGCCCGTTTTTAATCCGGTACCCCAGGGGTAACGGGGTCCTGAGAAACTGGAAAGCCCCGTTCAGGATGCTTTCCCGTGGCAAGGGGCGGAAGTTACGTAAAGGTTCGGAGGTGGCTGTCCTTTCAATCGGACACGTCGGTAATGCAGTACTCAGGGCATGTCAGGTGCTTGAAGAAGAAGAGGGCCTTCATGTATCTCACTATGATATGCGGTTCCTGAAGCCCATGGACGAAGATCTGCTGCACGAAGCGCTGACTGAGCATGATGGAATCATTACCGTTGAAGACAACGCGAGGGCGGGGGGACTGGGAAGTGCGGTACTTGAATACATGGCAGACCACAACCATCGCCTGATGGTGAAGCGCCTTGGCATTCCTGACCGTTTTGTGGAACAAGGCAGCCTGGAAGAACTTCACGGGGAATGCGGGTATGATGTCAAGGGAATCATTGCAGCCATGAAGGAGATGCACCGGATGCTACAAGTTGAACAATTGCAAAGGAAAGGGATTCACATTGGATAGTGTCAGCGGTTTTTTCGGATCACACCAGGATGTACTTATTGCGTTTGCCCTGACCCTCTTTGCCGGTCTTTCGACAGGCATTGGAAGTGCCATTGCTTTCTTTGCCAAAAGAACCAATACGAAGTTCCTCTCGGTCTCCCTGGGATTTTCTGCCGGGGTGATGATTTACATTTCTTTTGTAGAGATTTTTTTTAAGGCCAGGGAGATACTGGTGGAGGAAATGGGCTCTCAAATGGGTTATCTGGTCACCATCATCGCGTTTTTCTCGGGCATGATCCTGATTGCTGTCATTGACAAATTGGTTCCTGCCTTTGAAAACCCGCATGAATTAAAAATGGTGGAAGACATTCGGGATGAAGAGGGACTGGAGACCGGGCCGGAATATGGCAACTCATCGCAACTGCGTAAGGCGGGAGAAAAGGAGGCTGCAGGTGCCCGGAAAATGCGGGTAAGCTTGTATCGCATGGGCGTCATGTCGGCCGTGGCCATTGCCATCCATAATTTCCCGGAGGGGCTGGCTACGTTTTTGACTGCGTTGCAGGATGTAAAGCTGGGGTTGGCCATCGCCGTCGCCATTGCCATTCACAACATTCCCGAGGGCATCGCCGTGTCAGTCCCGATCTACCACGCAACAGGCAGCCGCAGGAAAGCCTTTAAATTCTCCTTTCTTTCCGGATTGGCGGAACCCCTGGGGGCCATTGTCGGTTACCTGATCCTGCTCCCTTTTATCAATGACATTGTGTTCGGATTTTTGTTTGCCGCCGTTGCCGGTATCATGGTTTTTATTTCCATCGACAACCTGCTTCCCGCTGCCAGGGCCTATGGGGAACCCCATTTGTCGCTATACGGTTTGATGGGGGGCATGGGATTGATGGCCATTAGCCTGCTCTTATTTCTCTAGGCGTCTTGCCCCGCGGTCTTATACAACCAACCCACCAGGTGCCGAGAAATTTCTTTACAAATTGTTTTGTTCCGGAATCGGCGAACCCAAACGACCCCACTGATGGTGTTGGTCAGAAACAACTCGTCGGCTTGCTCCAGATGGCCTTGTTTGAGGGCGGCCTCCCTGATATGCAGTCCGCTGGTCCTGGCCAGTTCGAGCAGAACCGACCGCATCACCCCGTCGACGCAATCCTGATCCAGGCCCGGGGTGGTCAGTTCCTGATCCTTCACCAGAAAGACATTGGAACTGGTGGCTTCGGCAATGCCGCCATTGTGGTTCAAAATCAGGCAATCATCAAGATCCTCCCGGGTTTTGTAAAGGGAAGCCATTACAAATACCAGGGCACTGGAGGTTTTCAGGTTGGACATGGGGCCCAGGGGTTTTCCTGCATCAGGGAAAATATCCAGCTTGATGCCTTCTTCATTTAAGCGGTAAGTAGGTTCCGGCAATGCCTCTGACTCAATCAAAAAGGATGTTTTGTTGGAAACAGGGGTGTACAGGCCACCATCATTCCTGAACAATGAAAACCGTATCCTTGCAGAACCGCCTTCCGGATGGTTTTTAGCGAAAAGCGCCCCGATATGCTCCTGCATGCGTGGGAGTGAAAAATGCCCGGGCAGAATCATTTGCAGGATAGACGCACTCCTCCTAAGCCTCTTATAATGATGGTCGGCCCATAGCACCCGGCCGTTTTCCACCCGGATGGTTTCAAAAAGTCCATCTCCATATCGAAAAGACCTGTTGGCCGGGGCCAGTCCGAATCCTTCCAGGGGAATGCATTCCCCGTTAAAAGAAATAAATGTGCTCATAGCAACCCAAATTCAGCGATTGTGAAAAAAACCTTAAGGGGAACAATGGTTCATTGCAAATATAGTGGTTTCAGGTCATTTGGGGACCCGCTCAATTTGATTTACTTTTGTTCCATGCATCAAACCATAGATACCATAGTGTGGGACTGGAACGGAACCCTGCTCGATGATACGAATATCTGCCTGGAGGGAATCAACCTGTTGCTGAAAAGAAGGGACCTGCCTGTTCTGGAATTGTCCCGTTACAGGCAAATATTCACCTTTCCCGTCAGGTCCTATTATGAGGCGGCTGGTTTCGATTTCTCGCGGGAGGCCTTCGAGATCCCTGCCGGAGAATTCATCGCGGAATACGGCCGGCTCCTTTCACAGGCGAAATTATTTCCCGATGTCCCCAAGGTGCTGACTCATTTCAGAAAGAACAACTACCGCCAGTTCATTTTGTCGGCCATGGAGCAAGGGTCGCTTGAGGATTCTGTAAGGGACAGGGGAATCTTGCCTTATTTTGAACGGGTGGCCGGTATCAGCGATCACCTGGCCTATTCCAAGCTGAAAAGGGGGCAGGAGATGTTCATGGAAAACCGGATTGATGCGGCTTCAACCATCCTGGTGGGGGACACCCTGCACGACCTGGAGGTGGCTGTGGGACTGAACACCGGGATTGCACTGGTTGGCAGAGGCCATCAACACCACGATCGCCTGCAGGGCAAGGGCTATCCGGTGTTGGATAATTTGCTGGAGCTGAAGAAGTACCTAAGTGGCCAGCACTTCTGAGGGTCCTGGCAAAAGGGAATTAATAGCGGATGTCCAGTTCTTCAAACGTATTGTTCCTGATGGATTCAATGGCTTTTTGATAGGCATCATCCATTTGAACGGTTACCTGTACATAGGCCCCAAAATCAAACAGGTTTCTGGCGATAAGTCCTTTAAGTTGTGCACTCAGGTAGGGATCGAAAGTGTCTTCTTCATCTTCCGTTTTGGGCATCCCCTGGCTTTCTGAATACATACTTAATGCCTCCAATAGTTCTTCGTTCACCACAAAACCTTTGACAAATGCTTCTGTGGTCGGATAATCGGCCATCAGGCGGGCCCGGTTCTCGTTGGTGTATTGAATTCCGAATGTGTTCAGTATTCCGCGGCGCATGAGGCGGGAGTAATAATCGGATACCCTGGTGGTATCCAAAGGAATGAAAAAATCGGGCATGATTCCGCCTCCCCCGTAAACCACCCTTTTGTTGTGCTTGGTGAAATACTTGAGTGAGTCCGGGAAACTGATGTTCTCCGGACTGAGCAGTTCACCGTTCTTCAGCCTTTCCGACAAGTCATCATAGTAACGCTCAGCCCCTTCATCGTAAGGCTTTTGTATGCTCCGGCCGGTTGGCGTATGGTAACGGGCGGTGGTCAGACGAATGGCCGAGCCATCGGTCAGTTCAAAAGGCCGTTGAACCAGCCCCTTACCGAAGGTCCGACGACCAATAACCAATCCGCGATCCCAGTCCTGTATGGCCCCGGCAAGGATTTCGCTTGCGGAGGCGCTGCCCTCGTTGACCAGGACGATCAGTTTCCCCTTTTTGAAATCGCCCCTTGAGGTGCTGTTGAAACGTTGTTCCGGAGCGGAATGGCCTTCGGTATAAACAATCAGCTGGTTTCTTTCCAGAAATTGGTCGGTCAGGTCGATGGCCACGTCCAGAAAACCCCCTGAGTTATAGTTCAGATCCAGGATGAGGTCTTGCATCCCCTTTTCCCTGAGTTCAGCCAGGGCCTGCCTGAATTCCCTCATTGTGGTTCTGGAAAAGCGATTCAGCTTGATATAGCCAATGCCGGGGGAAGCAATAAATGCGGCATCCAGCGAGTTGATGGGGATGCGGTCGCGTGTGATCGTAAAATCCAGCAGGCCAGCGGTCCCGCGCCGATAAACGCCGACATCTACCTGGGTGCCGCGTTCCCCCCGGAGGCGATCCTGAACCATCTGGTTGTTCACCTGGCTTCCGGTGGAGGATTCCCCGTTGATGCTGACAATCTTATCTCCGGGAAGGATGCCGACCTTTTCGGATGGCCCCCCGGGAACCGGACTCACCACCACGATGGTGTCGCTGATAATATTAAATTGAATGCCGATCCCTTCAAAGCTCCCTATTAAGGGCTCGTTGGCCCTGCGAAGCTCCTCTGCCGAGAGGTAAACACTATGCGGATCCAGTTCGCGCAGCATGCCGCGAATGGCGTCCTCTACCAGTTCTTCGTTATCCACCGGCTCAACATACGCCAGGTTGATGACCTGCAGGGCACGCTGGAATTTTTCCAGCTGGGTCCGGTCCATCTGAGCATTGGCTATCAACGGAAAGCCAAGCAGGAACAAAAAACCCATGCTTAGGTTGATGAATCGTCGGATGGGCAGGCGGGTATACATTCCAAATTTGTTTTTCATAATCGGCAAAGAAATAACAATCCAATGAATAAACAAAGCCGGGGGCCTATTGTTTAGAAATGGCAAAGGCCCGGCCTGTGATGAAGGTTAACTCAAAAACTATGCCTACATTTGAAGAACAACGCAGCCACCTGCTTTTTATTGGCCCTTACCATGCAAGAAGGAAGCAAACTCCAAACAGGATTATCCGACGAAAAAAAACAGCTTCTAAAAAGCCTTCCAATCCCTGCCCTTTTTGTCATCATCATTTGGCTGGTCAAGGTGTTGGAACTGTTATTCGACTTGGAACTTTACGCCTGGGGCTTATTTCCGCAAAGACTATCCGGGTTGAAAGGTATTTTTCTGGCTCCATTTATTCACGGTGATTTCTCCCATTTGATCTCCAACACATTTCCTTTGTTGATTCTGGGTTCGGCTTTGTTTTATTTTTACCGGGCCGTGGCCTTCAGGATTCTGATTTTGTCGGTATTCATCACGGGTTTTTGGGTTTGGGTGGCCGGCAGACCGTCGTTCCATATCGGGGCCAGTGGGATTATATACAGCCTTGCTGCTTTTCTCTTCACCAGCGGGGTGATCAGGCGACATCCGCGATTGATGGCACTCTCCTTATTGGTGGTTTTTTTGTATGGTGGAATGGTTTGGGGAATATTGCCGGTTGTTGACAGAATCTCGTGGGAGTCTCACCTGATGGGATTGGTATGTGGCGTTTTGCTGGCTTTTTATTTTAAAGCCCACGGCCCGCAGCGAAAAAAATATTCCTGGGAACTTGAGGAGGAAGGCACAGGGGAAGATAATGAAGGGGATGTACCGGCCGTTCACAACGCCCCCCCCTGGGAGGAGGATCCCTCCGCGTCGAGCAATACCGGACACCAGGGGTTACATTACCATTATGGGGAAGCAGAAAAAAAAGAGAAATTGGACCAGAATGGCCAGCCGGGTGTAAACCCTTAGAACCCTCCCCGTTCCATCTCCCGCTCCATGTCTTTCTGTTTGGTGGTTTCCCGTTTGTCATACAGCTTTTTCCCTTTTCCCAGGGCGATCTCAAGTTTTGCCAGACCCTTTTCATTGATGAACAAATGGGTGGGCACCAGGGCCAGTCCCTTTTCTTCGAGACGGGATTTCAACTTCTTCAGTTCACGGGTGGTCAGGAGCAATTTCCGGTCGCGTTTGGGCTCATGGTTGTTGTAAGTCCCGAAGTCGTACTCGGCGATATGCATGTTCCTTACAAACAATTCGTTTTCAATAAATGTACAATAAGCCTCGTTGATACTGGACTTGCCTGCGCGGATGGATTTGATTTCGGTGCCGGTCAACACCATGCCGGCAATGAATTTTTCCAGGAGGAAGTACTCAAAGCCGGCTTTTTTGTTTCTTACATTGATTTTGCCCGACATGATGCGATATTGAACGACAAAAGTACAAAAATTACAGCCCTCATGCAGCAGACAAGCCCGTTTATCTGGAAACAATTTCCCTCTAGAACCGTTACCTGACCTGTATGGATGATCCAGAAGATGCCTGTCCGGGTAGCCGGAATCATAACCTTGGTCCGCATGTACAACAAAACAACACTATTTTAAAACAAAAAATCAATGGGAATCGCTTAAAACAAAATAAAAATTTGTTGCCTGTTATCTAAAAAAACATACTTTTGCAAAAAATTAAACCCACTACCTATGTATTGGACACTTGAACTGGCTTCCAAACTTGAAGACGCACCATGGCCCGCCACCAAGGAAGAGCTGATCGATTATGCGTTGAGGTCCGGGGCACCAATGGAAGTGATTGAGAACCTCCAGGAGATTGAGGATGAAGGGGATGTTTATGAAAGCATTGAGGACATATGGCCCGATTATCCCACGAAAGACGACTTCTTCTTTCATGAGGACGAGTATTGAGGCCGATTGTTTTTTTTATCAAAGGTTTGAACCGGCTGCTGGCCGGTTTTTTGTTTCCCGGTTTAAATAGTTGCCCACCCGTTTTATTTTTTGTCTAATTGAATTAACTTTGTTTCCCTTTGAACCCCGGAGAAGTTAATGAAACCCTAATAGTTGCACCCTATGCTTGGTTTGGTAAAAAAGATTTTTGGCAGCAAAGCCGATCGCGATTTCAAGGAAATTAAACCCTATCTTGAACAGATTCAACTGGCCTATGAAAGCGTGAAGGAGTTGAGCAATGATCAGCTGCGGGCAAAAACCCAGGAATTTCGTGAGCGGATAAAGGAATACACAGACCAGGAGCAGAAGGAAATCAGCGCCATTCTCCAGCAAATCGAAACCCGCTATGACATGGATATTGAGGAGAAGGAAAAGCTCTACAACCAGATCGATGAATTGGAAAAGCGGCAGAATGACAAGACCGAGGAAGTATTAATGGAGATTCTTCCTGAAGCATTTTCCGTAATGAAAGAAACCGCCAGGCGGTTTAAGGAGAACGAGCTTGTTGAAGTGACCGCTTCGGAGAATGACAGGAACCTGGCCGCTTTCCGGCCCAGCGTGGAGATCAGGGGGGACGCTGCCTTTTTTCAGAACAAGTGGATGGCAGGTGGCAACCTGATTACCTGGGACATGGTTCATTACGATGTGCAGCTGATTGGCGGGATACACCTTCACAAGGGCAAAATTACCGAGATGGCCACAGGGGAGGGAAAAACCCTGGTGGCCACCCTTCCGGTTTACCTGAATGCCCTTCCGGGCAAGGGTGTGCATATTGTGACGGTGAACGATTATCTGGCAAAGCGTGACTCGGAATGGATGGGGATGCTATTTGAGTTCCACGGGCTCAAGGTCGATTGCATAGACAAGCACCAACCCAACTCCGCCGAACGCAGAAAAGCCTATCTGGCCGACATTACCTATGGTACCAATAATGAGTTCGGGTTTGATTACCTGAGGGACAATATGACGCGTAACCCCGAGGAGCTGGTCCAGCGCAAGCACAATTATGCGATTGTGGATGAGGTCGACTCCGTGTTGATTGACGATGCCCGTACGCCGCTCATCATCTCGGGTCCGACACCTCAGGGCGAGAAACATGAATTTCACGAATTAAAACCCAAGGTGGAGCGGCTCGTATCAGCCCAGCGAAACCTGGTCAATAACCTTTTGGCGGAAGCCCGGAAACTCTTGCTTCCAAAAGATGGGAGCGAAGCCGATGAGAAAAAGGGAGGGGAGCTTCTTCTTCGATGTCACAGGGGACTGCCCAAAAATAAAGCCCTCATTAAATTGCTCTCCGAACCGGGAATGAAGACCGTCCTGCAGAAAACCGAGAATTTTTACATGCAGGAGCAGAGCAAGCATATGCATATCATCGATGACGAATTGTTTTTTGTCATTGAAGAAAAAAACAATTCCATTGAACTGACCGAGAAGGGAATCGACTTGATTACCAGTCAGACGGACGATCCGAATTTCTTCATTTTGCCGGACATGGGTTCGGAGCTGGTTGAACTCGAAAAGCAATTGATCCCGTCCGAGGAGAAACTGGAAAAGAAGAATGAGTTGCTCAGCGATTTTTCCGTGAAGAGTGAACGGGTGCATACAATCAATCAATTACTGAAGGCCTATACCTTGTTTGAGAAGGATACCGAGTATGTGATCATGGACGGCAAGGTGAAGATTGTTGATGAACAAACCGGGCGGATCATGGAGGGCAGAAGGTATTCGGACGGTTTGCACCAGGCCATCGAGGCCAAGGAGAATGTAAAAGTCGAGGCGGCCACCCAGACCTACGCCACCATCACCCTGCAGAATTATTTTCGCATGTACCGGAAGTTGGCCGGTATGACCGGAACCGCCGAAACAGAGGCCGGAGAATTCTGGAGCATATACAAACTAGATGTGGTCGTGATTCCGACCCACCGTCCCATTGTCAGGTCAGACAGGGAGGACATGGTGTTTAAAACCAAGCGGGAAAAATACAATGCCGTAATCAACGAGATCAGTGACCTGGTGGAAGCCGGGCGTCCCGTGCTGGTGGGTACAACATCGGTGGAGATTTCCGAACTGTTGAGCCGCATGCTCAATATCCGGAACATAAAACACAATATTCTCAACGCCAAGCAACACCAGAAGGAAGCACAGATCGTACTGGAAGCCGGACAGCCAAGGACGGTCACCATTGCCACCAACATGGCCGGACGCGGTACGGATATTAAACTGGGACCGGGAGTAAGGGAAGCCGGTGGTCTGGCCATTGTAGGCACGGAGCGCCACGATTCAAGAAGGGTCGACCGGCAACTCAGGGGCCGGGCCGGCCGTCAGGGCGACCCGGGATCCTCACAGTTTTTCGTCTCACTGGAAGATGACCTGATGCGGGTATTTGGTTCGGACAGGATCTCACGCATCATGGACCGCCTGGGTTTGCAGGAGGGAGAGGTTATTCAGCATTCTATGATTACCAAGTCCATCGAGAGGGCCCAGAAGAAGGTAGAAGAAAACAACTTCGGCATCCGAAAGCGATTGCTGGAGTATGATGATGTGATGAATGCCCAGCGCGAGGTTATCTACAAAAAGCGACGAAACGCACTTTTCGGCGAAAGGCTGGCGGTAGACATTGCCAATATGATTTTTGACACCTCCGAAAACATCATCGTGGAGGCCCAGGATCAGGGGGATTTTGAAAGCCTGAACTTCGAATTGATACGAACCTTTGGGGTGGAACCCCCCTTCGATAACCAGGCTTTCGTGGATGAAAAAACGGAAGCCCTCACCGAAAGGCTTTACAGCCATGTGACCAGAAGTTATAAAGAGAAGAATGCCCGTATTGCCGCCTCTGCCATGCCGGTAATCACCGAGGTGTATGAAAATTCCGCACAGAAATACGAAAACATCGCCATTCCGATCACAGACGGCATGAAGACCATGAATGTGATTGCCAACCTGAAAAAGTCCTATGAGACGGAAGGCCGGGAAGTGGCCCTTGCCATTGAGAAGGGCATCACCCTCGGCATCATTGACAATGCCTGGAAGGATCATTTGCGTGAAATGGATGATTTGAAACAGTCAGTTCAGGGCGCTGCCTATGAGCAGAAAGACCCCCTGCTGATTTACAAATTCGAGTCGTTCGAGCTATTCAAACGCATGATACAGCGCGTCAACAAGGAGATCATCTCCTTCCTCGCCAAAGCCCGTCTTCCCATACAGGATGCGACCCAGGTGCAGCGTGCTGCCCATGAACGGACCGACATGAGCCGGTTGCAAACCGGACGTTCGGACGTCGGTGCGGGAGGGCAACGAAAAGTGGAACCCGTCAGGGTGGAGAAAAAAGTGGGCCGAAATGAGCCTTGTCCTTGCGGGAGCGGGAAAAAATTCAAACAATGCCACGGGAAAGGGGCCTGACAGACTCTGCTCCCACAATACCAAATGGATATGCTCGCAACCGAAACCAAGCTGCGTGTACGGTACGCTGAAACCGACCAGATGGGGTTTGCCTATTATGGAAACTATGCCAAATATTATGAGGTAGGCCGGGCAGACGCCATGAGAACCCTTGGAATGACCTACAGGGAAATGGAAGAAAAAGGCGTTGTCATGCCCATCGTGACCATGACTTCCAGGTATATCCGACCGGCCCACTATGACGATTTGCTTACGGTCCGGACCGTTGTGAAAGACATTCCTGCTTCCAGGATGCACTTTTTTTATGAAATCTATAATGAGCAGGGTACTTTGCTCCATCTTGGCGAAACCGTGCTGGCATTTATCAACAAGGAAACCGGGCGTCCCTGTCCTGCCCCCAAATGGTTTCTTGAACCGTTCAGGGAAGTATTTGGCAGAGAAAACGGGCCGGTAGAATCCAAAAAGTGATTGTGAACCCAAGAACCCGAGAAAAAAATGGAAATTCTGATCAAAGAAAACCAAAAGGTTGAAGTGAAATACAAAGGCTTTAGCATTCTGACCGACCAGCCAACCCAGGCAGGAGGGGACAATTCCGCGCCTTCTCCGTTTGATTTGTTTATGGCCTCTATCGGAGCCTGTGCAGGTTTTTACGTTAAATCTTTCTGCGTCCAGCGAGAACTTCCCCTCGAAGGCATTCGACTGGAACAGAAAATGCATCGTGATCCGGAGAAACGAATGATCACCCAGGTCGAAATCAATATTTTTCTGCCGGATGGTTTTCCTGAAAAGTACCGGGCCCCCCTGATCAAGGCGGCAGAAGCCTGTAGCGTCAAAAAGCACATTTCCTCGGCTCCTGAGTTCCTGGTGAATACGGTCATTGACTAAGCCGATTATGGAATCAAAAAAAACCCTTGTCCTGGGTGCCAGTCCGAATCCCCAAAGGTATTCCAACAAAGCCGTGAAGCGCCTGTTGTCTTACGGTCACGAGGTGATTGCCATTGGAAAACGAAAATCCGAAATCGAAGGCCTGACTGTGATTACCGGAAAACCGGTGATCAAAGGGGTCCATACCATTACGCTGTATTTGGGGCCGGGGAACCAGGAAGAGTACCTCGACTATCTCATCTCATTGAAGCCACGGCGCATTATCTTTAATCCGGGAACCTACAACCATGAATTGGAAAACATGGCTGCAGAACACGGAATTGAAGTGGTGGAGGATTGTACGCTTGTCATGTTGGATATGGAAGAATTTTAATTACATAAATAGATTACTTAAACCAATTATTTAATACTAAAATATGGACTTAAAAGGCCTGGGATTTGCTTCAAAACTTATTCATGCGGGTGGGGTGGACGATCAGTTTGGCAGTGCCACTGTTCCCATTTATCAGACAAGTACCTTCAGATTTAAAAGTGCTGATCACGGCGCCGCTTGTTTTTCCGGCACATCTGACGGGTATATTTATACCAGGATTAACAATCCGACGATTGATGCCCTGGAAAGGCAGGTGGCCATCCTGGAGAATGGCTATGGGGGAGTGGCCCTTAGTTCCGGCATGGCCGCGGTGAATACAATTTATATGACCCTGCTCAGGCAGGGAGATCATATGATCAGCACAGCTGCTGTTTACGGACCTTCGAGGATTGTGATGGAAAAACATTACAGCAAATTCGGGATCGACTCCTCCTATGTTGATACCAGGGACATTGAAGCCATTCGTAAGGCCATTCGCCCGGAAACCCGCCTGATTTTCGTTGAATCACCCTCCAATCCGACAATGGACATCACCGATCTGAAAAAAGTAGTGGCCCTGGCAAGGGAGCACAATCTGATCACTGTTGCGGACAATACCTTCTGCAGTCCTTACCTTCAGCGTCCTTTGGAATTCGGTTTCGACATTGTGTTTCATTCCATTACGAAGTTTTTAAATGGTCATGCCGATATTGTAGGTGGCGTGCTTGTGGCCAGAGAGAAAGCCATCTACGATTCCCTGCGGTCCATGATGATCAACCTGGGCTGTAACATGGATCCACACCAGGCTTACCTGGTTATCAGGGGATTGAAAACCCTGGCCGTGAGAATGGATCGGGCCCAGGAGAATGCCCTGGCCATTGCCCGATTTCTGGAGAACCACCCAAAGGTTGAATGGATCAGGTATCCGGGCCTGGCCTCCCATCCGCAATTTGAACTGGCCAAAGAACAAATGTCGGGTCCAGGTGCCATGATAAGCTTCGGATTAAGGGGAGGGGTGGAAGCCGGAAAAAGCTTAATGGATCATGTCAAAATCTGTATGTTGGCCGTATCCCTGGGTGGCGTTGAAACCCTGATACAACATCCGGCTTCCATGACCCATTCAAAGGTGGGCAAGCAGGACCGCGAAGCGGCGGGGATTTCCGACGGATTGGTTCGCTTGTCGGTGGGGATTGAGAATGTGCAGGACCTGATCAGCGACCTTGCCCAGGCCCTGAATTTCACTCCTGAGCCCCGGTAAGAGGGCGGATGATTTTTTCGTTTTCTTGCGCGCCGCTTGTGGTTGGAACTTTCGGCAAAAAACATTTTTGCCCACCAAAATTATTTCTATTTTTGTGGTTCGATTTTTATTTGGTTCTTGCGCCAACCGGAATTTGGTTCTCATGCTAAACATTCATAAACAGCATATTAACGTAGACATTCTTCCTAACTTTAATTAGTAACATTTAATTCTACTTTTTTGATGGAAAACAAAGAGCAATCTACTCCAGGTGCCGTCGAAACGACCCGGCAAACGGAGGAGCGTCTGAACCCTGAAGGGGAAACGGTAAACAATAAGGACACTGAGCCACAGCCAGAAGCGGCTGAATCTTCGGAGAAGGAAGCCCCTGAAAAAGGCAAACCCGAACCCAAAAAGAAAGCTTCATCCAACACCCTGAAAGCAGGGGAAACAAAGGACAAACCAGCCAGGCAGGAGAAGTCCCCAACCACTGCAGAACCGGATGCTGAAGGATCCCCCGAAGCGGAAGATGCCGGTGAAGCCGCCACCCCTTCCTCTAAACCCGCGGCCCCTACCGAAACCGAAGAGCCCTTGCCCGCCGAGGAAGCCGTCGTCTCTCCCGAACCGGAAGATGCTGGTGAAGCCGCCGCCTCTCCGTCTAAACCCGCTGAATCCACGGCCCCTACCGAAACCGAAGAGCCCTTGCCCGCTGAGGAAGCCGTCGTCTCCACCGAAACAGAAGAACCCCTGCCTGCTTCAGAAACGGAAGCCATACCCACAGCCCAGGCTGAGGAAGTCAGTCAGGAAGGTGATGTTCCCCAGGAGGGGAAACCAAGCCCCCCCCCGGTGGATGAAGTCCCTGCCCCCGAAGCCACTTCCGGGACGGAAAAAGATACAAAAACCGCCGCCAAATCGGACGCGGGCAGAGAAGATGCGGAAGACCAGGAAGAGGATCTTGCCGAACGCTATTCCAGGCTTAACCGGGAGGAATTGGTTGAAGTGGCAGAGTCCCTCATTCAGGAAGAGGATGTAAACCGGATCAGGACCCATATCGGCTATTTGAAGGCCGCGTTTCGCAAAATACTCAAAGAGGAAAGCATTGTCGAATACGAGAAGCGACTGCAAAATGAGGGCGATCAGGAAGAAGCACCCGCGGAAGCACCGTCTGATCCGCTCACCGAGCGCTTTGACAAAGCCTTTGCCACTTATCGTGAGAAGAAAGCCTTGTTTGATCAGGCCCTGGAACAGCAAAAACTGGAAAACCTGTCCGCCAAGGAAAACATCCTTGAGGCGCTGCGAAACCTGATCGATTCAGAAGAAGAGCTAAAAAAGACCTATGATCTTTTTCGTGATCTGCAGGATCAGTGGCGCAGCGTAGGTGCGGTTCCCCAAAGTGCCAAGGGCACATTGTGGAACAATTATCATTTTCTGGTTGAGAAGTTTTTTGATAAAGTTAAAATCAACAAGGAGCTGAAGGATCTTGACCTCAGAAAGAACCTGGAAGCCAAAACAGATCTATGTGAAAAAGCCGAAGAGCTTTTGCTGGAGACTTCAGTTACCAAATCCTTTCAACGGTTGCAGAAGCTTCATGAGGCATGGAAGGAAACCGGACCGGTCCCCAAGGATAAGAAGGATGAAATTTGGGATCGTTTCAAAGCCGCCACAGATAAATTGAACAAGCGCAGGCAGGAGTATTATGATGGCTTGCGTGATGAACAGAACAACAACTATTCGGCCAAGCTGATCCTTTGTGAAAAGGCGGAACTGGCCGCCGCGGCAACGCCTGCCTCGCCGAGGCAGTGGCAGCAGCAAACCAATGAGATCAATGAGCTGTTTAAAATGTGGAAGTCCATCGGTTTCGCGCCAAAAAAGGTGAACAACGAGGTCTGGAACCGGTTCCGTATGGCCCTGGATACTTTTTACAAGAACAAGAAAGAGTTCTTTAAAAAGTACAAGGAGATTCAAACCGAGAATTACAATCAGAAGCTCAATTTATGCATGCAGGCAGAGGCTCTGAAAGACAACGATGATTGGAAAAGCACCACTGAGGAACTGATTACCCTGCAGAAAGAATGGAAGAAGATCGGGCCGGTTCCCGCCAAATTTTCCGACAAGATTTGGAAACGTTTCAGGGCCGCATGCGATGAGTTCTTCAGCAGAAAATCGGATCATTTCTCCAACATTGGGGAAAAGCAGGAGGAAAACCTCAGAAAAAAACTGGAACTGATTGAGAAGGTGAAGACCCATGCATACTCGAATGACAATGCGGAGAATCTTGAGCTCCTGAAAGAATTCCAGAGACAATGGATAAACATCGGCCATGTCCCCATCAAACAGAAAGATAAGATTCAGAATGAGTTCCGGAAGGTGATTGACAACCAGTTCGAGGTGTTAAACATCAGTCAGAAAGTAAAAAACACATTAAGTTTCCGAAGTAAAATCGAGGGGATTAAAGGCAAGCCGCAGGGCGACAACATCATTTATAAGGAACGCTCCTTAATTTCCAACAGGATCAATGCCATCCAGTCAGACATAAAAATATGGGAGAACAATATTGGCTTTTTTGCCAGTTCAAAAAAAGCAGATATTTTGAAGGCGGAGTTTGAGGATAAGATAGATAAAGGGAAACAGGAAATTTCCTTGCTGGAGGAAAAACTGAAGATTCTCAGGGAATGATCCCTTGTTTTTTGGCCTTGAAAGCCGGGCAGAGGCCCGGCTTTTTTATTTCCTGCAAAATATTTCGTTCAGAAAATCAGTTAATAGTAGAAAGCCGAATCTTATGAAAAAGACATTTCTTCTGTTAGGCCTCCTCCTTTTTCCCTTCTTGATCCACGCAGGTCCCTTTCAGGTGGGTATTAAGGGCGGGTTAAACTTTTCAAGCCTTCCGGCCGACCTGGTTGCCACCGCCAACGGTGAGCGGCTTACCGCCCTGAGGGACACCTACTCCGGCTATCACATCGGACTTGTGGGCTCATTAAAGGTGCCCGGATTTTTTTTGCAACCGGAATTGATTTATGTGAGCACGGGCCGGGACATGCACCTTGAATTCACGGAACAAACCCATGAGGACGATTATTACTTCCTTAAGTATCAACACCTCAGCATGCCGGTTATTGTCGGCTCATCGATCGGCCCTTTAAGGCTGGGAGTCGGACCGGTATTTTCACTCCTTTTGAATCAGTCAGATACGTCTAGTTCCCCGATTGAAGCCCGTCCCCATTTGAGAGATGCAACGGCCGGTTTCCAGATCAGTGCCGGAATTAAGTTCGGAAGCCTGTTACTGGATTTTCGCTACGAAGGGAACCTGAGCAGGCTGGGCGATGGGGTAACCATTATGGGAAGGGAGCTGGACTTTGATATGCGGCCCCGGCAGACGATCATCAGTATCGGTTTACTCTTCTAGGGCCGCTCCCCTAAGAATTGAACAATCAATTGAATTCAATGGCCTTGACCGGGTCAATCCGTGCGACAATCATTGAGGGAATAACCAGCATGAGAATGCAAATCACAAAGGTCCCTGCATTGATCAGGAGCAAATGGGACAACTCCAGGTTTATGGGCACCTGTGTCACGTAATAAGATTCCTGGGGAAGTGTAACGATACCGAACCTGCTTTGAATCCAAGCGATTAGAATTCCCAACAGGTTGCCAATGGCCATTCCCCTGGCAATCAAAAAACCTGCATGATACAAGAAAACACGCCTGACAAATCCATTGGCGCCGCCCATGGCTTTTAGCATTCCGATCAGCCTGGTTTTCTCCAGAACAGAGATCAGTAGGGTGGTAATCATATTTATTCCGGCCACAAGGATCATCAGGAGCAAAATGACATAGACATTCATATCCAATAAGGCCAGCCAGTCAAAAATCTGGGGGTATACCTGGCGGATGCTTTTCGAATCCAGGTGAAAAGGGATGGTCTCCAAAACGGTTTGATGGATCTCTTCCAGGTGATCAAAACGGTTCACCAGAATTTCGAATCCGCCAACCTGGTTATCCGACCAGTCATTCAGCCGCTGGATGTGCTGGATGTCACCCAGGATAAACATTTTGTCCAATTCCTCAATCCCTGTTTCATAGATTCCGGCAATATAAAGCCTTCTGACCCGCGGCGGATCCTGAATGAAGTATATGATCACGTCGTCCCCTGCGCTTAGCTGCAAGCGGCGGGCAATAAAGCTTGAAACAATCACCTGGTCAGAGCGGCTGGTATCGGTTAGATTCAGGGTACTTCCTTCCGTCAGCTGATGTTGGAAAAATTGCCAGTCAAAATCGGGTCCAATCCCTTTTAGTATGACCCCGTGAATGTCTTCATCGGTTTTGATAATGCCTGCCTTGGTGGCAAACATCTGCACATGCCGGACCCCTTCGATGGCAAGTACTTGAGGAAGAAATTCCTGGTTTCTCTCAACGGGCCGTGATTCGGCCGTGAGGTTATAATCGAAATGGGTAATCTGGATGTGTGAGCCAAAGCCAATGACCTTTTCTCTGATCTCTCCCTGAAACCCGGTAACCACTGCTACGGCAAGGATCATTACCGCAAGGCTCAGGCTGATGCTCAGAACGGCGATAAACCGGATCAGGCCGGTAAAACGCTTGCCGTCTTTGTCGTGTCCGAGGCGGCGGGCAATAAAAAAGGGTGTATTCAACTCAGGGCATTTTTTTCAAAAGTACCAAATCTTATCCGTTTTTGGTGGTTTTAAATACCAAATTGCCATTTCCCACCGCAATCTGAATGCTGTCTCCCTTGTCAATGGTTCCGGCCACAATTTCGACGGACAGCCGGTTCAGGACATACTTTTGAATGACCCGCTTCAGGGGACGTGCCCCATAATTAGGGTCAAATCCGACTTCTGAGAGCCATTCAATGACCTCCGGGGTGGCTTCCAGGTGGATTCCGTTTTGTTCCAATACCTCACGGGTATAAGCCATCTGAAGGGCCACAACTGCCTGTATTTCCTTCCTGGTAAGGGGTTTGAACATGATCACCTCATCCACCCGATTAAGGAATTCCGGCCTGATCGTTTTTTTCAAGAGCAGAAGTACTTCCCTGCGTGCTTGCTCAATCACCTCATCCCGGTTTTCATCCGTCAGCTTCTCCAGTTTTTCCTGGATGAGTCCGGATCCGATGTTGGATGTCATGATGATGATTGTATTCTTGAAATCCGCTGTACGTCCTTTATTGTCTGTCAGCCGGCCATCCTCCAGAACCTGCAGGAGAATATTGAAAACATCGGGATGTGCTTTCTCGATTTCATCCAGAAGCACAACAGAATAGGGTTTGCGCCTTACGGCCTCAGTCAGTTGCCCGCCTTCTTCGTATCCAATATACCCTGGAGGTGCGCCAACCAATCTGCTTACCGTATGTCGCTCCTGGTATTCGGACATGTCCAGGCGTACCATGGCATTTTCATCGTTGAAAAGGAAGGCGGCCAGCGTTTTGGCAAGTTCTGTTTTGCCGACCCCGGTGGTTCCCAGAAAAATAAAGGAGCCGACCGGTCTGCGCTCATCCTGCAGTCCCGCTCTGCTGCGGCGAATGGCGTCAGAAACGGCCTGAATGGCATCATCTTGTCCGATGACCCGCTTATGGAGCTCATCTTCCAGCCGCAACAATTTCTCTCGTTCACTCTGGAGCATTCGACTAACCGGAATACCAGTCCACCTTGACACCACGTCGGCAACATCTTCTGCCCCAACTTCCTCTTTGATCAGGGCAGAATGGGCCTGAATATCCATCAATTTTTTTTGCAGGCCATCCTGTTTTTCCTCAGCCTCTTTGATGCGTCCGTACCGCAGTTCTGCAACTTTCCCGTAATCCCCGTTGCGTTCTGCCCGATCGGCTTCCACCTTATAGTGCTCAATGGTCGCTTTGATCTCCTGTATGTTTCCTACGATTTCCTTCTCCTTTAACCATTTGTCCTTTAATCGTTTCCTTTCTTCCCGCAAGGCGCCCAACTCCTTTGTAAGCTGTTTGAGCTTGATTTCATCCTTCTCCCTCTTGATGGCTTCTTTCTCAATCTCCAGCTGCCTGATCCGCCTTTCGGCTTCATCCAGCTCTTCGGGCAGGGAATTCATTTCAAAGCGGAGCTTTGCTGCCGCCTCGTCTATCAGGTCTATGGCCTTATCCGGGAGGAACCGCTCCGAAATATACCGATGGGAGAGATCCACAGCGGCAACAATGGCTTCATCCTTAATTCTTACCTGGTGGTGGGTTTCATACCGTTCCTTTAAGCCCCTGAGTATGCTGATGGCATCGGGTTTTGAGGGCTCGTCCACCACCACTGTCTGAAAGCGCCTTTCAAGGGCTTTGTCTTTTTCAAAATAGCGCTGATACTCCTTCAGGGTGGTTGCCCCAACCGCCCTCAGCTCACCTCTGGCCAAGGCAGGTTTCAGGATGTTGGCGGCATCCATGGCTCCCTCTCCGGCAGCGCCTGCACCAACAAGGGTGTGAATTTCATCTATGAATAGAATAATCTCTCCATTGGCGGAGACCACCTCTTTGATCACGGCCTTTATTCGCTCCTCAAACTCGCCCTTATACTTGGCTCCGGCAATAAGAGCTCCCATATCGAGGGAATATATCGTTTTGCTCTTGAGGTTTTCCGGAACATCCCCATTGATGATACGATGGGCCAGTCCTTCGGCGATGGCTGTTTTCCCTACCCCGGGCTCGCCGATCAAAATGGGGTTGTTCTTGGTCCGCCGGGAAAGAATCTGCAGTATCCTGCGGATCTCTTCATCCCGCCCGATTACCGGATCCATTTTCCCTGAGTGGGCCAGCTGGTTCAGGTTGTTGGCAAACTGGTTCAGCGCTGAATGGCTGGGTTCAGTTGTTCTGCTTTGATTGTTCGACATCTTTAAAAACCGAATTTAATTCAATTGTATGCAAAAACCCCCTCAAAAGCCAAACCATTTGATTCACCGGGGCAATCAATGACAAAATGACGCACCAACTATTCATCTGAATGCCATTTTTGCACGCATCGGGCAACCAAAAAAAAGATTAGTGAATTGGTGATTGTTTTTGTATTATTGCCGGGTCAAAAACGCGATCCTGGATCTAAATTTATTGTGGGATGGGAAAGATTCAACTTCACTGGCAAATTTTGATTGCATTGATCCTGAGTATTCTATTCGGGGTCTGGTTTACGGATTATGTTCCTTATGTAACCTGGATGGGGGATATTTTCCTAAGGGCCCTCCGGATGATTATTGTCCCCTTGATTTTTTCATCCATTGTTTCGGGCGTTACAGGCCTGGGGTCTGCTGAAAATTTGGGCCGGATGAGCTTGAAAACCTTGTTGTATTACCTGACAACAAGTCTGTTTGCAATATTGACCGGTCTTGTGTTGGTCAACCTGATCAAACCGGGTGTGGGGGCTGATTTGGGGCTTAGCGCTGCAGTGGAGGGGCTTGATGTTGCCGGAGACTCTTTCGGACAAACCCTGCTTAAGATCATTCCGACAAATATTATCGAATCCCTGGCCCAGGGTGATCTGCCGGCCATTATTTTCTTTGCCATTTTCTTTGGCTTTTTTGCCACCCGCGTCGCCCCGGTTTATCGTGATCCCGTGGTGAATTTTTTCAATGCCGTTTTTGAGATCATGATGAAAATCACCATGTTCGTCATTAAATTCACCCCGCTTGGTATCTTCGGTATTGTTTCAGGACTGATGGCCGAACATTCAGACAATCTGCTTACCATTTTCGGCCGCATGGGCATTTATATGGTCACAGTCATCGGGGCCCTTGCCATACATGCCTTTATAACCCTTCCGCTTTTGGTCAGAGTGATTGGAAGGGCAAACCCCATCAAACATGCCCGGGGAATGTCCGTTCCGCTCCTTACCGCGTTTTCGACCTCAAGCAGCAGCGCCACCCTGCCCCTAACCATGGAGGCCCTGGAGTTCAACAGTGGGGTTTCTAACAAAACCACAAGCTTTGTACTGCCTCTGGGAGCCACCATCAATATGGATGGCACCGCATTATACCAATGCATTGCGGTGCTGTTTATCTCTCAGGCTTACGGAATGGAACTTAGTATCATGCAGCAGGTCATTGTTATGATTACCGCCTTGCTGGCTTCTATTGGCGCAGCCGGCATACCGATGGCAGGGCTCGTCATTATTACCGTGATTCTTTCTGCGGTTGGTCTCCCTCTGGAAGGGGTGGGGCTGATCCTGGCTGTGGACCGGATACTGGATATGTTCCGCACGGCCGTCAATGTTTGGAGCGATTCCTGCGGGGCCGTAATCATTGCCAAGTCCGAGGGGGAAATTTTGAACGTCTAGGAGGGGGGCCCGGCGCCTTGTTGGTGCAATACCTCTGTGATGGCGGATCTGAATTTATTCCTGCAGGTAGAGATCAATGAGTCCTTCCGGTGCTTTCAGGTAGAGTATTTTTCCTTCCCGGTCCAGTCTTTCGATAAACCCGTCGCGGGCGGGGATAAGAATTTCCCTGTTGCCTTTTTTGATCTGGAAAATGGGGTTTCCCGGATAATCAATCACCGCTTCCAAAACACCGATTGGACCGGCAAGCTTTTCGATCACTTCAAAGCCAACAACTTCGTGATAGTAGAAGCTGTTTCCGCTCAGCGGAGGCAGAAACCCTGTTGGCAAATAAAGTTCGCAGCCACTTATGTGAAGGGCCTTCTCTTCATTGTCAAGTCCCTGGAACCGAACGACGGCATCGGAACTATTGGGCCGGAAGGATATTTTGTCAATAAAAAACGGAACCAGCTTTCCTTCAATCAGAACGAAAACTGATTCCATTTTTTGATACCCCGAGGGATCATCCACGTCAAGGAAAATGTTTACCTCGCCTTTATACCCGAAGGGTTTTTTAATATATCCAAGGTAGAAACAATCTGATGTGCGCATCCGGTTTCTTTACTGGGATTGAACCGGTATTATTCGGATTTTTTCCCTGTCTCTTTTTTATCTTCCGTCTTCTCTTCAGGGGCTGGTTCTTCCTTTGCTTCAGCAGCAGGGGCTTCCTTTTCCTTCTCAGGGGCTGGTTCTTCCTTTGCTTCAGCGGCAGGGGCTTCCTTTTCCTTCTCAGGGGCTGGTTCTTCCTTTGCTTCA
>JAWLHS010000009.1:0-29676 GCA_041690235.1 Bacteroidales bacterium
CACGAAGGGTTTTCAGAAACCATGTGTGCAGTATATACAAAAGAATGCCTGCCTGTTATCGAGCGGGCCCTCACCCAAAAAACCTTTAAAATACTGGACGTTCTTGAGCAGCTGGACACCCGCTTCCTGGAAATCGACCGGCAGCCTTTTTACCGGCCAGGCATGTTTCACAACATCAACTACCGGGAGGACACACTGTAAGGTCCTGTTGCCACGATGATTGAAAATCAGTCCTGAATGGAGATACAGCAGAGGGGATCCACCTCCAGCACGTAGTTTTCAATGACGCCGATCTGCCTGGCGGTTTCCCAGCCGTCAAACCCCCCGATGTCGTCGTAGGAAACCAGGCGCTTGTAGGCCTGTAAATAGCCGGCGGACAAGGGTTTGTAAGACCAATGCCATTTTTCCTCCTCATACCCTCCCTGTCGCGCTGAGCCGAAGGCCGTATAGGGTTGACAAAACCCGAATGCTGATGCGTTTTGGAGTAACCAGTCGTACACCTTCTTGCCCTCCCCTGAGTCGAAATAATCGTTTTGAAGGCTGTTCAGGTCAATGTCAGTGCCCCAGTGATGACGTGAAGTACCTGGCATGGCGCTGAACCTGAGTATCTCCCTGGCCCGGTCTGCCGGATCCGCAATGGATGTGGCGGAAATGTTTCCGTGCAGGATCTGCCGGCCATTCCATTTGTTTTCCCAGATGCGCTTTTGATGGTCGAAGGTCCGCATGGCGGACACGATGACCAGGTTCACGCCCTCATCGCCGGCGGCCCGGTGCATGGCTACAAAAGAGCGATATGCCTCCCTGTGCATGAACATCCCCGTCCGGGTCGCAAAACGTTCGTCCACCGCCATAAACAGGGAGTCCCTCTCCGGAACGACCTTCCCGAGCAAAACCCCTGGCATTGGTTCAGGCAGATTGATGGATGCTGTCTTTCCCATATCGTCGTTCATGCGGCTTTCGCCTGTGCTGTCCAGCCCCTGCTGAAGTGCCTCGAATCCGGGGACCTGCACCGGTTCGCCGCCGCCGGGGACCTGCTGTGATGCGGCGGTACCTGGGGCCTGCTGTGATGCGGTGGTTCCGGGGATATGCACCCTGCGCGCGGCCCGCTGGCTCCTGGAATAAACCATCAGAACGGCCACCAGGATCAGCAGGACAGCCACCAGGCCTTGAAACGTTCCATATTTCCTTTTTGTCATCGGCCCGGGTCCTGTTCACAAGCTTATTTCAACCATTTATCCAGCCAACCAAAGAACTCCCGCTGCCACAAAATGCCGTTCTGCGGCTGAAGCACCCAGTGGTTTTCATCGGGAAACACCAGAAACCGGCTGGGAATCCCCTGGAGCTGTGCCGCATTGAAGGCCTGCATGCCTTCCGAGATGGGAACCCTGAAGTCCTTCGCCCCGTGGATCACCATGATGGGGGTATCCCACCTGCCCACGTAGCGATGGGGTGAAAATTCATAGCTGTTTGGGACGGGCGTTTCCCAGTAAGGTCCGCCAATGTCGTGGTTGGCGAAAAACATTTCTTCCGTGGTGCCATACCAGCTTTCAAAATTAAACATCCCACAATGGGCAATAAAGGCACTGAAGCGCTGGTCGTGATTGCCGGCCAGCCAGAACACCGAAAAACCTCCATAGCTGGCGCCTACGGCACCCAAACGGTCTTCATCCACGTATGATTCCTGCTTCACGGCATCGATGGCCGCCAGCAAATCCAACTTGTTCTGCCCACCGTAATCCTGGCTGATCTGATCGTTCCACTCCTGTCCGAATGTCGGCAGTCCGCGCCGGTTCGGGGCCACAACGATGTAGTCATTGGCGGCCATCATCTGGAAGTTCCAGCGGTAAGAGAAGAACTGGCTGACGGCGCTTTGCGGACCACCCCCGCAATAAAGCAGTGCCGGGTATTTTTTCCCGGGGTCGAAATCCGGGGGAAAGATGACCCAGACCAGCATTTCCTTGCCGTCGGTCGTCTCCACCCAACGTTCCTCCACCCCGGCCAGGGAAAGGCCATCAAGGATGGGCTTGTTGACAAAGGTCAGCTGTTCCTGATTGCCCGTTTGCTTGTCGATACGGAACAATTCTGCCGGCATGGACATGCTCATTCTCTGGGCCACGAGAAACGGGCCGGCCAGCGACAGGGAGGAATAGTTGTGATGGCCGGTGGTCAGTTGTTGAATATTGCCGCTGTCCATATCCATGGCATAGACCTGGTAGGTGGCCTGAACGCCACTTATAAAATACAGCCTGCTGCCGTCGGCCTCCCATACAAATCCGCTGCTGCTCTGGTCAAAACCGGCCGAATAATCGCGGTACAAACCAGTTTCCAGGTCCATGACCATGATGCGGTTTTTATCCGACTCAAAGCCATCCGTCTTCATGCTTTCCCAGGCCAGGTACCTGCCATCGGGAGAAAAAACAGGGTTCACATCATAGCCCGGGTTGAATGCAGTCAGGTTTCTGGTGTCGTTGGTCTGCAGGTCGTACAGAAAAATATCCGAATTGGTACTGACCGCATAGGCCTTGCCAAACTTCTTTTTAGCGGTATAAGCCAGGTACCTGCCGTCGGGGCTCCAGCTGATTTGCGAATTGCCGCCAAACGGGGCCAGGGGGCTGTTGAACGGCTCCCCTTCCATCAGATCGGTTTGGTCTCCCAGCTGTCCCCCGGCATATGGCGCAATAAACACATGGCTAAACCGTCCGTCCCGCCAACTGTCCCAGTGCCTGTACATCAAATCGTCGTAAAGATAGGCCTCGGCCTCCGGCAGGTCCGCATGCCGGTCGTTCACGCCCGGATGCACCTTAACCATGCGGGTAAAGTAAATATGGTTCATATCCGGGGCGTACTCGAAGCCCGACATGCCCCCGGGAACATCAGATACCATCGCAGGATTGCTGCCGTCCGGATCCATTTCCCAGAGCTGCATGCTTCCTTCAACGGCCCTCAAAAACCCGATCTTTTGTCCGTCGGGCCGCCAGCGGGCATTGGATGCACCGCCTCCGGACACTGAAACGGGCTCACCCCCGGCAACAGGGACTACATACAAAGCCCGCTGGCCGCGGTTTTCAGGAACATCATAGCGGGTAACCCCAAACATCACCAGGCGTCCATCGGGCGACACTTGGGCATCACCCAGGCGTCCGAGTTCCCAAAGGGTCTCAGCGGTCATGCGCTGTCCCTGGGAAAAGCCAAGGGCAACAAGGGCAAAAATAAAAGTCATTCCGGCAAACACAATTTTCTTCATGGGTAAGGGTTTGGTTTAGGCAAAAAAGGATAAGGGGGGCTTCCGGGCTATTTGGCTTGCAAGGCCTCCTTGATTTTGGACTCCAGCTCCTCCGATAATTCAGGATTATCCAGAATCAGCTGCTTCACGGCGTCACGGCCCTGTCCCAGTTTTGTTTCTCCATAGCTGAACCATGATCCGGATTTCTTCACGATGTTGTTGTCAACGGCCAAATCGATGATCTCACCAACTTTGGAGATCCCCTGTCCGTAAATGATATCAAATTCGGCCTGGCGAAACGGCGGGGCCAGTTTGTTTTTCACCACCTTAACCCGGGTACGGTTTCCGACCACGCTATCACCCTCCTTGATCTGTGAGGTGCGCCTGATGTCAAGCCGGACGGAAGCATAGAATTTAAGGGCATTCCCACCCGTAGTGGTTTCAGGGTTTCCAAACATGACGCCGATCTTTTCGCGCAACTGATTGATAAATATGCAACAGCATCCTGTTTTATTGATGGTACCTGTCAGTTTACGCAATGCCTGAGACATCAGCCTGGCCTGCAGCCCCATTTTGGATTCTCCCATTTCCCCTTCAATCTCACTTTTCGGTGTCAGTGCGGCCACCGAGTCGATGACAATAATGTCTATGGCCCCTGAGCGGATCAGGTTTTCGGTAATTTCCAGGGCCTGTTCCCCATTGTCGGGCTGGCTGACGAGCAGGTTTTCCACATCCACTCCCAGCCTGTGGGCATAGTTGCTGTCGAAGGCGTTCTCGGCATCAATAAAAGCGGCGATGCCCCCGGCCTTCTGGGCTTCGGCAATGGCATGGATCGCCAGGGTCGTTTTCCCCGAAGACTCAGGGCCGTAAATCTCAACGACCCTTCCACGAGGAAGACCGCCTGTACCCAGGGCCATATCCAGGGTCAGCGAACCGGTAGATATGGTCTCAACAGGCACAACGGCCGAGTCACCCAGTTTCATGATGGTTCCTTTACCGTAGGATTTTTCAATTTTATCCAGCGTCAGTTGCAATGCTTTCAGCTTCTCCGCATTCTGGGGGCGTTCTTTTTCTTTGTTCATATTTTAGGGGGGTTTAAAGATTATCTCAGGAAATAATTGTCACCTCAAAATTACGAACTATTTGCCTTGTCGAAAAACTTTTTCGATGAACGGCCGTAAAGATGCACCAGTTTTTTGGTTTCAAAAAAATCTTCGCTGAAAAAACGGTTCAGGGGGTATTCGCGAACATGCATGCTGAGTCCGGCCAGTTCCCCCTCAATATCACCACCCTTCAGGTAAAGCACCCCGTTCGGAATGTCGTTAAATCCCCGCGGTTCAACCTTTCCGGCCACCCACTTCATGAACTTCGGCAGGGCCGTCACCGCCCGGCTGATCACGAAGTCGAACCGCCCCTCCAAGGTCTCAGCCCTGGCTTGCAGGGTGTTCACATTCTTCAGCCCCAGCCGGGAAGCCACATCTGAAACAACCATGATTTTCTTCCCGATGGAATCCACCAGCAGAAACTCACAATCAGGGAAACAAATGGCCAGAGGTATGCCCGGAAATCCACCGCCGGTCCCCACATCCAGAATGGTGGTCCACGGCCGGAAAGATATGACCTTCATGACGGACAGGGAGTGCAGCACATGCCTGGTATAGAAAAATTCCATGTCCTTGCGCGAAATGACATTGATCCTGGCATTCCATTCACCATAAATACCGTAAAGCATGGCAAGCTGTTCAACTTGCTGCAGGCCCAGTTCAGGGAAATATTTTTTCAGGTTTTCCACTTTTTCCTGACGGATAATGTATTTTTGTGGGCATCATCCCCCTTTCCTGGGAAAGGGCGACGGATTTCAAAATTAATGTTTATGGGAGACAAATCGAACCGCATTCATAAAAAGCTTTTCACAGGCCTGTTCGTCTTACTGTTTTTTTTATCGTCGGATGGTTATGCACAGGGAAACACCACCATTTCAGAATACATCCTTACTTACCGGCATATTGCCATGCAGGAGATGCGCAAATTTGGCATTCCTGCGAGCATCAAGCTGGGGCAGGGCATTCTGGAGTCGGGTTTCGGGAATAGTGAACTGGCCCTGAACGCCAACAACCATTTTGGCATCAAATGCCATGGCTGGCCGGGCCGGGGTTACCTGTACGATGACGATGCAAGGAATGAGTGCTTCAGGTTGTATGACGACCCGGTCCAGTCATACCTGGATCATTCCCAGTTCCTGCTTACGCGGCCCCGCTATGCCTTCCTCTTTGAACTGGATCCACTGGATTACCAGTCCTGGGCCTACGGACTGCGCATGGCCGGGTATGCAACCAACCCGAATTATCCCCAAAAGCTGATCCGCATCATCGAAGAAAATGCACTGAGCCAGTACGACCAAATGGCCATGGATTTGTCGGCCGACCTGACCAGTTTGCCGGGAGCCGGGAACAGCATCAGGCATACGAACCAGAGAACAGCAGATGACTTCGCCCCCGTCACCTTTCAGGGACCCCGTGAGGAATTCCGGATCAACCGCATCCGGACGGTTGCCGCCCGAAGGGGCGACACCCCAGAATCCCTGGCCGCAGAACTAAACGTGCGGAGATGGCAGATTGTCCGATACAACGAACTGGAAGGCGGCCGTGAGATCACCCCCGGGCAATACATCTTTCTTCAGCCCAAAAGGCGCAGGGGGCCCATTCCACATCACGTGGCAGGGCAAGGGGAAACCATGTACGACATATCGCAGCAGTACGGCATTCGCCTGGAACAGCTCTACCGCCGCAACGCCATGGAAGAAGGAGAGCAGCCGGCAGCCGGTCAAAAGATACTGTTGCGCGGCAGGATAAGGTAAGACCTCCCCGCCCAATGCACAATGCACAAATGATATGCCTGAAATTGTTTTCCTGATGCTTGCCGGAACGGCTGCGGGATTCCTGATGCGCCGGCGACTCCCCCTGCTGCGCTTCCTGGAAAAAGGCATCCTGTGGAGCATTTACCTGTTGTTGTTTTTGCTTGGGCTTTCGATCGGATCCAACCCGGAAATCGTCAGGCAGTTGCCCGGGCTGGGCGGACAGGCCTTGCTGCTCAGTCTGGGGGCAGTGGGGGGCAGCCTGCTGTTCGCATTTTTTGCCTGGAGATTTATGTTGAATAAAAAGAAAGGGGAAAGTTGAAAACGAGCCTGATCATTTTGGCGTTTTTCTGTGCGGGACTCCTCATGGGCCTGGGGCATTGGATGCCCCCGCAATGGCTTGAAGCCGACCTGAGTTTGTATGCGTTGTATGTTTTGATGTTGTTGGTCGGAATCAGTGTCGGTTCCGATCACCGCTCCCTTTCGGCGATCCGCCGCCAGGGCGCCCGCCTGGCCCTGGTGCCAATAATCACCATCCTTGGCACCCTTACGGGGGTCTCCCTGGTCAGCGTCTTTTCGGACACACTCGGCCTGGTTGAAGCACTCGCCGTAGGAGCAGGTTTTGGCTACTACAGCCTGTCCAGCGTCATTATCGGCGAACTTCACAGCGAAGCACTGGGGGTGGTGGCCTTGCTTTCGAATGTGATGCGGGAGATCATCACCCTTCTTTTCGCTCCACTGATGGTGATCCTGCTGGGCAAACTGGCTCCCATTGCCGCCGCGGGAGCCACCAGCATGGACACCACCCTCCCCATCATTGTGGCCTCTTCAGGCAAAGAATACGCCATAGTGGCCCTTTTCCACGGCATCGTGCTGACCCTGATGGTTCCCTTTATGGTGACCCTGATACTGTCCTTCCTCTAAGCTTCCTCCCCCTGGCATAAGCCCCCAGGTCCCTGACCACCCAGCAATCGGTCTCTTTCGCCTGGCAGGCAGTTGCCCACCGGTCTGCCAGCCAGAAAGAATTGGACCCGTCAAGAATGACCAGGGAAGGGTTCAGGGCATCCAGCCATTCTTCCGCATCGGCCTGCGGATTGCCGGAAACAACCAGAAAATCGATTTCAATGTCCCGGGGAATGAATTGGTCATCTTTATATATGAACAGGAAGCGCCATCCGTGAAAAAAAACCATGGGCCCATCCATGCGAAAGCCTTCGCCCGAATAACCTGCACCCAATGACAGGGTGGTCGTTTTGGGTCTGGGCCCTTCCCTGATGCGGTTTGGGCCCGCCTGGCGGGCCACCAGGCGGGGATCACCGGTGGCCGCTGTACAGGCAAGGAATACATGTTCAAGGGGGGAATAGAAGTCGATGGCAGTGGCCCCGCTTACATCGTAAATTAAAAACCGCGCGCGCGACAGCTTGTCTACCCGGCGCAGTCCGACGGACCCCATCAAAACCGTGGCCAGGGCAAGGGACCAGAGCAAGCCGCTGCGCCGGCCATAAATCAGATAGCGGCCGGCACACCAAAAAATGATCAGTACCAGCAGGGTATGGCGGGGGGACAAATAAATTGCCGATGAAACAGAAAACGGCAGGCCTTCCACGAAGCCTACCACTGCATTCAACAGCGTGAGCAGATGAGAAAGCACCAGTCCGGGAAACAGGGCCGCCGGGGGAAAAAAGGAGAATGCCAGGCATAGCATGGCGGCATAAATGATCAGGCTGGCCAAAGGAATGACCAAAACATTGGTCAGCAGAAAGTAGTTGGGAAACTGGTTAAAATAATGCAGGGCAAGCGGACCTGTGGCGAGCTGGGCAGAAATGGAAACGGTGAGAATGGCCCAAACCTTATCCAGAATGCGGTTTCTGAACTTCAGTTTGCCGTAAAGCCATGGCTGGACGGTGACGATGCTGAACACGGCCAGGTAGGAGAGCTGGAACCCGATCCGGCTCAGAATAAATGGGTTGGCAGCGAGCAGGACGAAGGCGGAGGCAGACAAGGTATTGTAGATGCAGGTTTTCCGCCTGAAACTCTCTCCCGCTGCGACAAAAGAAAACATGGTGGCCGCCCTCAGTACGGAGGGCGAAAAGCCCGTTATGGCGGCGTAAAACCAAATGAAGGCAAGAATCAGCACGGTTTGGAGATAACCGCCTGCCGGGGCACGGCCAAAAAAAGAAAGCAGGGCCCGCAGTACCAGGTAAATGATTCCCACATGCAATCCCGAAACGCAAAGGATGTGCATGGCCCCGGCTCCGGCATATTCCCGCCGAAGATCCTCGTCCAGCGATTCCCGGTACCCCAGAAACAAGGCCGAAATCACGGCCAGTTCCCGGCCCTCAAGCCGGCTTTGTGAGAAGGCCTTCAGGGCCCGTTCACGCAGGGAAAATGACATGGACATCAGCCGGGATCCGCGGTTTTCTCCGGTTTTGACCCAGTCACCTGAGGCCCTGTAGGTGGTGTGATGAATATTGCGGAGCGACAAAAACCTTCCATAGTCGAACTGAGCCGGGTTTCCCGGCCCGGGTGCGGGATCATAACGGTTCTCCAATATAATCACGTCACCGTACCTCAGGCTGGCCGCGAGGCTGTCCCTGGCAAGATAAACCATGATGTTTCCGGTGACAGGGATAAACCCCGTGCCCAGATAAAGCCCCTTCACTTTGGCCACTGCCTGAAAAGAATTGGGCTTTTCGGCCACCGGCTCCTTCAGCCACAGGATGAGTAATCCCTCTTTTTCTTGGTATTTGCTGAAGTGACGGTCGCACCGCAGCCCATTGTTTTCCTGGCAAAGATGGTAACCGGCCGCCAGCAAAAACATGGCAGCGAAGGCCCCAAAGACCCATCGCCCCGAATAAAGCGCCGGCCACAGGCACTGAATCCCAACCCAGGTAAGCCCCAAACCGGCATATATCAGCCCAAAGATCCACAGGGGAATATCAAGGCCGGTCTGCAGCCAAAGACCGATGCCGGCGGCAAAGGGGATGACCAGTTTAGGCACAGGCAAATGATCCATCGAAGGCATTTTCCCATAAAAATACCCACAGGAAAGCCAGATTAAAGAAGGACAATGGGAAATAAGCGGCAAACGGCCGGAGCGTCCCTCACTGGTCCATACAGGAGAGCCCGCCCCTATTCACCGGAAGCCCCCCCGGCCAGTCCGGCAATGGCCCTGGCGGCCCTATGGCTTGCCCCGGGACCTCCCAGCCGCATCCTTAACTCCTCATAGCCCGAGAGGATGTGGTTCCGGCGCGATGAATCCCCGAGCAGCAAAGCGAGTTCGTCTGACACCCCTTTTTTATGAAAGGCGGACTGAATCAGCTCCTTCACCAGGGGCCTGTCCATGATCAGGTTCACCAGGGAGATGTATTTTACCTTCACCAGTCTGCGTGCGATCCAGAAAGAGACCCTGTTGGCCTTGTAACAAACCACCAGCGGCACCTGGAACAGGGCCGTTTCCAGGGTGGCCGTTCCCGATGCGACCATGGCCGCTTCGGCATTGGCCAGGAGCGCATAGGTCTGGTCGAACACCACCGAAACATTTTCCGGGGCGTCCACCCCATCGTATGCAGAGCGCGGAACCGAAGACATTCCGGCCACCACAAAGTGATGGCCCGGGAAGTCCCCTGCCACAGCGGCCATCTCTCCGAGCAAGCGGGTCACTTCCTGTTTCCGGCTCCCGGGAAGTATGGCGACCAGGGGACTGGCCGGAAGTTGGTGGCGGGTTCGGAAATGATGGGAATCATTCCGGCGCTCAACTTCTTCAAGGGCATCCAGCAAGGGATGTCCGACAAAGGAAACATCCACCCCGAAACGGGAGTAGAAATCCTTTTCGAACGGCAGGATGACCAGCATTTTGTCCACATCGCGGCGGATTTTTTTGACCCGGCTCTGCTTCCAGGCCCAGATTTGGGGGGAGATGTAATACACCGTACGGATGCCATGCTTTCTGGCAAAGGCCGCCATCCGAAGATTAAAGCCGGGATAGTCGACCAGCACAAGCACATCGGGCTTCCATTCCAGGATATCCTTTTTGCACAACCTGAAGTTCTGGATGATCCCGGGAAGATTTGCCAGCACCTCATAAAAACCCATATAGGCCAGCTCCCTGATGTGTTTCACCAGCACACCGCCCTGGGCTTCCATCAGGTCACCACCCCACACCCTGAAACGTGCCGAGGGATCCTCCCGCTTCAGCTGTTTCATCAGATTGGCGGCATGCAGGTCGCCCGAGGCCTCACCGGCTATGATGTAATAGTCCATCCAACAACAATTAGGCTGTCAAAACCCAAAAACTCAAAGGTAGAGGTAAAAGAACACCCCGGCATATAAAAAAGTAACCAGCAGGATGCCCCTGCCGGTGCGGTCGTATTTCAGGTTGACCATATAATACCTGAAACTGATTAAGTCCGAGAACAATGCCAACAGCATCATGGTGGATGATTTCAGCAGGTAAATCCCCTCGCTGACGGTACCCCACTGCCTCATGACGAACAGGATAATCAGGTAAAAAACGACCGGCAAAATGGCCCCGAGCCCTGCCCCAAGCCACCAACTGTCTCTTTTAAGCATCCAGTTTCCAGTTTTGAATTTCCTGAATCAGTCCATGGGCGGTAAAGTCGAATTGGATGGGAACCACCGAAACATAATTGTTCGAAAGGGCCCATTCATCCGTTTCATTGCTGTCTTCATGCAGGCGAAAACGCCCTGTCAGCCAGAAATAATCCTTGCCGCGCGGATCCTTGCGATGGTCAAACTCTTCCTCCCAGTTGGCCCGTGCCTGCCGGCACACCCTGATGCCCTTTATTTCCGCTTCCTTCAGTGCGGGAATGTTTACATTCAGGCAAATCCCCTTTGGCAGCCCTTGTTTAAGCACGCTTCTGGCAATCCGCTGCACAAATTTCTTCCCGGATGCAAAGTCCGCGTCGAACCGGTAGTCGAGCAGGGAGAAGCCGATGGATGGTATGTCTTCCATCGCGCCTTCGATGGCTGCGGACATGGTGCCGCTGTATATGACATTGATGGAGGCATTGGAGCCATGGTTGATCCCCGATACAAGCAGGTCCGGTTTCCTGTGCAGTACTTTATTTACGGCAAGTTTCACGCAATCGACCGGGGTCCCGCTGCAACTGTATTCCTCGTGATCCCCATCCACCGTAATCTTTTCAAGCCGAAGGGGGTTCACGATGGTAACGGCGTGGCCCATACCGCTTTGGGGTTTATCGGGAGCCACCACCACCACATCACCGATTTCCAGCATGAATTGGACAAGGTGGCGGATGCCAGGGGCCATCACCCCATCGTCATTCGTAATCAGTATCACAGGTTTTTTCATAAGCCGGGATTTTGCAACGCAAAGCTAAGAAGAATTTAGCCGCAAAGTGGCATCAATGCCAAATTGTCAGACCGCCGGAACTGGCCTGTTTTTTGTACGATATGGCAGGTTCAATCAATACAATACAATTCAAGACAAGACAATCATTTCATACAAATAGTAAGCATGGAAATTTTCATCATTTTTGGCGTTTTTATGTTGCTCAGCTGGATGGTTTCTTCCCGCCTGAAATCCCGTTTTGCAAAATATTCGAAAATGTCACTTCGACATGGGTTATCCGGACGGGAAATTGCGGAGAAGATGCTTGCAGATCACGACATTACTGGGGTTCGTGTAATCTCCACGCCGGGTCGCCTGACCGACCACTACAACCCCATTGACCGCACAATCAACCTGAGTCCGGCCGTTTACCAGGGCCGTCACATTGCCGCAGCCGCTGTAGCGGCGCATGAGTGCGGCCATGCCGTTCAGCACGCAAGGGCTTACGCTTTTTTAAAGATGCGCTCCACCCTTGTCCCGGCTGTCAGCTTCAGTTCCCGGTATATGCACTGGATACTGCTGGCAGGCATTCTTACCGTGGAATCCATGCCGGGTCTGCTGCTTGCGGGAATTGTAATGTTTGCCATCACCACCCTGTTCAGCTTCATCACACTGCCCGTTGAATTCGATGCCACCCGCAGGGCACTGGCCTGGCTGACGGATACCGGGGTGACCGTCGGACAGGAATACAACCACGCCAAAGACGCCCTGAAGTGGGCCTCTCTGACTTACGTAGTAGCCGCTTTGGCCTCGCTGGCCACCCTGATGTATTATGTCATGATATTTTTGGGAAGAAGGAGTTAGCCCTTTGCCAGCCAAACAACCGGGGGTTTTCGTACTAGACGTATGAGCCGGCGGGAGATTCAAGCAGGTTTTTCAGTTCACAGAACAACCGTTCCACGGGCAACCCGACAACATTGGCATAGGAACCGCGTATCTCCCTGATCCCCACAATCCCTATCCACTCCTGAATTCCATATGCACCGGCTTTATCAAAGGGCTGGCAGTCATTGATATAATGCAGGATCTCCCAGTCTTCCAACTCCCTGAAAAGGACTTTGGTGGTTTCAAAAAAGGCAATTTCCTTGTTCCGTTGCCTGATACATACCCCGGTAAGAACCTCATGCCAGCGGCCCGATAGGGTTTTCAGCATATCAAAGGCTTCCGTCGGATCAGCGGGTTTGTTCATGACCGATTGATCAACTGCCACCATGGTATCGGCAGTGATGACCACCACGGCGGGGTCCTGGAGTTCCTTTTCAAAAAGTTTCGCCTTCTCCTGGCACAGCAGAAGAACCACCTCCTCGGGAGGCAGTCCGACGGGAAAAACCTCAGAAGTTTCCCTGACCAGCTTCCTGAAAGGTATGCCGGTCTGGGCCAGTAGCTCCTGTCTCCTTGGGGATTGCGACCCCAGGATGATCTCATAGCGCTTAAGCTTCTCAAAAAAGTCCATTCTTGGCGTGTATTTACCAGAGCATCATAGACACCACCCCGGCCAGCATGATCAGTTTGGCCACCAGCTGCAGGTGGCCGAAGCCCGCTTCCCCGTTTACCCTCCAGGTTGCAGGGATCAAAACCAGTGCAGGAAGTTGCACCAGGGCAATCAGATAGAGAGCCAACAGTCTTTGTCCGGAAGCGAAAAAAAACACCTGGAACACGGCCAGGCTCGCCACCAGGAGCAGCAGCAGGGCGGTAACCGCTTGTCTAGCCGCGGGCATCCCCATAACCACCGGGATGGTTTCACATCCTGTCTGGCGGTCTCCCTCCAGGTCCTCCATGTCTTTCAGCACCTCCCTGACCATGGTGGACAAAAAGGCAAACAATGCGTAAAACAAGGCCGGTCGATTCACTGCGGCGATCAGTCCGGGCGGCAATGCCGCCACGCCCCCGGCGGCATGGTATTCAACGTACCAGACAAGGATAATGGGGAGGGCCGCCAGCAGGGCAACCGCCAGGTTTCCGCTTAGCAGGCGGCGTTTAAGCCGCAAACTATACCACCAGAGAATGGCCTGGATGACAACAAGCCAGATTACAAGGGGCCAGTGCTGAATGCGGTAGCAAAGCCACAAGGCAAGGACCAGGGCAAACGCATTCAACAGTTTGTGCGAGAAAATGGCATGCCGCCGGCCCAGGGCTTTTCCCAGAACGATCTTATGGGGTTTATTGATGCGGTCTGTTCTGATATCGAAATAATCGTTGATGGCATATCCGGCGGCGCTGATGCCCAGGGTGACCAATACCAGCAGAAAGAAATCAAAAGAAGACAATTGCGGAACACCGGCATAATGGCCAAAAGAGGGCAGCACAATGGCATAGCGAAACAGGTAAAGGATCAGGGCGATGATCAGGAGATTCTGCCACCTGTATAGTCTCGCATACGACAGGGCCTTATTCATGGCAACATTTTTGTTGTCGGCGCCTTACCAGTGAAATCCATCGTCATCGAACCAGGTTCCCTGCACCTTCATCACCTGTTCTATGACATCCCTGACGCAACCTTGTCCGCCCCCATGAGAGGAAATATAGGATGAAATGGCCTTGATCTCTTCCGCAGCATCAGAAGGGCAGGCGGCCACCTTCACCAGCTTCATGACCTCATAATCGGGTATGTCATCTCCCATAAACAACACCTCTGCAGGATCCACCCCGTCTTCGTTCCGGAGGCGGTCAAAGATCGTCAGTTTATGACTGACCCCCAGAAAAACCTCTTCGACACCCAAAAGGGTAAACCGTTCCCTGACGGCCTCACACCTTCCCCCAGAAATGATAATAATGCGGTAGCCCTTTCGCGCGGCCAGCTGAATGGCATAACCATCCTTTACATTCATGCTGCGCAGCAATTCCCCGTTGGGGGTAATCTGCACAATGCCATTGGTCATGACACCATCCACATCAAATATAAAGGTCTTGATGGAGGAAAGAAGCTGCTTGTAGTTTGTCATGGGCAGGGTATTTGGTTCTGTTGGACCGGGTGGCCGGGTGTTTCGGCAACAAAATTAGGGAAATTTTGACAAATGGCCGTCCTACACCCCTGGCTGCTTTTTCCAGCGACTGCGAAAGGCCAGTAAAAGACCGGCCAACAAAACCAATATGGAAAACCACAACAAATTGATGAACGGAAAGATTACCGTTTTAATCACAATAAATTCCGGCCTGTCCTCATACACATCAACGACGATGGTAAACGGGGTTTCAGTCACGTTCCTGAACCTGAATCTCAGATCCAGGTCAGCCACCACATCATCCTCATGAAGGATGAGGCCGTCTCTGACCAGAAAGGCCGGTTGTGCAATGAAGGATTCTCCGAAATGTGTCAGCACCTCCAGACTGGCCGTGACCCGGATATCCCGGGGGTCAACCGCCTGGTCCGGGGGCGTATCCGATTGGAGTCCGCCGAGAACCAAGCTGTTATTCCCCAGCCCGATGGTATCGTTAACCGCCAGGGTAAACTGTCCGACCAGGGGGGGCTCTGTTGGGGTCACCGACTGATCCGTATCCGCAAAGGTGATATAAGTGAACACGTCGCGCAGGGGGAAAACCCGGGCATGTGGTTCATACACATTACCCATCCGCTCATTCAGGAGGATGGAGGGGAATGAACTAAAGGCCCTGTAGAACGCACCATGGCGATTCTTTTTCAGGAAGTCAACCTGGTATTCAATCCGGTTTCCCTCGCGGGTGTTTCCCACATAGGTCACATGATATTCTCCCATGGGCAGGACCTCCCCCTGAATCAAAAGAAGGTTCTCGTCTTCAGAAAAGGTCTGGCCAAGAAAATAACCAGAGGTATTTTGGGAGATCGTGGTTTTCTGGGAGAAAGTAAGCAGTACGGCAAGCAAAAAGAGGGCCATTCCGAGGTGGCTGACCACCGCACCGTAGCCGGCAAGCGCGGGCCTGACCCTGAGCAGCAGATCCAGTGAGGAAAACAAGGCAAACAGGGAAGCAAAAAGCATCAACACCTGCTCCCCGACCTCTATCCCGGCGGTCCGGGCCACCACAACGGAGAATACCAGTGCCAAAACAACCGACAGCCCCGTGCGGGCCAGGAACCTCTTTCCCTGGTTTTTGCCCCAACCGATAAAATGGGTGGTCCCGATCAGCAGGGCAATCACCACGGCAAAGGGCAACTGCCAGGTGTTGTAATGGGATACCGGATCCATTGGAGGGGTAAGGGAAGTGCCGAGGAGACGGTTCACCACGGGGATGGATGTGGTGAAGAAAATCTGGAATGCGGACAACACCAACACCAGTGCTCCCACAAAAAGCCAGAACTCCCGGCTGAAGGGTTCCTCACTGTCTTTGCCAGGAAGCCTGCGGTAGTTCTTTACCAGCAAAAAGAGGCCCAGCAGGGACAGTCCCATGATATAGACCAGGATCTGCCTTCCCATTCCGTCATTTCCGAACGAATGAACCGAAGTATCCGACAAGACCCCGCTGCGCGTCAAATAGGTGGCGTAGACCACCAGGATGAAGGATAAAATGGAAAACAGGAAAGCGGGGAAATACATGCTCCGCTTTTTTTTCGCTACAAGCATCAGATGAAGGGATGCCACCAAAACCAACCAGGGTACAAGGGAGGCGTTCTCTATGGGATCCCATGCCCAGAATCCCCCGAAAGTAAGTGACTCATAAGCCCATACCCCTCCAAGCAAGATGCCTATTCCAAGAAAAAACACACCCAGGATCGTCCAGGGCAGGGCCGGACGGATCCAGTCATGGAACCTTCGCTTCCAGAGTCCGGCGAGTGCAAAGGAAAAAGGAATAAGTACGGAGGCGTAACCGATAAAGGTAAAGGGGGGATGCGACAGCATCCAGAAATTCCTAAGCAAGGGGTTCAAGCCATTCCCATCGGTGATCAGTGATAAGTATTGCGGGTTTTGGAAAAACAGGTTGTCGAGATTTTCGGCCGATTCGCGCAACAGAAGGAAGGGGCTCATCCCGACGGAGAATCCGCCGATTTGCACCCCAAGAACCATGGTCAGCATAAAGGTCTGGGAGAGCGCCACAATAGCCATCACGGGAGCTTCCCATTTTCCGGCATGCCGAAGCAGCACCAATCCAAACAATGCCTGGCACAAAATCCAGAAAAGAAAACTCCCCTCCTGTCCGGCCCAAAAAGCAGCCATCACATAACCCAGTCCGAGGTCGTTCTCCACATGCACCCAAACATACCGGTATTCGTAAAACCGGTTCAGCAGGATGTAGAATAAAAATAAGGAAGCCACCCCCACCATCAGTCCGTGCACCTGGAAAGTCCGACGACCCCAATGCCGCCACTTCAGGGCATCGGCCTCCTTGTCCCGCGAGCCCAGGTAAAACGACAGCGTGGAAAAAAGCGCGGCAAAGAACGCCACAAACAGGGCAAACCGGCCGGCCTGGCCAGATAACAAATGCTCACCGATATAATGAAGATCCATACATATTCAAAATAGATGATTCCTGAGGGATTGTGGATTGACCCCCGCGAAATTAGAAAAATATTTCCAATCTCCCGCAGGGAACAGCCCCAGGAGAGCCATCGCGGCGCCTCTATGCGGGTTGGCCATTGATTTCAGGAAAATCAGGGAAGGAAGATAAAAATGTCCAGCGATGCTTCCCGGGCTCCATCCGGCAGCAGTAGTGGACCAGGCCGTTGGTTACGGCCAGGTAATCAACCCGGAAAGAAAAGTTGTACCTGGCAATCTGGTCGAATACGTCCCGGGTGATTTTGATCCCCGGTGCCTTGCATTCAATGATCATCAGGGGTTTTCCGGATGTCCCGTAAACAATTGCATCGGCACGTTTTTTCAAGCGGAGATACTTCAATGCAGCCTCCACGGCAATCAAACCCGCCGGATAATCCTTGAACCCCGTCAGCCAGTGCAGAAAGTGCTGCCGGACCCATTCCTCCGGGGTAAGCAGCACCAGACGCTTTCTGAAGGAATCAAGGATGTATCGTTTCCCGTCTGTCTCAGACAGCTTGTACTCAAATGGGGGAAGGTTTAATTCCTGCATGGGGTGCCATCCATTTTTCAGTCATTCGGCCATACAAACAATGATGCAATGGCATCGGAAGCCGGGCTTGCCGCAACCAAATTAACAAAAGAAATTGGATGGTGATAAGCGGTGAATCATTATTTTTGTCAAAACCCTTGCCCAGTAATTCCACCTTGCATGAAAACCCGACAGGATATCATAGAAAATTGGTTGCCCAGGTACACAGGAACCGCCGGTGGCGAAATCGGCCAGTACATCCTGTTGACAAATTTCAACCAATACGTTCAATTGTTTTCCGAATGGTTTGATGCCCCAATCAAAGGGAGTGACCGCATCATGCCCAGCGCCACCAAAGAGAACATCACCATCATCAATTTCGGCATGGGCAGTCCGAATGCAGCCACCATCATGGACCTTCTCAGTTCGGTCAAGCCCAAAGCCGTGCTGTTTCTCGGAAAGTGCGGGGGACTGAAAAAGATCAACAAGGTGGGCGATTTAATCCTGCCCATTGCCGCCATCCGCGGAGAGGGAACATCCAACGATTTTTTTCCTCCCGAAGTTCCGGCCCTGCCTGCCTTCAACCTGCAAAAAGCCGTGTCGACAAACATACGCAACCACAACCTGGATTACTGGACGGGAACCATTTACACCACAAACCGACGGGTATGGGAACACGACGATGCCTTTAAGAACTATCTCAGGCGCATACGGGTGATGGGCATTGACATGGAAACCGCCACCATCTTTTCGGTCGGATTTTTTAACCGCATACCCACGGGCGCCCTGCTGCTGGTCTCAGATCAGCCCATGATCTCGACAGGGATCAAAACCCAGGAGAGCGACAAACTGGTGAGTGCACACTTTGTGGAGAAGCATCTTCAGATTGGCATCGATTCACTCCGGGAGCTCATCAACCAGGGACTCACCGTGAAACACCTGAAATTCGACTACGACGAATAAAACAAACCAGGGTCTGGCCTATGGCAGCTGTTCAGTTTGAAGACATTCAGAAAGACATCCGGAACAAAATCCTTTACCCGGTTTATTTTTTAATGGGGGATGAGGGTTTTTATATTGACGGGATTTCCGACCACCTGGAGGAGCATGTGCTGACCGGGGAGGAAAAGGAGTTCAACCTGAGCATCCTCTACGGAAAAGAGACCGACATACAGACCATCATCAGCACCGCCAAGCGTTTTCCGATGATGGCCAGCCACCATTTGGTCATTGTTAAAGAGGCCCAGAACATCAGGAACATCGAGGATCTGCTGGCCTACGTTCAAAAGCCCCTCCAATCGACCATCCTTGTGATCTGCTATAAATACAAAAGCCTCGACCGCCGGACAAAGTTCGTCAAGGAACTCGGGAAAACCGGGCTTGTATTCGAAGGCCGGAAGCTTTATGACAACCAGGTGCCCGACTGGATCAGCAAGCATGTTAAAGGGAAAGGCTACCGGATCGGGCCAAAGGCCGTGCAGATGCTCGCAGACCACCTGGGATCCGACCTGGGTAAAATCGTCAATGAACTCTCCAAGGTGTTCATCAACCTGAAGAAAGGGGATGAAATCACCACTTCCCATATAGAAGCCAATATCGGCATCAGCAAGGACTTCAATGTCTTTGAGTTACAAAATGCCCTGGGAGAGGGGAATCGCCTCAAGGCCTTTCAGATTGTCAGGTACTTTGCCGACAATCCCAAGGCCAATCCCATGGTAAAGAGCCTGGGGATTCTTTACCAGTTTTTTTCCAAAGTACTGATCTATCACAGCCTGCGCGATAAAAGCCGGAACAATGTGGCCAGCGCTTTGTCTGTCAACCCCTTCTTTGTGCCCGATTACCAGACTGCCGCCAGGAATTACTCCCCGAAAAAGCTGATCCGGATTTTTTCAATCCTGCGGGAGTATGATCTGAAGTCCAAAGGGGTGGGCAATGTGTCCTTCGGGGAGGGTGAGCTAATGAAGGAAATGACATATAAACTACTGCAACAATGAAGCATTGGCTGGTAAAAAGTGAACCGGCGGCCTACTCATGGGACCGCTTCATCAAAGAGGGGAAAACCACCTGGGATGGGGTCAGGAATTACCAGGCAAGGAACAACCTGGTCGCGATGAAGAAGGGTGATTTGGTCCTGTTCTACCACAGCGTTTCCGAAAAGCAGGTGATGGGGATTGCCCGTGTGGTGAGGGAACATTATCCGGACCCCACCGCGGATGACAAGCGATGGGTGGTTGTCGACCTGGTTCCCGGGGCCACCCTGCCCGAACCTGTGCCCCTGGCGGCCATAAAGAAGGACGACCGCCTGTCAGAAATCGCCCTTGTCAGACAGGCCAGATTGTCTGTCATGCCGCTAAAAAAGGAAGCCTTCGATGCCATTGTTGAGCTGGGTTACCGGTAAACCAATCAGCATCCAACAAAAAAAAACAAAACGAAAAACGATGAACGCATTAGACATCATCCTGGCATTGATCCTTTTGTGGGGTGGGATTGCCGGCTTCCGAAACGGGTTCTTCAAAGAAGTGGCCGCCCTGGTGGGACTGTTCCTGGGAATTTTTCTGGCCATCATCGCTGCAGACGTGGCGGGGAGGATTTTGTCGGGGATGGTCAGCTGGAACCCTTTGCCGGTGCGCATACTTGCCTTTTTGGTGGTCTTCATCCTTGTGGCGGGGCTGCTAAGGGCCGTGGGGGCTGCGCTAACCCGGATTTTCAAAATCGTTTTGCTCAATTTCTTTAACCGCCTGGCAGGGTTTGTATTCGGATTGGCAAAGGTGGCGCTGCTGCTGAGTCTGGCGTTGCACCTATTGGGCATACTGGACGAACAATGGGCGTTTTTGCCGTCGGACTGGACCCACAACAGCCTGCTGTTTGCACGGCTTGAGGGACTGGTGCCGGCCTTGTTCGGCGGACTCCTTTAGTTTGCGCACTCTTTGAGCAGGTCCCAGACCAGCTGCACATGCCTTCTTTCCGTGCTTCGCTGGCCCACCGAGAGCCTGATGGCGTAACGCCCCTTCAGACTGGTATGGGTTAGGAACACCTTTCCGGTTGCGTTCAGTTTTTCCAGGATTTCCTTGTTTTTTGCGGCGAGGGCTTCTTCCCCCATCCCGCCGGGATTGAAACGAAAACACACCAGGCTCAGGTTTACGGGGGCCATCAGTTCAAACTGCCCGTCCGCCCCGATCCATCCGGCGAATGTCCGGGCCAGTTCTACGTGCTGCCTGACCATGGCCCGGATGCCCTCCACCCCATAACTCCGGATCACAAACCAGAGTTTCAGCGCGCGGAAGCGACGTCCGAGCTGTATGCCCCAGTCACGGTAGTTCTTCACCTGGCTGTCGGCAGCCGTCTTCAGGTATTCCGGGTGAATTTCAAAGGTGCGGATGAGCCGTCCGGCATCCTTCACAAAATAGGCGGAGCAGTCAAAGTTGGTAAGCATCCATTTGTGCGGGTTGAAGACAAAAGAGTCGGCATGCTCCACGCCCTTCATAAACCCGCGGTATTCGGGCACAATGGCGGCGGTGCCGGCAAAGGCCGCATCCACGTGCAGCCAGATGTTGAACTTCCGGCAAATCCGGGCCAACTCCTCGATGGGGTCCATGGCCATGGATGAAGTGGTGCCCAGGGTGGCCACTACGCAGGCGGGAATCTTTCCCTGGAGAAGATCCTTCTCAATGGCCTGCTCAAGGGCGGAGGGAATCATGGCAAAATCATCCCCGGTCCCAATGGCCAGAAGGTTTTCCCTGCCGTACCCGGCAATCTTCACTCCCTTTTCAATGCTGGAATGGGTTTCTTCTGAAGCGTAAACACGCAGCTTTTGATGCAGGCCCTTGTCGTTGCTCTCATAAGCGGTGGCCACCTCCCTGGCTGAAAGCAAGGCACAGAGTGTGGCCGTGGAGGCCGTATCCTGGATAACACCTTCCCAGGCCCCGGGCAGCCCCAGCATTTCCCCCAGCCACTGCATCACCCGCTCCTCAAGCTCGGCCGCAGCGGGAGAGGTCTGCCAGATCATACACTGCGCACCCAGTCCGGCGGTCAGCAACTCGGCCAGCACCGACACCGGACTATTGTTCGCCGGAAAGTAAGCAAACCAGCCGGGGTGTTGCCAATGCGTCATGCCGGGCATGATGATGCGCTCAAAATCGCTGAAAATCAATTCCAGCGGTTCACCGGCCTCCGGCGGCAAATCCGGAAGGCGCGAAATGATTTCACCCGGCCGGACGGCTGACCGGACCGGATGGTTTTCAATATGATCAAAGTAATCGGCCAGCCAGTCGATAAACTGGTGGCCGTGGCGGCGAAAAGAATCGGAATCCATGGCAAAGCTTTTGCCGTAAATTTAAACAATAAAGCCCCTCACGCCAAAAGGAACGGAAGAATTCCTTGAAATAACCAGCTCGCGGCCCCCTTTCCACCGGTACTCGATATCGGAGCGGACGTCCAGGCGGGACAGTTCTTCCAGCTCGGCCTGTGTCATCACTTCGTTGTTTTTGTAAAAGGTCACGCAGACCTCGCTGGCATAAAAGGTTTCGAGCACCACCAGTTTGTTGTTGACCAGTCGCCAGCGGCCCCTGCGGTCGATCGAACGAAGGGCATTGATCCGGGGTTGCAGTGTCAGTTGATTCGTATTCAGGTAGGCGCCCCTTACATCCGCCACATCGAAATGAACGCTCAGATCGTGCCCGAAGCCACCCCGCAGGGAAAACAGCCCAAGGATGCTGAGTCCGCTGCGCATCTTCCGGTTGGAGGATAAACTGCCGTAGATCATATTGGCCTCGGTAAAAGAAAAAGTCCAGGTGGACTCGGGCTCTTCGGGAAGCACATCCCGGCAATGGCCAAAAAAGCGAAGCCTCTCGGCATCGAGGATTACCCCGGGAACATACTGTTCGGTGCTGATGGGCAATAATTTCAGCCCGGAAATGTGTTTTCGGATAAATCTTTGAAAATCCATTTTTAAACTATTTAAACAGGTTTTTCAAAACAAATATCCGAATCTTTCACCTATTTCAAAAGAATGACCGGGAAAAATGCTGAAAAAAGCAGGCGGGAGATTGAAAAGCAAAGTCTAGTCCATCTCCGCCAATTTGGCGCTCAGAAGGTATACGGTAACCAGGTTGTTGAAGGCGTGCTGGATTTCCCGCAGGAGGGGATGACCCGCGTCGAATTTTTGATGATCGATGCGGTTCACGGGCAACACCCTTCTTGAAGTACCGCTCAGAAAGGCGGCTTCCATGCCGGGCAGGGCATCGGAGGGAATTTTCTCCTCCCGGAAGGGAATGCCCCTGGTCTGGCAGCATTCGATCACATGCTTGCGTGTAATGCCCGGCAATACATCACAAACAGGGGGGGTCAGCACCACCCCGTCCCTGATAAAAAAAACATTGGACCGGCTGCCCTCCGTGATGCATGAATGTTGGTCAACGAGCAGTACCTCGTGCACCCCCTCGGCCTCCCTGATCCTGTTCACCTCATTGCGCAGCCCGGGATTGATCTGCTTGGCATTGGGAAGTTCCCGCGCACCCCTGAAAAGCGCGACCGGGATTCCGTTTTTGTATTGTTCAGGGCCCGGATACTGGTGCGGTGTGATGTATACAAACAACTGGCGGCCGGTTTCGCCGTGCTGACAAACGACCTTTACATTCCCGTTCCTCAGGCGGTTGGCTTCAATCAGCCGGATGATGGACCTGCGGATCAGGGGAAGGGAACAGGGCACGACCGTTTTGGTAATACGGGTGGATTCTTCCAGACGGCCCAGGTGGTCTTCCAGGAACAGGGGGATCCCGTCCATAACGCGGATCACCTCATACACACTGCCGGGGCCCTCCTGGTAATGCAGGGAAAACCCATCGCAATTTTCAAGCCTGCCGTCCAAACAATATACCGTGCCAATGCACTCCCCCATCCGACGAGAAATTTGTTCAAAGGTACAAGAAAAAGGAAGAAAATGCTGGTTTTGCATGAAGGTGGCCGGGGATTCAAAATATTTTCTAATTTAGCGGCGGCAGATTGTTTTATTCCTTATTTCTTTCCACCCATGAAGCGTTTTTTGATTTTTTCTTTTTGTCTGATGTTTTTGCATATGGGACTCAGCGCCCAGAGCACAAGGGTTTTCGGGTTGCGCGACAACACCCCACAGGTGTTTGCTTTCACGAACGCCACCCTGGTGACCGAACCGGGACGCACCCTTGAAGGCGCCACCCTGGTGGTCCGCGACGGGGCCATCGAAGCGGCAGGCACCCGCGTAGCCATTCCGCCCGATGCATATATAATTGACCTGGAAGGAAAATATATCTATCCGGGCTTTATCGACATGTACTCCGGATACGGGATTCCGCCGGCCGGGGAAGACGAGGCCGTTACAGGGGCGCACTGGAACCCGCAGGTAAGGAGTTTTGTAAGCTCCGCCACGGTGTTCAACCCGGTGGAAGCCGAAGCCTCGGAGTGGCGTGCGCAGGGTTTTGTGATGGCCCATGTCGTTCCCGGGCAGGGGGTTTTCGCCGGACAGGGAGCCATTGTCTTGCTGGGGGAGGGAAACACAGGAGCTCATCTTTTAAAACCAGCGGTGTCCCAGGTAATGAAAACCAGTCCGTCGGACCGCAGGCAAAGGGGCTATCCCACTTCGGCCATGGGGGCCTTCTCGCTGATACGACAAACCCTGTACGACGCGCAGTGGTATGCAGACGCCCACCGGAAACACCTGGCCAATCCCCTCACAAGCCTGCGCCCGGAAAACAATCCCGCACTGGAAGCCCTCGGCGCCAGTATGCAGTCGGGGACGACGTTTGTCTTCGAATGCCCCGATGAGCAATGGCTGATACGGGCTGCCGACCTGGCCGCGGAGTTCCCCGTGAAACTCCTGGCCGTGGGAAGTGGATATGAATACCGGCGCGCCGATGCCGTGGCCGCCACCAAACTGCCTGTCATCCTTCCGCTCGCTTTTCCAAAAGCGCCTGAAGTGGGTAGCCCGGAGCAGGCCATGCAGGCTAGCCTTGAAGAACTCAGGCATTGGTACCTGGCCCCCGAAAACCCGGCCATCATGGCCGAAAAGGGCGTGCCTTTCTGTTTCACCGCCAGGGGGAATAAAAGCGATTTCATCAAAAACCTGCAAACGGCGGTAAAACGGGGCTTATCAGAAAAGGACGCCCTGGCCGCCCTGACAACCACACCGGCACAGCTGCTTGGCATTCAGAACCGCTATGGAACACTTCACCAAGGGAAAGCCGCCAACTTCATCATTGCGGACAACAACATTTTCGCCCATGGGGGCGAAGTGGAAGAGGTCTGGATCGATGGCAGAAGCCATCCCGTCAAACCCGCCAAAAACGAACCCGCCGGCAATTGGGATCTGGAGGCGGAAGGATTGCCCGGCGAATGGATGCTTGGCATGGAGGGCAGCGCCCCGCGCTACCGTGGCACCATCAGCCGGGGCGACAAGAAGCTTCGTCTGACAAGCGTGAAAGCCGACAGGCAAAGGGTTTCCTTTGCCTTTGCTGGGGATTCCGTGGGAATGCCCGGGATCTACAGGATGTCGGCCAACATCGGACAGGATGGGCTGCTGGGACTGGGAGAAGCGCCCGACGGCAGCGTATTCACCTGGAAGGCAAGGCGGGAAGAGCCCCGGCAAGAGGGAAGCCCGGAGGAAAACAAAAAAGATCCTGTCGTGCTGGACCTTCCAGCGCGTTTTCCGTCGCTTGACTACGGACTGACCAGTATTCCCGAACAACCTGAGCACATCCTGGTAAAAAACGCCACCATATGGACCCAGGGGCCGGCCGGGAAGATCGAAGGGGGGGACATGCTTATTTCCCGTGGAAAGATCGTGGCCGTCGGACAGGCCCTGCAGGCCCCGCGTGGTGCCACCGTCATCGATGCCACAGGTTTGCATGTAACACCCGGTCTGATCGATCCCCACTTGCATACCAGTATCATCGGACAGGTGAATGAAACCGGCGATGCCATTACATCCGAGACCCGCATTGCAGATGTGATCGACGCCAACAACGTTTGGATTTACCGCTTGCTGGCCGGCGGACTGACCACGGCGAAGCTTTTCCATGGCTCGGCCAACCCGGTCGGCGGACAGGATGCGGTGATCAAGATGCGCTGGGGGAGCCTGCCCGACGAGCTGTTGATGCAGGAGGCCAAACCGGGCCTGAAATTCGCATTGGGAGAGAACGTGAAACGCAGTCCGGGCCGCTATCCCAACACCCGCATGGGCACCGAGCAAATCATCAGGGACGCCTTTGAAGCCGCCCTGGAATATGAAAGACAGTGGGAACGCCAGGGACAAGGGGGAAGCGGACTGCCTGTACGCCGCGACCTGCAGCTGGAGCCCATCCTCGAAGTCATTAAGGGCGAGCGCCTGGCCCACGTTCATGCCTACCGCCAGGACGAAATGCTGATGACCATGCGACTGGCCGAAGAATACGGCTTCACCATCGCCTCCTTTGAACATACCCTGGAGGGTTATAAGATTGCCGATGAGCTGAGGGACCACGGAGCTGCGGCAGTGGTATGGACGGACTGGTCCTCTTTCAAAGTGGAAGCCTACGATGGCATCCTGCAAAATGCCAGGCTGCTGGTCGATGCCGGGGTGCTTACCAGCCTGCATTCAGACAATACACAGCTTTCGACACGCATGAACTGGGAAGCGGCCAAGACCATGAAAACCGGTGTGGCCGAAGAGGAGGCACTCAACCTGATCACCATGAACCCGGCCAGGATCCTTCGCGTGGACCATGTAATCGGATCCCTGGAGGCCGGCAAAGATGCCGACTTCGTGATATGGAGCGGACACCCCATGTCTACATTCAGCACGGCACGGCAGACCTGGATTGAAGGACGGAAATATTTCGACCGCGCCCTGGATGAAGTCCTCCGGGTAGACATCCGCCGCGAGCGGGCCATGATCATCCAGGCCATCCTGCAACAGGAGTCCGCCACCCCGACCGACACCGCCCGCGAGCGACAGTAAAAATCAATAGTAAAACAGCCCTTTCAATCACTCCATAATCGCCCAATGATCATGAACCGCTCCTTCATTCAACCCATACAAACCGCTTTCTTTTTTGCCGTGTTTTTTGCACTGGCCACCATTGGCAGCCCGGCCCCGGCACAGGTCGCCGCCCCTGCACAAAAAGGTCCCGTTGCGCTGGTGGGCGGAAACATCCACCTTCCCGGGGGGGACGTCGTCACCAACGGGATCCTGCTGTTTGACAACGGTAAAATCACCGCCATCGGCAGCGACCTCTCCATACCACCGGATGCCGAACGCATCGATGCAACGGGGAAAGAGGTGTATCCCGGATTGATTCTGGGCCGCACCACCATCGGGCTGACGGAAATCGGAAGGCTGGCGGAAACCACCGATATATCGGAAACCGGAAACATCAATCCGAATGTCAGGGCCCAGGTCGCTTTCCATTCTCCCAGCGACCATATCGGGGTGGCCGCCGTGCACGGCATCTCCACCGCGGTGATTTCCCCTGCAGGGGGCATCATCTCGGGGCAACCGGCCGCCATGATGACCGATGGCTGGACCTGGGAACAGATGACTCTGAGGGCACCCCTGGGCATGGCCATCAACTGGCCATCCATGGGAAATGCCCAGGAACGGGACAAGGCAATGAAAGAATTGCAGCAAGCCTTCGATAAGGCCCGTCGTTACAAGCAGGCGCGTGAAGCCGCAGCAGGCGACCCTGCTTCACCCCACCCTGTTGACGTGAAGTGGGAAGCCATGCTGCCGCTGCTCGATGGCAGCCTCCCGGTCTTTATCAACGCCGACGAGGTGGCGCAGATACAGGCGGCCATGGCCTGGACCGAAAAAGAGAAACTGCGCATGGTGCTTGTCGGTGGCCGGGATGCAGGCTATATGGCCGGCCAGCTGGCCGAAAAACAGATCCCGGTGATGATCACGCCCGTTATCAATGGCCCGGCCCGCGCCTGGGAAAGCTATGACCAGAGCTATGCCCTGCCCTTCCAGCTGCATGAGGCCGGGGTGCCATTCTGTATTGCCGGGGAAGCCTCCGCCGCCGGGGCCTATCGCTTAGCCTTCCATGCAGGAGTGGCCGTGGCATTCGGACTTCCGGCTGAAGAAGCCCTGAAATCAATAACCATTTATCCGGCCGAAATTCTTGGCATTGATGATTTGGTGGGAAGCCTGGAACCGGGCAAGGACGCCACCATCATGGTCACCGACGGAGACCCCCTGGAGCTGTGGACACGCACCGAGATGGTGTTCATTCAGGGAAGGCGGATCAGCGAAAAAGACAAACACCTTCGCCTGTACGAACGATATATGGAGAAACACCGTCAGGCCAATCCCTGATGGCTGGCCGCATTGTATAAATAGGTACATTTGCTATCTTACAGCATACCCCGCCCAAAATGAAAAGAAAGGAACGCAAAAAGCAGGCCCTGACCAAAATGCAGGAAAAGCAAAGGCGCAAACTGCTGCTCCGGCAGCTCTCGCCACTGCTGTGGACCTTCGTGGCATGGTTTGCCCTGACCACCATTTTGCACCTGCCGGTATTCAGCAATACGGTGCAGGACTTCCTTGTGGGTTTTACAACCCATGCCGCCTATTGGTTCGGGAAGGTACTCTTCATTCCCGTGGAGATGACCCGTGTGCCCTACCTGGCCGTAAACGGATTCCACATGGAAGTGGTTCCGGAATGTACAGCGTATAATTTCTACATTTTCGGCACCATGCTGGTTCTTTTCGCCCGCTGGCCCCTCAGGCACAAACTGATCAACCTGGGAATCATTCTTTTTTCCGTTTTCCTGCTCAACAATTTACGGTTCATCAGCATGGGGTATGTGGGCAGTTTCCGGCCGGATTTGTTTCACCTGGTCCATGATTACGCCTGGAACATCCTGTTCGGCTTTATGGTTTTCGGCATTTGGGCCTGGCGGGAAACCGCTGCCCAGAAAACAATCGCTGCCAGGACCTGAACGCGGTCCGGGTCTTTTCTAAGGCCCTGCCGCCGGCTTCTGAGCCCGGTCCCGGTTTATTCAATGGGTTATTGAGTCAATATGGTGTAAACGAAACTTCGGGCTCCGATGGCAAAAAAAATAGGAATTCTTCTGGGGGCTTCCCTTGTGGTGGCGGTGTTGTGGTTCGCCGGACTGGAGGCTATTTATGCCAGGGTGTTGGTGGGGTTTGCCAATTTCGTTCTGGGCGTAGCAGGCAGTGAGACCACCATCAGCCTGACACAGGAAGGCGGAGAACGGGCCTTCCAGGTGCGCACCCTCATCGAAGGGCAATGGGGCGTTTACCCACAGCGGCTGCAAACATTGCTCCTGCCAACGGTGATGGTGTTTGCCTGGCAGCTGTTCACCGCCTTCTACCTGAAAAGGAAACGGGCGCTGAGCTCAAGCGGGATCAACATCGGGCTGTTCTTTTTTTTCCACCTGGTGTTTTTGATGTTGCTGACCGATTACCATACCTCCCGGACAGCCCACTTCTTTTACACCATTTTCATGGATAGCTTTTATATCATCGGGCTCCTCATCATCATTATCGACAACATCCGGAACCCCATCTTCCTTTCGTCCAAGCGGTGAACACATTCCCGCCTGATTTCCCTTTTACGAATGCAAGCAGAGGCCAGGCCACATTTTCCGGGGTTTGCGGCCTTTTGCACCTTGCAGGCCCTGGCGGTTCATTTCCCATGGAAAACTTTTTGAAATAACCCGGCGGGTTTTTGTAGATAATAAGTACATTTAACCCATAAATTCAAAAACCATCACTATGAAGAGATTTGTACCTGGTTTATTGGTGATTTTCACCATGACAGCCATTGTGATCCAACTTCCCGCATCCCGCCTGATGGCACAGGAACCCGATCTGGGTTTTATCGGCTGCCCCGAATCCACCGTGTATTGTTTCCCCCAGGACCCTGGCATGATTGTTTTGGAAAACACGACGATTTACCCGGTTGATGACGCCATGCAGGGAGGATTTCTTGCAAAAGGCCTTCCCGGGGAGCCATTGCCCTATCCGGGCCAGTTTGCGGCAAAATTTGAGGCCACGGGACCCTTCAATTCGTTTCAGTTTCACGGGGTCGTTTTTTCTGGTCTGTTTTTAAAAAATTCCGGGGGACTGCCGCCCATGGATTTTGTGGTAAGCATTTATGATGGCGACCCCAACCTGCCTGGCACCACCTCCACCATCCTGCAGGTGAACGGGGTGATTCCCACCGTACACCAGATCCTCTACATGGACCAGGAACCGCCCGCAAAAGCCGAAGAACAGGC
>JAWLHS010000010.1:0-26761 GCA_041690235.1 Bacteroidales bacterium
ATGGAATGGGCAATGGGGTGGGAAGAGTGTTGTTCCATACTGAACAAAACGGGACCGACTTTCGATTCGGGAAATCCGAACGACTGGAGGTTTTTGACCTTGAACCGGCCCGTTGTCAGTGTACCGGTCTTATCAAAAACAATGGTTTCCATGGCACTGAACTTGTCGATGGCCGTACCGCCCTTGATCAGAATTCCATTTTTGGCGGATCGTCCGAGTCCCACTACGACGGCCGTCGGAATGGCCAATCCAAGGGCACAGGGACAGGCAATGACCAAAACGGCGATGCCACGCATGAGGGAGTCTCTGAACGGAAGGTCCATCCCCAGATACCAGAACCCCAGCGTCAACAAGGACAGGCCAAGGACAACGGGGACAAAAACCATACTGATTTTATCGGCCAGGTTTTGCAGTGCCGGTTTGTCCTTTTGGGCATTTCGCACCATTTCAATAATCTGGGAAAGAACGGTATCCTGCCCGACAGCCAGGGTCTTCACCTTGACATTTCCTTCCAGAATCACGGTGCCGCCAACGACTTTGTCTCCGGGTTTCTTGTCAACGGGAAGGCTCTCCCCGGAAATCATGCTCTCATCCACACTGCAGTTACCCCAATAAACCTCGCCATCCACGGGCACCTTATCGCCCGTATTGATGAGCACCTTATCCCCTTCTACGATCAGTGATGCATCCACCTCTTCGATGCTCTCCTGCCCCTCGTGCATCTCCTGGACAATCCGCCGCGCCGTATTTTTCTGCAACCTGACCAGGTCATCAATGGCCGAGGTGGTTCTTTTCACCGAGCGGTGCTCAAGCATGTTCCCAAGCAATACAATGGAAATAATGCTGGCCGAAGTTTCGTAAAACATATAGGTATGGCCCATTCCGTAAATGGTCCCGATCAGACTATAGATAAAGGCTGCAGAGCTGCCCAGAAATATCAGCACATCCATATTGGCCACACCCGATCGGAGGCTCATGTAAGCAGACCGGCCAAAATGAAGGAACCCGATCACAAAAACGGGAATGGTCAGGGCGAGCTGGAACAAATCGTTGTGCAGAAAGTCCACCGGAATAAACATGGCAAGCAACAGCGGCAAGGTAAAAAAGGCGGAAACCCAGAATTTCTTTTCGATGGAACTCAGTCCTTTTCTCGCGGGTGCGTCGCGATCTGCACGGCCGGCCACTTTGTAGCCCAGCGACTCGATCCGCTTTATGGCCGAGGCCAGTTGGGATTCGTCCAGCACATCAAGCTGTACCTCAGCGTTGGTGAAATCCGCATTGATGTTCGCAAACCCGTCTTTTTCCAAAGTCCTTGAAATACCCAGGGCGCAATTGGTGCAGCTCATTCCTTCTACCTTGAGCGTGATCGTTTGAATGTTGGGAGCAGTCATAAAATGGTTTTTGTCGGATGGAAATTTCTGTAAGCAGGGCCCATCCTACGAATGAACTAAATAATCTTGAGGTGTAAATAGACGCAGGTATTAAACAATTCCGGGCCGGGGAATGTTTGTCAGGGAGCAGGACTTTTTCCGGTGTGATTTGAAACGCAAAGGAGTCCTTCCCGTTTTTCCGGGGCAGGGACAGGTTCAGGAGTAGATGGTTACAGTCATTTTTCGCTGGCCGCCATGATGGCGAAATTCACACAAAAAAATCCCCTGCCACGTACCCAGGTTCAAACGGCCGCTGGTGACGGGAATGGTCAGGGAAACTCCGGTGATGGCAGATTTGATATGGGCCGGCATGTCATCATCTCCCTCCATCACATGGGTATAATGGGGTTGGCGCTCAGGAACCAGGCGGTCGAAGCTGCTTCCCAGATCCTCACAAACGGAAGGATCCGCATTTTCATTGATGGTGAGCCCGGCCGAGGTGTGGTGCAGAAACAAATGCATCAACCCCTTTTCAGGCCAATCCCTTACCTGCTCTGTAATGGTTGGTGTAATCAGGTGAAAACCCTTTGGAAATGCCGGAAGAATGATTTCATATTGCTGGATCATCGTTGCTTTTTTTACAAAAATAAAACATAAACAGCCATAAACAACCAAAGATGGCTTACCCTGCTGTCCGGTTTTTTTTCAACTATTTTTTAATGAACGAACCTTTAAAATTCAGACAATGAAATACTTCAAAGTAAAACACTTACTTCCGGCCCTTTTTATATTGTTCACCTCCATGGCCGGATCCGCTCAGAATTGCGGCTTATATATTCCCCTGGTTGAGGACCGTGGCTTACAGCTTCAAAGCTATAACCACAGGGACCGCCTGCAGTCCACCCAGGAAGTCAGGGTACAGGATGTGGAAACGGATGGAAACAGCACCATTGCCACCATGCATACCCGGGCTTTTGACCAGCGCGACAGGGAAATACACCAGGGAAGCTTCCGGGTCATTTGTTCCGGAACCCGGCTCATGATCGATGTACAATCCCTGCTCGACCCGAGCATGATGGAAGGTTTCCAGGGAATGGAAGTAAGTATGGAAAGCAGCGAAATTATTTTGCCTTCAAATGTGTCCGTCGGACAAAGTCTGCCGGATGCCGAACTGAATATGGAGGTGACGACAGGGGGGGTCGCATTTGCTGTTGTCCAATACGCCATTTCAGACAGGAAGGTTGAATCGCACGAAGTGGTGAGCGTTCCGGCCGGTGATTTTGAATGCTACAAAATTTCCTACGATACCCGGATGGAAACCCGCACCATGGGAATACCCATCAGAACAAGCGGCAAGGTGATTGAATACCACGCTCCGGGAATCGGTGTTGTCCGGTCAGAAACCTACGACAGCCGTGATCGCCTCCAGGGATATACCGTGCTCAGCGAGATTTATTAAAAAAAAAGTAAAAAAAATTTGCATTACGAAGGTTTTCGTATTACATTTGTCTACGAAAAGGCTCGTACTTTTTTTACTGCCTCCCGGGGCATGGGTCCGGGGAGGAAAACATCGGAACGAACCGGATCTAACGAACTTTTATTTTTCAGTAGGATGGATCATGTAAAGAAATACCAACCCGCAGAAAGTGAGCTTGAAATCCTGCATATTTTGTGGGAAAAGGGTTCTGCCACGGTCAGGGAGGTTTACGAGGTATTGGAGAAGGGCAGGGACATTGGCTATACCACCACCCTGAAAACCATGCAGATCATGACCGAAAAGGGCATGCTGGAGCGCGACACAACAAGCCGTACCCATGTTTATTCTCCCGCTGTGTCGTTGGAGCAGACCCAGGAACAATTTCTCAGCAAAATGATCGACGGTTTATACAAGGGTTCCGCCAGCCGCCTGGTCATGGGGGCCCTGGGTCACGAGCGCTTATCGCCTGATGACATCAGGGAAATACAAAATTACCTGAACCAATTTGAAAACCCGGAGTCATGAGCCTGGCAGAAAACATCACCCACCCCCTGGTAAACGCCCTTGCCTGGAGCGTCCTCCACAGCTTATGGCAGTTTTGCGTTATTGCCTTGCTTTGGTGGCTGGCCATGGAAATTGCCGGAAGATCATCAGCGAATGTCCGTCACCGTCTTAGCCTGATCGCATTGATGGCCATTCCGCTTACATTTTCGGTAACCTTTCTCAGGCAATGGACCATATACTCAAGCGCCAAAAGAGTGGTTTCCCTCCAGTTTGTGGAAGATACCGCCTTGTACAGTTCGGCCGGGGGAACGGACTTTTTCCTTGTGGACAAAACCTATCCGGCCTTTATGGAACAATTCGAGGGAATAACCCCCCTGGTTTTCTGGGCCTATATGGCCGGGCTCCTTTTGTTTTCGCTTCAAGGGATACTCGGCTATTACAAAATCCATTCGCTGCGAACCAGGGGCATCCGCCCGGTTTCCAAAACCTGGGGAAACAGGATCCCTGTCATTGCCCGTACAGCGGGGGCCATCCGGAGCATTCCCGTGCTGATCTCCGAAAGGGTCAAAGTACCGCTGGTGATCGGCATGATCAAACCGGTAATACTGATACCCGTGGCCATGTTCTCCTCACTGAGTCCTGAGCAGGTGGAAGCCATTTTGCTTCATGAATTCCGCCATATCAGCAACAAGGACCAATACATAAACATCCTTCAAAACCTGGTGGAGATCCTGTTCTTTTTCCACCCGGTAAGCTGGTGGATCAGCCACCGCCTGCGAGACGAGCGCGAAAACCGCATCGATGAGTGGGTGGTTAGCCAAACCGGAGCTCCCCTCATTTACGCCCAGGCCCTGGTAAGCCTGGAAAGCAAACGCAGCGGCACATTGCAACCTGTGCTGGCTGCAACCCAATCCAAAAATCTATTATTGGTACGAATTAAAAACATCATGACCATGAAAACAAGAACTTTGAAACCCGGTAAAAACCTGGCTGCACTCGCAGTCATTATGGCCGCCACCCTGTCCCTGGCCTGGTTTGACCCGACAAAAAGCATCAACAGTTATGCCTATCAGGACAGTGTTCAACAATCTACTTATCCAGGCGTGGTTGCCCCGCCGGATTTGACAGAAGAAACTGCCGAACCCGTCCCTGCAGCCGCCGCCCTCCCGGCCCGGAGCACATTACAGGAAAAAACAGGGAAAGTGGTTTTGCATGACGGAACCGAGGTGAAATGGGAGGCTTTGTCAGAAGCGGATCGTCAGCAAATTCAAGAAGCCATTCGCGAGGCCCGCCTGGCCGTGACGGAAGTGAACCGGGAAGTCATCGAGAAATTCAATTCGGAAGCGTTTCGCCAACAGATGGCACAAGTCCAGGAAGAGGTCCGCCGGGCCCTGAATGAAGCAGACCGGGCCGTTCACCAGGAACTTCAGTCCGAAGCCTTCCGCATGGAAATGGAGAAAGCAAGGGAAGAAATCCGCCGGGCCATGGAGGAAGTAAACAATGAACTTCAATCGGAAGCCTTCCGCATGGAAATGATGGAGGCAGGAGAGGAAGTAAGAAGGGCGCTTGAAGAGATGAACCGGGAATTAAATTCGGAAGAATTCAGGTTGGAAATGGACCAGGCCGGGGAGGAAATCCGCAAAGCCATGAAAGAGATCGAGCAGATAGACTGGGAAGGCTTTGGAGAAACGATGAAAATCACCATGGAGGAAGTGGGTAAGGGACTTGAGCATTTAGGTCCCGCCATTGAAGAAATCCTGAAGGAAGTCCTGGAGGCCATGGAAACACCCGAAGAGCAAAGAGAAGATTCGGTCAAATCCCGGAAACAGGAACCATAAGCCAAAGCCCGGGAAAAAACAGGGAAAGACGCAGGGGCCACTTTTCTACAATGACCCTTGCGTCTTTTCCATTGGTTGCCGGTCGAAAAGTCTAGGCACCCAGGGTGGCCACCATAACAGCCTTAATGGTGTGCAGGCGGTTCTCGGCCTGATCAAACACCACCGAGTGGGCGGATTCAAAGACTTCTTCAACCACCTCCATTCCGTCCAGGCCGTATTTCTGGAATATTTGTTCCCCGATCGTGGTTTCCCGGTTATGGAATGCGGGCAGACAGTGCAGAAACTTCACCTTGGGGTTCCCGGTTTTTTTAATCAGATCCATATTTACCTGGTAGGGTTTCAGTAAACTGATCCGTTCTTCCCAGACATGGTCCGGCTCACCCATCGACACCCAAACATCGGTATATAAAAAGTCGGCTCCTTTAACGGCCTCATCCACATCTTCGGTAATGGTGATTTTGCCTCCCGTTTGCGCAGCAATTTCCCGGCACTGGTTTACCAACTCCTCGCTTGGCTGAACCGATTTGGGAGCGGCGGCGCGAAAGTCCATCCCCATTTTGGCGGCACCCACCATCAGGGAATTACCCATATTGTTGCGTGCATCGCCCAGGTAACAGAACGAAACCTGGTTGAGGGGTTTATCGCAATGCTCCATCATGGTCAGAAAATCGGCCAATATCTGGGTGGGATGGAATTCGTTGGTTAAGCCGTTCCATACGGGGACACCCGAATAAGCCGCCAGTTCTTCAACGGTGGACTGGGCAAATCCCCTGTATTCAATCCCATCATACATACGTCCCAGTACACGGGCGGTATCTTTCATGCTTTCCTTTTTACCGATCTGGCTGCCGGTTGGTCCAAGGTAGGTCACATGGGCACCCTGATCCAGAGCCGCTACTTCAAAGGCACAGCGGGTACGGGTGCTGTCCTTTTCGAAGATCAGCGCTATGTTTTTCCCGCTCAGACGGTGTTGCTCGGTGCCGGCATATTTTGCCTTTTTAAGGTCAAGCGATAGTTCGAGTAAAAACCGAACCTCCTGTGGGGTAAAATCCAACAGCTTGACAAAACTTCTGTTTCTTAAATTAAAAGCCATATCTAATTGTTTTAATTATTGAATAATTTTTAAAATGAATGGATAACCGTTCCTTTGCCCTCTATGCCCAATTGCTCTGCCTGGGTGATGATGGCCTCCCTGCCTCCGTTTTCCACAAACTCCAGGCATGCCTCCACTTTAGGGGCCATACTGCCCTTGGCAAACTGCCCGTCTTTCAGGTGCTTCTTCATTTCCACCACACTGACCCTTTCGAGTTTTTGCTCCCCGGGCTTATGAAAATTGATGTAGGCATTGGGCACATCCGTCAGGATACAGAATTCGTCGGCCCGGATCTTATTGGCCAAAAGCGATGAAGCGAGGTCTTTGTCGATCACGGCATCAATGCCGACCATTTTCCCTTTCTCATCCACATAGGCGGGAATCCCGCCCCCACCGACAGTAATGACGATGCTCCCTTCCCTGGCCAGTTTTTCCACTGCCTGCCAGTTTGGTATTTCAAGGGGTCTCGGTGAGGCCACAACCCGCCTCCACCCCCTTTGGCGGGGGTCTTCATGAAAAACCCACTCCGTATGCCGGGCGGTCAATTCCTCCACTTCTTCCTGATTGTAAAATGGTCCGACCGGTTTGGCCGGGTTCCTGAAAGCGGGATCCTGCTTGTCGACAATAACCTGGGTTACAATGGTAACAATATTCCGTTTGATTCCATGCTCCGCAAGCACATTGCGCAATTGCTGCTCGATCATAAAACCGACCGACCCCTGCGTTTCAGCCACGCAAAAATCAATGGGCTGGGTGGGAAGGCCATAGACCCGTTTGCCAGCTTCGTGCTGAAGCAGAACATTCCCAACCTGAGGGCCGTTCCCGTGCCCGATAACCAGGTCATAACCACTCTTTAATAAAGGGACCAGGTATTGGCAGGTCTCATATACATTCTGTTCCTGCTCATCGATGGTTCCTGTTTGGTCGCCCCGAAGCAGGGCATTCCCCCCAAATGCAATTACCGATAGTTTCTTCATAAAATAAATGCTTAAAAAAGAAATATTTTTGCCGAAAATAAAAAAAGCCCACGAAACACCCCATTACGGCTATCCAATGTGACAATCTAACCCCCTGGCATCCCACTGAAAGCAGAACACAAGGCGAACCTAATTGGGTATACCCGACAAGGCCTGAAAGAAAACCACATATGAATGCTTTGGGGATCTCACGAAAGGCTAATGAATTTTAAATTAAGGACTTAGGTTTTGAACTGCAAAGCTATAAAAATTTGCCAACATTCCATAGAAATAAAACGGGAGTCCATTCCAGCTCCCTCAACAGACCCGGTGCTGCCATACAACAGACCCGGTCCGGCCAAAAAACGCCGGCCCGCAGGCGGCAGGAAAATTTGGCCTAAGCAGGAAAATTTTACCTTTGTGACTTCTTCCGGGCCCCTGAAAAACCAGGTTGCGTTTGCGGTCCGGAAAATCAAAATGTGTAACCTATGATTGACAGAACCCTCAACCCCCCAATAGTTCACTCAGTGATCGCGTTGATTTTCATGGCCCTGGCCCTTCCTTCCTGCAAGCCTTCCAGCCAGGGTGAAAAAGAAGACCAACAAGTCCTGCATATCATTCATGCCGGAAGCCTCACCTACCCGGTAAAGCGGATGAGCGAGGCTTTCCGGGAAGAAAACCCAGGTGTGAGCATCCTGACCGAAGCATGGGGAAGTAAGGCCGGTGCCCGGCGTGTGATGGAGCTGGAAACACCCTGTGATGTATTTTTGTCGGCCGACTACACAGTGATTGAAAATATGCTGATCCCTGAGCATGCTTCATGGTACCGTCCCTTTGCTTCCAACGAAATGGCCATCGTATACACGGAAACCTCCCGCTATGCCAAAGAGATCAGCACGGAGAACTGGTACGACATCCTGCTGCGGCCCGACGTGGGCATGGGACGGAGTGATCCGGATCAGGATCCATGCGGGGTAAGGGCCATTTTTACCGCTCAGCTTGCAGAGATTTTTTACAAGGAAAGGGGACTGGCCGAACGGCTGCTGGAAAAAGACCGCAGAAATATCCGTCCGAAGGAAACGGACCTGATCGCCCTGCTGGAAAGCGGGCATATCGACTATATATTTCTATACCTGAGCGTGGCCAAACAGCACAAGCTTCCCCATCTCCGCCTTCCACCTGAACTGAATTTAGGGGATCCGGGTTTATCTGACTGGTACGGGCAGGTGAGCACGCAGACCCTGGGCGCCAAACCCGGTTCCGCCATCACAGAAACCGGTCAGCCCATGGTATACGGTCTCACCATTCCGCACAAGAGCAAGAACCCGAATCTGGCCAGGGACTTCGTGGATTTTGTCCTGAATCCGGAAAAAGGCGGAAAAATCCTTGAAGAATCAGGGCAGCCGGGAATAACAGAAAGCGATGGGAATTAAAACCTGACCGAAAGACCAAATGACAATGCCCCGAGTGAGCCATAGCCTCCTTCGGCAAACACGGCCAGGTTGTCCGTAAAGTAATACCGGATTCCCGCAACCGGTCCGAGGAACAATCGGATCTGGTTGTCGTAGTGGTCACCGAAGCCGGACGAACTTGAGCTGTAATTCCGCAACTGCAGGCCGGCCATCAGCGTGATGTAAAGATCCAGTTTCGATTCATCGATGTCCCCGTCGAGCAATTCATTCAAAATGGAGGTGTAATGGAAGCTACCCCTCAGTCCGCCATGAATAAACGTCCAGGAATAATTCCAGTTGGTATACCGGTAATTCCAGCGGTTAAAACCAAGGAAGGGCCCAACCGTTATGTATTCGTGAATGCCCATTTCAAAATAGGCACTGACGGGAGGAAAGCTGATGCTTCTGGAGCCTGCCCAGCCGTATCCGTAAGAGCCAAGACTGATGCCGGCACCGAAGAGCCTGACATTACTGTAATCAACCCCCGCAGGCGTGTCCTGCCCCGAAGAGGCAAGGGGGCTGGCTAATAAGAGGGTCAATAAGACAAGAAGGGTCGCATTTTTTATTTTCATCCTTATAAAATGTTTTTAGGTTATTATTTTGGGTTCATTGGAACGATAGTAAATTTAATTAAAAACCAATTCATCACAAAAAAAAAACCGGTTGCTCTGATTTTTTCAGACAATATACCCTGCGCAGAACAGAGAGGAAAAAAATTATGGTGTAACTTTGCTCGTATATGAACGAGGCCAGGAAAATAGCCTTCCACACATTGGGCTGCAAACTGAACTTTAGCGAAACTTCTAGCATAAGCAGGCAATTCCTCAATGAAGAATTCGCAGAGGTTCCCTTTTCTCAGCAGGCAGACATTTATGTGATCAATTCCTGCTCTGTGACCAGGAATGCCGAGAAACGCTGCAAGGCATTGATACGGCAGGCCATAAAGCAAAACCCTGAAGCTTTCGTGGCCGTCATTGGTTGTTTTTCGCAGATCAACCCTGATGAGATTAAAGCCTTACCCGGTGTCGGATTGGTTCTGGGCAACGCGGATAAGTTCAATCTTTTCCGACACCTCAAAGAGGGCGATTTACCGTCATATGCCGTGAATGAACCCACCCGTTTTGAACCTTCCTGGTCGGGCGATGGCCGCACCCGCTCCTTTTTCAAGATACAGGACGGTTGCGATTATTCTTGCGCTTATTGCACGATCCCCCTGGCCCGGGGGATCAGCCGCAGTGACACCATAGCCGGAACATTAAAAATCGCCTCCGGGATTGCAAAAACGAACATTAAGGAATTGGTCCTCAGCGGTGTAAACATTGGGGACTTTGGAAAACTACATCATGAACGATTCATTGATCTTTTGCGTGAACTGGTGGACATTGAGGGCATTGAACGGATCCGGATCTCCTCGGTAGAACCTGACCTGCTCGATGATGACATCATCAGGCTGGTGGCAGACCACCCCAGGCTGATGCCGCATTTTCACATCCCCCTGCAGTCGGGGAGTGATGAAGTGCTGAAGGCCATGGGAAGACGTTACAACACCAGCCTGTTTGCCCGTCGCGTGGAAAGAATTCGCTCGCTCATGCCGCTGGCTTGTATAGCCGCTGACCTGATCGTTGGCTTCCCATCCGAAACAAATGTCTTGTTTGAGGAATCCATGCAGTTTATCAAAGACACAGAAGTTTCTTATATTCACGTTTTTTCATACAGCGAAAGGGCTCATACCAGAGCCCTGCGCATCAAGGAACAGGTGCCTGTCGCGCAACGCCACGATCGTTCGAGACAAATGCACGCTTTGTCGGACGAAAAAAAGAAAGCCTTTTACCTGAAAAACAAAGGAACACGGGCCAGGGTGCTTTGGGAACAAGAACAATCCGGCGGACGCATCTACGGATTCACCGAAAACTACATCCGGGTCAAAACAGACTTTGACCCGGGCCTTGTGAACAAAATACAGGAAGTAAACCTGAACCTTTTGGAGGCGGACATGGTTTATTTGGTTTAGGGAGTCCGGGGGACTGCAGCCGAATTGGCTTTTCATCCCCTGCCGCCCCCATTGATAATCAATGTGTTTCAAGAAACAACCAGATGATGTATGACTATGGATTGATTTGCAGAAAGGTAGAGGACCTTTCCAGAAGAACCGGCGCCATGATCAGGGAAGAGGTCAGCAAGGTCATTTCAAGCGATATTAGGGTCAAGGGCCTGCATGACTATGTGACTTATGTGGATAAAAACGCGGAAGAACAGATTGTGCGGGAACTTCAGGCCCTGATACCGGAAGCCGGGTTCATCGTTGAAGAAAACACCATCAACAAACAAGGGGAAACTTTTACCTGGGTGGTGGATCCACTGGACGGCACCACCAATTTCATTCACGGAATTCCCCTCTATAGTGTTTCAATCGCCCTGATGCATAAAGAAGAAGTTGTTATGGGGGTGGTTTACGAACCAAACAGGGATGAGTGCTTCAGTGCAGTGGCCGGCAAGGGGGCCTTTTTAAACGGGCAGCCAATCCATGTCTCGCAAGCTGTCAATCTCCGCGAAAGCCTTATTGCAACAGGCTTTCCCTACCATGATTACTCCCGTATGCCTGCTTTTCTGGAGATGTTCCAGTGGTGTATGAAAAATACCCACGGACTGCGGCGGCTGGGAAGTGCGGCCATTGATCTGGCCTACCTGGCTTGCGGGCGCTTTGAAGCGTTCTATGAGTATGGCCTCAATGCATGGGATGTAGCGGCAGGAAGTCTGATCGTAAAGGAAGCCGGGGGCAAGGTCAGCGACTTCTCAGGCAGAGGCAACTACCTGTTCGGCAGAGAAATTGTGGCAGCCAATGCCGGAGTTTTTGACTCATTTCAGGAAAAAGTAAATGCATTGTTCGGCCGAGAAATAAATTAATTCACACTGGTCATGGACGTTTTTTCCGATACCTTCCTGGAGTTTGCGGCCATTATGGGCTTATCAGTGGCGGCCGGTCTGATCGGGAGAATGCTAAAGCAGCCCCTGATTGTCAGTTTTATTGCCGTGGGACTTCTCGTGGGGCCTTACGGAATTGACTTGCTGCGCTCAGGAGAAAAGATCCACCTCCTTTCCGAGATGGGCATTGCCGTATTGTTGTTTGCTGTCGGACTGAAACTCGATATCAGCCTGATCCGGTCCACCGGGAAGGTGGCCCTTTATGCGGGACTCGGACAGGTTTTGTTTACTTCCGTATTCGGATATTTTATCTGCATCTGGCTGGGGTTTGAGCCCATGGTGAGCATCTATATTGCCGTTGCGCTTACGTTTTCATCCACCATCATCATTGTGAAACTTCTGTCCGACAAAAAGGAGATCCAGTCGCTCCACGGACAGATATCCATTGGGTTTCTGATCGTGCAGGATATTGTGGTGATCATTGCCATGATCGCACTATCTGCCATGGGAACGCCCTCCGAGTCGACGCTAACCATGGAGATCATCGTGGTGGCGGCAAAGGGAATTGGCCTCATCCTTCTGGTTATCCTGCTGATGCGCTATGCGCTGACCAGAATCACGTCCCTGATGGCCAGGACACCGGAATTGTTGGTTCTGTTCTCCCTTGCCTGGGCCATCGCCCTGGCGGCATTCACCGATTATCTGGGATTCAGTAAAGAGGTCGGCGCTTTTATCGGTGGCATATCCCTGGCCTCCACACCATATCGGGAGGTTATTGCCGGACGCCTGACCTCCGTCCGGGATTTCCTGTTGCTTTTCTTTTTTATCAGTCTGGGAAGCCAGGTCAACGTGCCTTTGCTTGGCCATCAGATCGGCCCGGCTGTCGTCCTTTCCCTTTTTGTGCTGATTGGCAATCCCATCATCGTCATGATCATCCTGGGACTGATGGGGTACCGGAGACGAACCGGGTTTCTGGCCGGCCTGAATGTCGCCCAGATTTCCGAGTTCTCGCTCATACTGGCTGCCCTGGGTATGAGCCTGGGACAAATTGATGAGGAAACCCTGGGGCTAATCACGCTCGTCGGACTGATCACTATTGGCATCAGCACTTACCTGATCATGTACTCCCACCAGCTGTACGAAAAGGTATCCGGTCTGTTGAAGGTCTTTGAAAAAAAGCAACCAATCATGGAGGTGGAAGATGGGAACATCGACAGGGGTGCGTTCGATGTCATTATTTTCGGACTTGGTATGTATGGGAACAATATAGCCAAAAGCCTGGAGAGGGAGGGGTTCCGCGTTTTCGGGGTTGATTTTGATCCCAAGGCCCTGAAGCGATGGAAACGCAAAGGGAGGGCCGGACAGTACGGCGATGCCGATGACCCGGAATTGCCCGAAATTCTGCCCCTTCAGGCCCAATGCGTCATTTCCACCCTGGACAACAAACCCATCAATCTTGCCCTGCTCAAATACTTCCGGCATGCAGGGTATCAAGGGAAAATGGCCCTGACTTCTTATACCGGACGCACCGCCAAAGAGATGGAAAAGGCAGGGGCGGATCTGGTATTGCTGCCTTTTGTGGATGCCTCGGAGGCCATTCCGGCCAAGCTCATATCACTGGGAAAACCAGTGGCAACGAAAACATCCGACGAAAAAGAAAGGCCGGACCAACATCAAACCGGCCAATAATTGGGAAATGCCATCCGGGAATGGCCGGGTGGATCAGCATAATTAGGTTGTCTGAATCCGGAAAGAGGTATGGATCTATCGGACTTATTCCCTGAATTGAAAGCGGGCTATGTGCTCGGTCTGACCGTATTAAGCTTTTTGGCTTACCGGCGAACCGCCTATTCCGACAGCCTGTCTTCCTGGCTAATCAAAGGCCACAAACCGGAACATGCCACGGTACTCCTATTTCTTTTCCGAAAGGCCGGCGGTTTCTTTTTCTTTGGCTTGATTCCGGCCTTATTTTTTTTCCCGTTTTTCAAACTCCAGCCGCAACTTTACGTCAACATCCCGCTGCCCGGGTTGATCATGTTCCCTGTTCTTCTGGTGGCTGTGCTGATCACCATGTTTTTGTCAGCAAAAAAAAACACTATCCGCAACAGGCTACCCCTGATGCGCATCAGGGGCTGGAGCCCCCTGCTTATCCTGACAAGCATCACTGGTTGGGGCATTTACCTGGCGGCTTATGAGTTTTTATTCAGGGGATTGCTGTTGTTTTCCTGGGTTGAGGCATTCGGTGTGTTGCCCGCCGTCATCGTGAACCTGGTTTTGTATGGGGCGGTACACCTTCAAAACGGCAGGAAGGAAGCAATGGGTTCCATCATTTTCGGGCTGATACTCTGCTTATTGTCTTTGCAAACCGGGTCCTTCCTGATGGCATTCCTGCTTCATTTGTCCCTGTCGGTCTCGGCTGAAATGAGCGCCGTATTCTTTAACCCGGACATGCGTTTTATCTTGAGAAGGAAGGAATGATGAGGTTCTATATAACAGGCGGAACGGGATTTATCGGAAGGGAGCTCACCAAAAAGATTACAGGCCAGGGTTATCCGGTTCACTTGCTGGTGCGTTCTGCGGGAAAGGCCGTCGGACTAGACACCAACCTTGTCAGCCTGTTTAAAGGAGACCTCAGCGATGTGGCCGCCGTTGAACGGTCCATGCAAGGCTGCACCCATGTTTTCCACCTGGCCGCCTACGCCAGGCCATATGCAAGGGACCCGTCCCTTTTTGACCGCATCAACGTGAAGGGGACCCAACATGTGCTGGAGGCCGCCTTCAAACTGGGCATTAAAAAAGTGGTGTTTACCTCCACGGCAGGCACCCTGGCTGCGACAGGTCCGGACAATGACGCCAGTGAAGACAGCCCCATGCCAGGGGAACAAAATACCGGGTATGCGAGGACCAAGGCCCTGGCGGAACAACGATGCAAGGAATATGTTCAGAAGGGCCTGGATGTCACGATTGTTTCCCCGACCAGGGTTTTTGGTCCCGGAGTCCTTAGCAAAAGCAACGCCGTTACCCGAATCATCTGGGGGTATAAAAAGGGAAGATGGCGCATCATACCGGGAAATGGGAAGGCTTTCGGAAACTATGTGTATGTCACGGATGTCGTGGACGGACACCTGAAGGCCATGCATAAGGGAAGAATGGGAGAGAAATACATTCTTGGGGGAAACAACGTAAGTTTTAACGGCCTGTTTGAAACCATCGCATCGGTGACCGGCCGGAAAAGGATTCTTGTCCGCATACCCGCTCCCCTTCTGCAGATGGCATCCTTTGTTTTCGTAGCTTTGGCCCGTCTCACGAAAAAACCGGCCCTGATCTCACCGGGATGGATCGGGCAGTATTTGCAACACAGACGCCTTTCAAGCGATAAGGCGGTTAGAGAGCTCGGGTATACCGTCACACCCCTCAGAAAAGGCATTGAAAACACACTAAAATGGTTGGATGAAAATGAATTTCCAGACAGTGACTGATCATCCGGAATATTATGCCCTGATCACCGGGGCCAGCTCCGGAATTGGCAAAGCCATGGCAAAAGAATGCGCCGGACGGGGAATGAACCTTTTCCTGGTGGCCCTTCCCTCCTCAGGCCTTCCTGAATTATCAGAAGAACTTTCCATGGCCTACGGTGTAAAAAGCCGATTTCTGGAAATCGACCTGGCCCTTCAAAATGCCCATCAGGAGGTATTTCAGTTTAGCAAAATCAACAGGCTGACCGTTAAGGTCCTGATCAACAATGTCGGGATCGGGTTCAACGGCCGACTGGAGGGCATGGACGAAAATGATGTTCTTGACATGCTAACACTGAACATTCGTCTGACAACCATGCTGACCAAAGTGTTTCTGCCGGAATTAAAAAAGCTTCCGAAAGCCTACATACTGAACATGGGTAGTCTGGCCGGTTTTGTCCCCCTCTCGGGCAAAAGCGTTTACAGCGCCAGTAAGGCATATGTTTTTTTCATAACGAGGGCAATGTCCCGGGAATTAAAAGGAAGCGGAGTGTCTGTTTCAGGGGTCTTTCCGGCCGGAGTTCCCACAAACAACCTGGTTATTCAACGCATTGCCCGCATGGGATGGCTTGCAAGGAACCTGGTCTCTTCTCCTGAATCGGTTGCCAGGGAAGCCATTGGGGGTATGCTCAAGGGCAAATCCGTCATCTTTCCGGGGCAAAGACTGAAGTCCTTCTTTTACCTCGGTTGCCTGCTTCCCCAGGGACTGGTTATCAAACTTCTTGCCAATGAGTTTATCCACTCCAAATAAGACAAGGTCTTACTGCACCGGGGCAACAGCCACCCACATGGCGGCCACGCCATTCAAAAAGAGCCGGTAATTGACCTTTGAAAACCCGGCCTTCAGGAGCAGCTGCCTGACTTCCTCCGCCGTATAGTAATGTATGGCAGAATGAGCCAGGTAATGATAGGCACCACGATGGCCTGAAACCAGGGCCCCAATGGGAACCGAGATGCGTTTGAGATAAAAATGGACCAATGCACGCAGAAGCCTGTTGCGGGGCTGACTGGTTTCCACCACCACAAAACGTCCCCCGGGTTTCAACACACGAAGAATCTCCTCCAGAAAAATTTTGGTATCCGGGTTGCTGAAGGTCAGGTTACGGAAAGCAAAAGCGATGCCGACAGCTTCGAAGAACCCGTCTTCGAAAGGCAAATGGGCCGCATCCCCATGGATAAACCCAATGTTGGAAAGCCCCCTGTGTTTCTCCTTTTGTTTGGCCCGGTCGAGCATCGGCTCGCTATAATCCAGTGCCCAGACTTCGGTTGCGGATGGGGCATTCTTCTTTAACCTGAGCGCCAGGTCACCTGTGCCGGTGCAAAGGTCCAACACCCGTTGCGGTTCTCCCGAGAGAATTGTCCTGGAGGCTTTCTGCCGCCAACGTTCATCAAAGCGAAAGGTTAACAATCGATTCAAAAGGTCGTAAGAAGGGGGCACGGCCATAAACATTTTTTGTAATGGCCTCCCGGTATTCTTTCCCATTATGCACGGAATTTTAATAAAGAACATACCCGATCCCTCTTTGTTCAGGTCGGCGAGCGGAATCCTGAAAAAATAATAAATTTTCCTATTTTTGCCTTCAGACCCAATAAAAACCAGTGCATCAAAAAAAAAAATTATGAAGGCCATTGTAAGCATCATCATGGGAAGCACCTCTGACATGCCTGTCATGCAGGAAGCAGCCAAATTATTTGACGAGATGGAAATCCCTTTCGAGATCAACGCCCTGTCGGCCCACCGCACCCCTGAGCGGGTTATGGAATTTGCTGAAAATGCCGATAAGCGTGGTGTTCGCGTAATCATTGCGGCAGCGGGAGGAGCCGCACACCTTCCGGGGGTGATTGCTGCATCGACCATTCTTCCCGTTATCGGCGTCCCCATCAAGTCGTCAAACTCCATAGATGGCTGGGACAGCATTTTGTCGATTCTGCAAATGCCGGCGGGCATTCCCGTTGCCACTGTCGCTTTGGACGGTGCCCGGAATGCGGCCATCCTGGCCGTTCAAATCCTTGCCCAATCAGACGATACAATAAAAACCAGGCTGAAGGAATTTAAAGGAGACCTGAAGAAAAAAGTGATTAAAGCCAATGAAGACCTGCAAAAACTTTCGTTCAGGTTCAGGGTATAATGGATGCCAGACCCTTACTGCAGATGTATAAACCATTGCTGATCCACGCACTCATTTTCCTGTGCATGGCCAGTCCGGGCTTCACGGCCAACGACAATTTTCCGTTTGGCGGACGCCAGGCAGGGATGGGTAATGCGGCCGTAAGCCTTTATGATTTTTGGGGCATAAGCCACAACCAGGCGGGAATGGCCAGGCAGGAAAACCCGGCCGGCGGTTTTTATTTTGAAAACCGTTTTCTGGCCAAAGAAATGGGGTTCGGCGCTGGCGCTTTCCTCCTTCCTGCGGCATCCGGGGTTTTCGGTGTCAGCCTGAGTTACTTTGGCTATTCGCTTTATAACGAAAGCAAAGTCGGTATTGCTTATGCACAGTCTTTTGGCGATAAACTGTCGGCCGGGGTGCAACTCAACTACCTGTATACTTTCATCGGGGACGGCTATGGTTCGTCCGGGAATTTTGCCGTGGAAATGGGGATCATCTACGAACTCCTGCCACAGTTGTATATCGGGGCACATGTTTTCAACCCCACCAAGGCAAAAATCACCTCAGCCGATGGATTCGGACATGAATATATTCCCACGATTCTGCGGCTTGGATTTTCCTATGCCTTTTCAGACCGGGTCCTGATTTCCCTGGAAACAGAGAAGGACATGGAACGGGAGCCTGTTTTTAAAGGCGGATTGGAATACCGTTTGGCAGAACAATTTTATATTCGCGGCGGACTGGGTACCAAACCCACCCAAAACACCTTTGGGTTTGGGTTGCATACGGGCCGTTTCCGGATAGACCTGGCCAGTTCCTTCCACCATGTGCTCGGGTATTCCCCCCAGGCGAGTATCCTGGTTGAGTTTTAACAAAAAACCTCTGACCATGAAGCGCCTCTGGGCACATGATGAATATTTCAGGTTCATTCTTTTCGTGTCCCTCGGGGTTTTCTTATTGCTTCCCTCCGGGCTTAACGCGCAGCTTCCCAGTGACACCATTTCCAGGGGCAGGGAAACCGGTATCAGTGAAGAAGCATTTCACCAGCGCATTGAAAGCCTTATTGAGGCGTCGGAAGAAGAGCTCGACTACTCCGAATTGCTTGAAGAGCTGCAACGCCTTGCCATGAGTCCGATTAACCTGAACACGGCAAGGGCCGATGACCTCAGAAGGCTGTTTTTTTTAAATGACATACAGATCAACAGCTTGCTGAACCATATCAGTATGTTCGGTAACCTGATCAGCATCTATGAACTGCAGTCGGTCGAAGGTTTTGATTTGGAAACCATCGCCCTGATTCAGCCCTATGTAACTGTTTCGGAAGATACCAGGAAAAGGCATTTCAGCCTTCAGGACATGCTTCGGGAAGGGAACAGCCAGTATTTTCTCCGTTACCAGCAATTGCTTGAGGAACAAAGGGGTTTCAGCCCCATTGAACCCGAAGAGCTGGAGGCAAACCCCAATGCCCGCTACCTCGGAAGTCCTTACAGATTATACTCGAGATACCGTTTTACCTATTACAACAATGTCAGCCTGGGAATCACCGCCGAAAAAGATCCCGGGGAAGAGTTTTTTAAGGGGACCCAGGCCCGGGGATTTGACTATTACTCGGGCCATATCCACCTCCGCGACTTTGGCACACTCAGGGCGCTTTCCCTGGGCGACTTTCAGGTGCAATTTGGCCAGGGCCTTACCCTTTGGTCCGGTCTGGCCTTCGGCAAAAGCAGCGATGCGGTCGGTGTGAAAAAGAACGGGCTTGGCTTGCGACAATATACTTCCGTGGATGAAAACAATTTCATGCGGGGGGCTGGGGCTACAGTGGGGATCGGGGACCTGGAGTTTACTGCCTTTTACTCCTCCAAACACAGGGATGCCAATGTGCTTCTTACGGACACCATCGAGCAGGACGCACTGATCATCACCAGCCTGCAACAAACCGGCCTGCATCGCACACCCCGCGAACTTGAGGGGAAAAATGCCGTACGGGAAACCATCTACGGGGGGAACCTTGCTTTCCGAAAGAACAACTTATCCGTCGGACTCACCGCCTATCGCATGGAATTGGGGGCGGAATACGAACGCAGACTTTCCTTTTACAACCAGTTCGACTTTTCAGGCCGTCAAAACAGCAACATCGGCCTCGACTACAACTATATCGTTAAAAATTTCCACTTCTTCGGCGAAGGGGCCATGAGTCAGAACGGAGGCTATGCGCTTTTAAACGGGCTGATGATCAGCCTGGATCCGCGTTTGTCCCTGGCTCTTGTTCACCGCAAATTCAGCAAGGACTACCAAAGCCTGTTCGCCGTGGCCTTTTCTGAAAACACGCGGGTGGTCAATGAAAACGGACTTTACCTGGGGCTCAATGCACAGCTTTCCAGGGAGTGGCGCATCTCTGCCTATGCAGACCATTTCTCCTTTCCATGGATGAAGTTCCGCACTTATATGCCCTCAAGGGGGTACGAATACCTGGTACAGGTGAATTACCAACCATCCCGCGGGGTCGAGATGTATGCCCGGTACAGAATAAAGAACAAACCGCTCAATACCCGGGACCCCGGAATGATTCGTGACCTTGAGGATGTGAGGCGGGAAAACTACAGGTTCCATTTTGCCTACGACATCTCACCTTCCTTTTCTCTGAGAAACAGGGTCGAATTGGTCCGTTTTCAATTCGGAGATCGCAGGGAGAACGGGTATATGGTTTACCAGGATGTGATTTTCAGGCATTTCTCAAGTCCCCTGGCCCTTACATTACGATACGCTCTCTTCGACACAGATGGTTTTGACTCCAGAATCTATGCATACGAGAACGATGTTTTGTATGCCTTTTCCTTTCCATTTTACTCAGATCAGGGTTCCCGCATTTACCTGCTTGCCCGATACCGCCTGAACCGCAATATTGACCTGTATGCCCGTCTTTCCCAAAGCTTTTACACCAACCGGCATGAAATCGGCAGCGGCTATGATATGATTCAGGGCAATAGGCGCACGGAAATCAAGGCACAGGTTCGGATCAGATTCTGATCCTTTTTTGGAAAGTTGTGGGCAAGAAACTTTTTTCCATATATTTGCCTGTTCAAAAAATTTCCAATCATTAAATAATAAAATATCATGAAGACAGGACACCCTAAGGCTTTATACTACCTATTCTTTGCCGAACTATGGGAAAGGTTCAGTTACTACGGGATGCGGGCATTGCTCGTTCTGTACGTGGTTCAGAAACTCTATGCTGACCTGGCTCAGGACGTAGCAGATACCAGGGCATACGGTATTTATGCGGCTTTTGGAGCCCTTGTTTATGCCACACCGGTGCTGGGCGGGATGATTGCAGATAAATTTCTTGGTTACAGGAAGTCCATCCTGACAGGGGGCGTTATGATGGCCTTCGGTTTGTTCCTGATGGCTGCGGATATTCCATTGTTTTTCTTTGCGGGCCTGGGTTTTCTGGTTACCGGAAACGGGCTGTTCAAGCCAAATATTTCCTCCATGGTCGGGAGTCTTTATGAACAGGGCGACCCCCGACGGGACGCCGGCTTCACCATTTTTTACATGGGGATCAACATCGGAGCCTGGCTGTCTCCGCTTGCCTGCGGATGGATTGCATACGCCTACGGCTGGTCATATGGATTCGGACTCGCAGGGGTCGGAATGCTGCTTGGACTGCTGGTATTTCAGCTGGGAATCAACAACGGGACCTTTGAAGGGAAAGGCCTTGCTCCAGAAACAGAAGAAAACAGGGTGAAATTTGCCGGCATGAGCAAATCGGCCTGGTCCATTATCCTGGCCGTCCTCTCCGTGCCCATTCTCACCATACTGATTTACAAAAGCGAGTTGGCCGGGTATATGCTGTATACCATCCTTGCCCTGGTCGTTTTCATTGTAGGAAAATCTTTCATTGAGATTACGCGGCCGGAGCGGGAAAAGATCATCGTTATTTTCATCCTGGCGGTTTTCAGCACCATGTTCTGGGCTTTCTTCGAACAAGCCGGCAGTACCATCACGCTCTTTGCCGAGCGAAATGTGGACCTGGTATTCATGAATGCCGCCCAGACCAACATGATCAATCCTTTCTTTATCATTGCCCTGGCCATTCCAGCTTCCCTGTTGTGGACCTGGCTGGCCGCAAGAAAGATGAATCCCTACACCCCTTATAAGTTTGCCTTTGCCATTGCGCAACTGGGTCTTGGCTTCCTTGTCTTCGCCTATGGGGCACGCTTCGCCAGTGAAACCGGACAGGTGCCCCTGGTTTTCCTGATTGTAGGGTATTTCCTTATTACCACCGGTGAGCTTTTCATCAGCCCGATCGGCCTTTCCATGGTGACCAGGTTGTCGCCCGCCAAGGTGGTCTCCTTTATGATGGGGGTTTGGTTCCTTTCCATGTCCTTCGCACACTATATCGCCGGGTTCATTGCCCAGTTCACCACCAAAGAGGTCACGGCCAACGGCGGATTTCTGGAAAAAGTAACCATACTGGTCACCGGGCTGACACCGGAAATTGTTGCAGAAAAAGGGGGAGGTGCCTTCAGGACCCTGTTGTCCTATTCCAATGTATTCTCCTCCATTGCCATCATCGCCCTTGGGATGGCCCTCCTGGCATTTGTGCTGACACCCCTGATCCGCAAGCTCATGCACGGGGAACATTAAGAAAAGGACACCACCGCAAGAGAAAAGAACACCAAAAAAAACCGCTCCCTGTTTTCAAGGGGCGGTTTTTTTCTTTGGTGTTCTGCAGCCAAGGCGTGCTTACCAGTCCTATTTGTCAAGGCGTGCTTACCAGCCCGGGATAAAGTTCAGTCCCCAGACCCCCTTCCCGAACCCCTTGGTATGGATTGGAAAAGCGTAATATGGTTCCAGAATCAATGCCCCGAACAGGTTGACGCGCAATGAAGGGCCCGTGCTGAAAACGGGGAAACGCTTGCCCATATCGTAGGCTTCAGAAACGTCAAGGGTAATGCCTTCGCCTTCATTCCATGCAACACCGGCATCCAAAAACCAGGCCAGCTCGGTAAAAAGAAAATTACTTGAGATCAGCGCCAGGCGTTCCGGCCCGGTGAACGGTACCCGCAGTTCGAGTCCGCCCATCAAAACACGTGAACCCATCAACTGGTCAAAGGTGAATTTTTCATCCAGCGCATCTTCGAGGCGATACAGGGAGTTATAGGAGAATCCCCTTACCCAGCCCGGGTACCCCAGAAACAGGGGATAAAACAAGTCGTTCCTGGCTTGTTTACCATACCTCCCGTAGTGAATCCCCCTGAAGGCAATGGTGAAGGGCCTGACCTGGAAATACCGTCTGTAATCCCCGGTTACGCTGTACATATCGATTCTTCCAAAGTATTTCTCCACCCCGAAACGATAACGCTGCCCGGTGATGGGCGAGGCCATCCCAAAAAATGAATTGTCACCCACATAGGCCATATTCACCCGCTGAAGGCTGAATCCTTCGGGTGCCTCGAGGCGCTCCCTGTCTTGTCCGATCTGGAATCCACCCAGGTAATAGTTGTTGATGGCATCAATCCTGAAATAATACCAGGCCATGCTTGCATTGAATTCCAGGCGCCTGGTCGTAGAGAACGGGAAATAGGCAAAGGCGCTGATCTGGTCCTCAAAGGTGCGTTGCAGGATTAACTGAAGGTTTTCCACCATCAGGGGACCCTCTCCGAAATCGACCTCTTCACGGGTGTATTGCAAATAAGAGAAAGGATAAGGGATGTGCGAGACCGACCCGCCCCATGCCAGCCGCTTCTTTTGGTTGAGGTATCCCACCTGGCCGCCAAAGTCGTAGATCTCCCCGTTAACGGCCAAAGCAGAAAAAAGCTGGTTGTCTCCGGTGATGTCGCTAAACAGGAGGCTGACCCCTCCGGCAACCCCTGTTCCAAAACGGTTGGCGGCGACACCAACGCCTGAACTGCCGACAAACGTCAGTTCAAACCTGGACTGAAACGGAACCTCCGAAAAGGAGTCCACAGGAAAAATCGAGGATTCAGGCTCACTTTTCAGATTGCGGTCCACCACCGCCAGGGTCGGACGCTCAAGCGGCGGCAGGGTGGCAGCGAGCATATCTGTTTCAAGGGGATCCACTTCCACCAGTTCGAACGCTTCCTTCCCGGCCATATAAATGGTATAATCCCCGTTCTGATAGTGGCTGTAAGCAATTTCGCCCGTTGCCCTGGCCACGCTAATGGCCGGAGACAGGTGGGTGATCCCGCTGATCCCTGAATAGAAGTCGGTCATACGGAAAACCTTCCGGCTTTCCAGTTCAAGGAAATAAAGGTTGCGGTATCCATCGCGATTTGAAAGGAAATACAATCCGTCCTGCCCACTGGAAAAATAAGGGTTCAGGTTCTCTGCGCCCGGGAATACATCCATAACCTCTATATTCAGGTCGGGATCCTCCATATCAACAACTGCCAGGTTGAAATTGAAATTCACGACCTGGTCCGCCTGGGTTGTCTGGGGCCTGTCTGTCGACAAGGCAAGGTAACGGCCATCGGGAGACCAGGAAGGGTGAATATAAGAGAATGAGTCCTCGCTCAGGTTATCTACATTTCCGGTTTCCACTTCCAGGCGAAACAAATCGGGCCTGCCATTGGCAAGTCCGGAAAAAACCATGTACCTCCCATCGGGCGACCAGGAGGGATTGTTCAGGGAAGGAACCCCCTTCACCTTGATTTCCCGGGATCGCCGCGGATGGTCCACATCCACAATGACAAGCTGGTTGACCCCTTTCTTTACCGCCACGTAAACAAAGTTTTTTCCATCGGGCGACCAGGAACCAACCGACTCAAAAAAGTTGAACCCGTCAATGTCCATGTTCCTGACGCTGCTTGAAAGCTTACGAATGATGTTCCCTGTTTCGGCCTCGGCCAGAAAAAGATCGATTGAGATCAGGTCGCGTTCAGAAAAAAAAGCAAGGTATTTTCCGTCCGGGCTGATCGAGGGACTGATGTTGATGTTTCCCGCATTCTCACTGGAGATGGTCTTCCTTCCCATGGCCTGGTGGCGGGCAGAATCAGCCATCAGGGGTTTGTAATGGCTGATGGTGGCGCTTTTCCACAGGTCCGACACGGTATTGGCACTTAGTCCGACGACCCGCTCTATGGCTCGTTCATATCCAAACTTGGCGGTTTCACGAAACAGGGGCACAATCAGGGAATCGCCCCAGGTCCTTCCAAAAAAAGACACAAAGGCGTGCCCGTAGCGATAGGGATTGAACTTATACCCTTTCGACATTTCCCGAAGGTCGGGAAAGTCATCCATGTAAATGGCATCCCGTATGATCATGGCCGTATGGGCGTCCACGCTGCCGATTGAAAAATACTCAGCCATCCCCTCTACCATCCACAGGGGCAGATTTCGCAAGGAGTTCAGAGACAAAGAGTCATCCTTGAACATGGCCCTGAAATGGAATACGTGCACCAGCTCATGGCCGATCACGTGATCTGTCTGTGCATTGGTCTCAAGAATGGGCAATACCACCCGGTTCCTTAAAGCTTCGGTCACGCCCTGGGTCCCGATCCCAATCGAACCGCTTACCGCCGTCGTCTGCTGAAAATCAGGATGGTTGGCATAAATAATAATGGGGTTGCGCTCCTCAAGTGTATCCTTAAAAAGTTCTTTATGCCGGATATACCATTTTTCAAAAGCTTCGGCCACAAGATGAATCTGTTCTTCATCGTCAAAGTAGTGATACAAATCAAAATTGGGTGATTGGTATACCTTGAAGTCAAAACTGCGATAACTCGGCTTGTTTCTTCCAAAATATTGTCCGCTGACCCCGGGTATCCAGAAACACCCCGAGAAAGCAATAAGGAAAACCAACACCGCCGTTTTTAAAAAAAAGCTGTTTCCTTTCATTGTATTCTCCCTTCAAATATTCTCAGAAAAATTCCCTCAACATTGCCTGATGTGGCAGAAATTCTGCTAAAAAAGCGCAAAAACCATTCCACATTGCAGCCAATTGCTGCAGTGAAACAAACAAGAAAGGGGTTTTGTTTTCAGGCCCTGGTGGGTTAAAGGTAAACAGAATCCGGCCATTATATGGAATATTTTTAGCAAATTTGCAAAAACATTGGCCCCATGGGATCACTCGAGAAGCACTTCGCCCCGTTCAGAAAAAACATTATTGGCATTGACCAAGGTTTTGAGAGTCCGTACGGGGAACAACTCATTATATATGCCGACTGGATAGCCAGCGGACGCCTTTACCTGCCCATTGAAAATGCCATTCGACAACGGTTCGGGCCGTTCGTTGGCAACACGCACACGGAGGCCAGTGAAACGGGCACCCTGATGACCAATGCCTACCATTACGCACAGAAACTGATCAAAGAACATGTAAATGCCGGGCCCGATGATGTGATCATCACGGCCGGCAGCGGAATGACCACAGTCATTAACAAATTCCAGCGGATGCTGGGCTTGCGGATCTGCGGCCAGCTGATCCGCAAAGATTGTCTGAAAGAGAGCGAAAAGCCAGTGGTTTTTATCACCCACATGGAGCACCACAGCAACCACACTTCCTGGTTTGAAACATCCGCTGAGGTGGTCCAGATCAAGCCCGACAAGGATTTACTCGTCGATTTGGAGGATTTGCGCAGGCAACTGGAAAAATACAAGGACAGAAAGCTGAAAATAGGATCTTTTACGGCCTGTTCCAACGTAACCGGCATCCAAACCCCGGTGCACAACTTGGCTCGGTTAATGCATGAATATGCGGGGGTTTGCCTGATAGACTACGCCGCATCAGCCCCTTATGTGGATATCAATATGCGCCCGGACGACCCAATGGAAAAACTCGACGCCATCGTTTTCTCACCCCATAAGTTTCTCGGCGGACCCGGAAGCTCCGGGGTGCTGATTTTCGACTCCGCTTTTTACAATAGCGAAGTGCCCGACAATCCGGGCGGAGGAACAGTCGACTGGACCAATCCCTGGGGAGAGTACAAATACATCGATGACATTGAGGTGAGGGAAGACGGTGGAACGCCGGGATTTCTGCAGGCGATCCGCACGGCTTTATGCATCGATTTGAAAAACCAGATGGGCACCGAAAACATCCAAAAGAGGGAAGAGGAACTGCTGCAGATCGCTTTTGACGGCATCAACCGCATTCCGGAAACCAACATCCTCGCCGGGGAAAACAGGGAACGCCTTCCGGTGATTTCCTTTTATTTTAACCACATCCATTACAACCTGGTGGTGAAACTGCTCAGCGATCGTTTTGGCGTGCAGGTGAGGGGAGGCTGCGCTTGCGCAGGCACTTACGGACACTTCCTGCTGAATGTGGATTATGAGCGTTCCCGAAAGATCACCGAGAAGATCAATACGGGCGATTTATCAGACAAACCGGGCTGGGTGAGGCTGTCCCTGCATCCGACGATGACAAACAAAGAGCTGCATTTCATTATCAAAGCCCTCGGTGAAATTCAGAAGAACCATGAGAAATGGGCCCGGGATTATGTGTATGTTTCAAGGAAAAACGAGTTTCACCACAAGGACAGCCCGGAAGATCAAACGGAAAA
>JAWLHS010000011.1:0-25230 GCA_041690235.1 Bacteroidales bacterium
GCAGATGCATTGATACAATCAAAAAAAATTTTCGGTTTTTTCTGATCAACCGATAAAATTTATATATTTGTTTGTATTTTCCTTAAACCAATGTTTGACTTCCTTCCAACTCCTGATGGTGTTTCTATTCAGATTGCCGTCATAGAAGATGATGTGCAACTGAACGGCCTAATCTGTGAAACCCTGGACAGGAATTCAATACCGACCCGTGCTTTCTTCAGTGGGGAGGAAGTGCTGAAATGGGTTCGGAAGGAGAAACCGGGCAATACATTGTTTCTGGTTGATCTTCATTTGGAAGACATGGGCGGGGAACAGCTGGTGCGGACAATGAAAAATCTGCATGACCCCATTGCCTTCATCATCATGACGGGTTTTGGTGATGAACGAATTGCCGTTGATATGATGAAAATGGGGGCATTGGATTATTTGGTCAAGGACAAGAATTTTATCAGCCTTTTGCCATCTTCGGTTTCACAAGCCATGAATCACCTGAGGGTTCAGCACCAATTGGTCGAATCAAGGAAGGCCTTCAAAAAAAGCGAACAGAAATACCGCCTGATGGCCGATTATTCAAGCGATTTGATTGCCCGGTTCAATTGGGATCAGACCTTTTTGTACGTTTCGCCCGCCTGCAGAAGAATGTTGGGCTTCCACCCGGAAGAACTGATTGGCCAGCCCTTGTCACATATGGTCCACCCGGATGACCTCGATCTGGTGAGAAAGAATCATGATGAACTGATCAACAACAAGTGCGACTCCCAGAGAGAGATCTACCGTTTGCGAAAAGCCAACGGCGAATACTTATGGGTAGAGACCAACAGCCAGTCTGTCAGGAACACTGAAAGCGGATTGGTCGAGGAAATTGTGGGGGTTGCGCGTGATATTTCCGAAAGAAAGGAAAAAGAAAATCTTTTAAAGGCCAAAGAGGTGGCCGAACAAGCCAGTAAAGCCAAATCTGATTTTCTTGCCAACCTGAGTCACGAGATCCGCAATCCAATGAATGCCATCATCGGTATGGCCAATACCCTGTTAAAGACGCCGGTCGACGAAAAACAGAAAACCTTCCTGAACTCGATCCTGTTTTCCTCAAGAAACCTGCTGGGCATACTGAACGACATTCTGGATTATTCCAGGATTGAAGCCAAAAAGGTGACCCTGACTTATTCATCTTTTCGCCTCAGGGACATGCTGGATGACACCGTCAATGCGTTTAGGCCAATGGCAGCGGATAAAGGCATCACGCTGAATGTTCAAATTCAGAAAGAAATCCCTGAGGAGATTTATGGTGATGAACAAAAGATCAACCAGATCCTTTCCAACTTGCTTAATAACGCCATAAAATTCACACCTGAGGGAAGGGTTTCCCTGAACATTGAAATGAAGGAAAAGCCAGCCCCTGTTCTGCGGTTCTCAGTGCATGACACAGGCATAGGGGTCAAGCAGGAGGATATTCCCCACCTGTTTGATTCATTTCGACAGCTGGATATTTCTTCCCGAAAGGAATACCAGGGCACGGGACTGGGCCTGAGCATTGTGAAAAGTCTTGTGGAGCTAATGCATGGCAGCGCTTCCTTTGAAAGTGAATTTGGGAAAGGCAGTGTGGCCCGTTTTGAAATACCCCTGCAGGGTGTTGCAGGGGACAAGCCCTCAGGACCTGCAAGCACTCCTGCCGAAAAAAACACCTTGAAAATCCTGGTAGCCGAAGATGAGGCCATTAACCAGTTGTACCTGTCCGGTTTCCTGCGGGCCCAGGGATGGCAGGTCGATGGGGCCCCCAATGGGTTTGTTGCCCTTGACACATACCGCAGTGGTGGGTATGACCTGATATTGATGGATGGACAGATGCCCAAGATGGACGGTTTTGAAGCCACCCGTAAGATCCGGGAAATTGAAAAACGGACAGGGAAGCACACCCCCATCATTGCCATCACGGGTTACGCCATTTCGGGCGACAGGGATCGGTTTCTGGGTGCGGGCATGGATGAATACATCTCCAAACCCATCGATGAGGAAAAGCTGCTTCAGGTCATTCAACGCCTGACTGCATAAAAAAACCGGAGCGGGTCCGGTTTTTTTTATGCCTGAATCTCTTTATTTAATCATTGATGGCCTGTACTCCTGGCAGTGTTTTTCCTTCCATATACTCCAGCAACGCCCCACCTCCTGTACTTACGTAACTAACTTTGTCGGCCAGCTGTAATTGGTTGATTGCGGCCACGGAATCACCACCGCCGATCAGGGTAAATGCGCCTTTTTCGGTTGCCTTTACAAGTGCTTCTGCGACGGCCTTTGTCCCAGCCGCAAAATTGCTCATCTCAAAAACGCCCATGGGTCCGTTCCACAGTATGGTCTTTGCACCAGAGATCACCTCTTCAAACTTCCGTATGCTTTCAGGTCCGATATCCAGCCCCAGCCATTCATCCGGTATCCTTGAAGCGGATGATTCCCTGGTTTTGGCATCGTTGGAAAAACTGTCGGCGATGATGGCATCGGGGGGAATATGGATTTTTACCCCCTTTTCACGGGCAGCCGCCATAATCTCACGGGCCGTTTCCAGATAATCGTCCTCAACCATGCTGCTTCCGATTTTTCCACCCTGTGCCTTGATAAAGGTGAACATCATGCCTCCCCCAATGATCAGGTCATCGGCTTTTTCGAGCAGGTTGTTGATGATCTCAATCTTGGTGCTCACCTTCGCGCCCCCAATGACGGCGACATAGGGCTTTTTTGTGTCCTTGAGCACCTTGTCAATGCTCTCCAGCTCATTTTTCATGATGTAGCCAAAGGCTTTGTTTTCCGGAAAAAACCTGGCAATAATGGTTGTTGATGCATGGGCCCTGTGTGCCGTGCCAAATGCATCGTTTACATAGACGTCGGCCAGGGCAGCCAGTTTTTCGGCAAAGGCCTCATCCCCTTTTGTTTCTTCCTTGTAGAACCGGAGATTCTCCAGCAGCAGAACTTCCCCCGGTTTCAATTCATCCGCCAGGGTACTGGCTGATTCCCCGATGCAGTCGTCGGCAAATTTTACCTCCCGGTCAAGCAATTTCCCCAGGTGCTTTGTCAGGTGCTTTAGTGAGAATTTTTCTTCCGGCCCTTCCTTGGGGCGCCCCAGGTGAGACATCAGTATGACGGCTCCGCCGTCATTCAGGATTTTTTCAATGGTGGGGATGGCCGCACGCATGCGTGAATCGTCGGTAATCCGAAAATCCTGGTCCATCGGAACGTTGAAATCAACACGGATAATCGCCCGTTTTCCGGAAAAATTGATTTGGTCAATGGTTCGCATAGTAGATATCTTTTTGGATCAATGCTTATTTGTTTTATGTCCTTTAAGTATTTATTGCTTTGAAAAACCAGACCCGGAAGGCAAAGCCGTTAAAAAAAAACCATTAATTTTACCATCCGGCCCCAGGCTTTTTATTAGACTGCAAAAGTAACAATTTTATAGGAATTATGAGTTTTTTCCCCGACTCCATTGTCTCCAAACTTCCCAATACCGGGACCTCCGTGTTTGCCACCATGTCGGCAATGGCAAGTGAGTACAATGCAATGAACTTATCCCAGGGTTTTCCGGATTTTGAGGTGTCGCCCGAGTTGATCAGCCTGGTTGCCAAATACATGAAAAAGGGTTATAATCAATATGCACCCATGCCAGGGGTGATGGAACTCAGGGAGCGCATTGCCGCGAAAACAAAGGCCCTCTATGGGGCCACCTACGATCCGGAAAAGGAAATTACAGTCACTGCAGGGGCCACACAGGCCATCTTTACCGCCATTACCGCATTTGTCAGGGATGAAGATGAGGTGATTGTTTTTGAACCCGCCTATGATAGTTATGTGCCTGCCATCAGGTTGAATGGCGGCATGCCCATTGCCTTTAAACTGAAATATCCAGGCTACAGGATTGATTGGAATGAGGTAAAACGCCTGGTGAGTTCCCGGACCCGGATGATCATTATCAATACCCCTCATAATCCTACCGGCAGCATTCTTTCGGCTGAGGATATGGCGCAGCTTGACAAGCTGACCCGAGATTCAGGAATTCTGATCCTGAGTGATGAAGTCTATGAACACATCGTTTTTGATAACCAGGTGCATGAAAGTGTTTGCCGCTATCCTTCACTGGCGGAACGAAGTCTTGTGGTGTGTTCCTTTGGAAAGACATTTCATGCAACGGGCTGGAAAACGGGCTATTGTGTGGCGCCGCCGAACCTGATGAAGGAGTTCAGGAAGACCCACCAATTTGCCGTGTTCGCGGCCAATACCCCGATTCAGTATGCGCTGGCGGAATACCTGGAGAATCCTTCCAATTATGAAGGCCTGGGCCCCTTTTACCAGGGAAAGCGGGATTTTTTCAACAAGGCCCTGGCTGTTTCGCGCTTTCAGATTGTTCCGGCTGCGGGTACCTACTTCCAGGTACTCGATTATAGCGCGATCAGCGAGGAGGAGGAAATGGAATTTGCCAGGCGCCTGGTTCGCGAACACAAAGTAGCCGCCGTGCCAAATGCCCCGTTTTATTCCAAACCAGAAAACCACCAAACCCTCCGGTTTTGTTTTGCCAAGTCTGAGCAGACCCTGGAGAAAGCAGCGGATATCCTATGCAAAATTTGAGCCTGAGTCTGATACAAGCCAACCTTTACTGGGAGGATCGGGAGACAAACCTCAGGATGTTTTCCCAAAGGATCGGTGCAATCGATGCCCCGACAGACCTCATTTTGCTTCCGGAAATGTTTTCCACGGGCTTTTCAATGGATCCCCGCAAGGTGGCGGAGCCCATGGAAGGTCCCACCATGGAGTGGATGCGAAGAACCGCCGCATCCAGAAATTGCGTTGTTACCGGCAGCCTGGCCATCAGGGAGGCAAACCGGTTTTACAATCGATTGATCTGGATGGATCCGGATGGCAGTTACCATCGGTATGACAAAAAACACCTGTTTGGTTTTGCAGGAGAAAATGAGCAATATACCCCCGGAAAGGACCAACTGGTGGTTTCCCTGAAAGGCTGGAAACTGATGCCGCTGATTTGCTACGACCTGAGGTTTCCGGGCTGGAGCAGGAACCACCATGATCCCGAAACTGGCTTTGGGTACGATGTATTGCTTTATGTGGCCAACTGGCCTGAAAGCCGCAGCCACGCCTGGCGTGTGCTGCTGATGGCCCGGGCCATTGAAAACCTCAGCTATGTTGTCGGGCTGAACAGGGTGGGGGAAGACGGAAATGGTGTGCCCCACTGTGGTGATTCGGCCGTGATTGACCCGGGAGGGGAGAACCTGTCGGGCATAATGCCCCAAAAACAGCAAACGGAAACCATTGTATTGTCGCGCAGTTCCCTGGACGACTTTCGTATGAAGTTCAGGTTCTGGGAAGACTGGGATAAAAAATAGTCCTTGTCTTTAATTCTCCAGCACATCCAGTTCCACCCGCAGATTATCGATGATAAAATTCTGACGCTCCGGGGTGTTTTTTCCCATGTAGAAAGACAACATATCAACGATGCTTAGTTCTTTTCGTAAGATGACCGGATCCAGCCGGATGTTTTTCCCGATAAAATGGCTGAACTCATCCGGAGAGATCTCTCCGAGGCCTTTAAAACGGGTAATTTCCGGCTTACCCCCCAAGTTGGCAAGGGCTGCCTGTTTTTCCTTTTCAGAATAGCAGTAATGGGTGTGTTGCTTATTTCGGACCCTGAAAAGGGGTGTTTGAAGGATGTATAGGTGTCCGTTCCTGACAAGGTCGGGGAAGAACTGTAAAAAGAAAGTCAAGAGAAGCAAACGGATATGCATGCCGTCCACATCTGCATCTGTTGCGACCACTATATTGTTATACCTTAAGTCTTCCAGGCTGTCTTCAATGTTCAGGGCGGCCTGCAGCAGGTTAAACTCTTCGTTTTCGTAAACAATTTTTTTGGTCAGCCCATAGCAGTTTAGCGGCTTGCCTTTCAGGCTGAACACCGCCTGGGTGTTCACGTTCCTTGCTTTGGTGATGGACCCGCTCGCTGAATCTCCCTCGGTGATAAACAAGGTGGATTCGAGACGCTGGGGATGGTTCTCATTGTAGTGGATGCGGCAGTCCCGCAGTTTCTTGTTATGCAGACTGGCTTTTTTTACACGCTCCCTGGCCAGCTTCTTGATGCTGGCCATGTCTTTCCGCTCCCGCTCCGATTGCAGAATTTTTCGCAACAAGGCTTCTGCAGTCTCCTGGTTCATGTGCAGGTAGTTGTCCAGGCGTCGCTTCACGATGTCGTTGATGTGGTTTTTAATGCTTGGGCCACCGGGCTCCACATACTGGGAGCCCAATTTGGTCTTTGTCTGCGATTCAAAAACCGGTTCCTGAATTTTAATGCTCATCGCCACGATAATGGATGTTTTGATATCGTTGGCATCAAAATCCTTCTTGTAAAACTCCCGGATGGTTTTGTTCAGGCTTTCGCGAAATGCTGCCTGGTGGGTCCCGCCCTGGGTCGTATGCTGACCATTTACAAAGGAATAGTACTCCTCGCTGTATTGACTGTTGCTATGTGTGAAAGCAAACTCCAGGTCATCCTCCTGGATGTGGATGATGGGATAACAAACCGGTGTGTCTATGTTGCGCGATAGTAAGTCAAGCAAGCCGTTCTGGGAATGCAGTTTCTGACCATTAAAAATGATGGTTAGGCCGCGGTTCAGAAATACATAATTCCACAGAAGCTTTTCGATGTATTCATTGATAAACCGGAACTTGCCAAAAATGGTTTCGTCGGGAACAAAAGTGACAATGGTGCCGCCGCGCGCATTGCTTTCAGCTTCTTTATGGTCGTTGATCAGGTTTCCCATCCGGAAGTCGGCCACCTTTGACCTGCCTTCGCGGATGGATTCTATCCGGAAAAAACCGGAAAGGGCATTGACGGCCTTGGTGCCCACCCCGTTCAAACCGACGGTTTTTTTGAATACTTTGCTGTCGTATTTTGCCCCGGTATTGATTTTGCTGACGCAGTCAACGACCTTGCCGAGGGGAACGCCACGGCCGAAATCGCGAACGGTGACCTGGAGGTCGTCGATCTTCACCTCAATGGTTTTTCCAAAGCCCATGATGTGCTCATCAATGGCGTTGTCGATCACTTCCTTGATCAACACATAGATTCCGTCGTCCTGGGACGCCCCATCGCCCAGTTTTCCGATATACATGCCGGGTCGCATACGGATGTGTTCCTTCCAGTCCAGGGTGCGGATGGTGTCTTCTGAGTAGTTCTCAACCATGGGGATTTTTTTCCATCATTCAGGATGCAAAGATAATACAAAGACTTCAATATCCATGCTGTGTGCCCGGGCAAAATCCGGGTGGTGAGATAAAATGTTTATTAAATAAAGTTAAATGTTAAACAAAATCATGCGGGCATTTCGCTTATGTTTTTCTTCTGCATATTATGTGTTTAACGAAACCCCTGGAGCATTTACCGCAAGTTTTTGTCAGATGCTGATTTCCCGGTTTGTGTTTTACCCTGTTTCCGGGATTGCCCATCACCGGTTGACGACCTGAACGCGATTAAACTTTTTCGGGCTTTGTTTGTCCTATCACAGGTATTGTATACGGTCAGCCAAGAATAGCGGTTGGTCTTACAAAAAAGTTAAATCAAAAAAACCGATAACCATATGTTCCGTCCGTCTTTTTTCAAAATGTTGCCCCCGTCTTTTTTCAAAGTATATCTGGTGGCTGCGTTTATGTCGTGGCAGGCCCTGGTGGCCGTCGCCGGAGGTTTGCCGGAATCGCCCCGGGAAGAATCACCTGCCCCCACCGAGCGCCCTTCCGCCACAACCAATGATGTTTCCACACCCAATGCTGAGGGTGCATCAGCGGCCGCCGGACCCAATGCCGGGAGTGCATCAACGGCCACCGAACCCAATGCCCCTGCCGGATCGACAACCGCTGCCATTGGCAAGGTCGGCGGACAGCTGCTTGACGACAGCACAGGTGAACCCCTGATGTTCGCCAGTATCGTCTTACACAGGGAGCGTGATTCCCTTATGGTAACCGGTGGGATATCCGACGAAATGGGACGATTTATGATTGACCGATTGCCATTTGGCAGGTATTACATGACCATTAACTTTGTCGGATACCCCCGAAAAGTAGTGGGTGGTGTGGCCATTACGCCCGGATCCATGGAATATGACGCAGGATTGATCCGCGTTGAGCCGGGGGCGGAATTGCTCTCTGAGGTGACCGTGGAAGCAGCCCGCCAGCTGATGGAAGTCGGTCTCGACCGCCGGGTCTTTAATGTGGACCAGGAATTAACCGCCACCGGAGGATCGGCCATTGAGCTGATGCAGAATATTCCCAGCGTGGCCGTTGACTTTGACGGCAATGTGAGCCTTCGCGGAAGTTCAAATGTGACCATTCTTGTTGACGGGCGTCCGTCCGGGCTCACCGGACTGAGTGGGTCAGAAGCCCTGGAACAGATCCCTGCCAATATGATCGACCGCATAGAGGTCATCACCAATCCTTCCGTCAGGTATGCCCCGGACGGGACTTCCGGAATCATCAACATCGTTTTGAAAAAGGAACGCCGTGCCGGTTACAACGGGATGGTCTCCCTCAATGCAAGCACCCGGAACCGGTATACCGGGTCACTGAATTTAAACTATAAAATCAGTGCTGTGAATTTTTTTGCCAGCTATAGCGGGAGAATGTTTACCATGGAGGGTTATGGAAGCAGTTTCAGAACCAGCTTTTTGTCTGATACGACCTTTTTGGACCAGCGTCAGGATTATGAAAACAACATGAATTCCCAAAACTTCACCATTGGGGCAGATTATCAGCTCAACCAATTCAACACCCTTACCTTTTCCCTGCTGTTTAACGAATGGGATCGTGGGGGCATCAACACGACCGATTACAGCGCCCTGGCCAGCGACCGCGACCTGACCAACTATTTTACCCGTTATTCGGGCGATGAAATGGACAACTCAGGGATGAACTACACCCTGAATTACCGCCGGACTTTTCCCCGGCGAATCCGGGAATTCAATACGGATATCGTATTTTCAGACCGCTCCATGAGTCGTCAGGAGAACAACATTCAGCAATTTTTCGATCTGAGCAAAATCCCTGTTAATCGCCCGGACCTGCTGGACAACACCAGCTTTGGCGGAAAGAACTGGATGTTCTCTCTTCAGATGGATTATATCCAGCCCCTTGGGGAGGACCGCAAACTGGAGGTGGGCGGAAGGGCGTACCTGCGCGAGATGGATTCGGACTTTAACTTCTATAATTTCGACCACCAGGCCAACGAATGGATTGACAATCCCGGCCTTAGCAACCGTTTCGTATTCAGTGAACAAGTGTACGCCGTTTATGGTATTTTTTCCACGCTTCTGGGCCCTTACAGCGTGCAGGCAGGCTTGCGTGCAGAGCAGGCTTTCGTGGAGGCCGATCAACGAACCACCAACGATCTGCATACCAAGCAGTATTTCAGTTTGTTTCCAAGCATGCACCTGCGCCGGAACTTTGAAAACAACCATAGCGCCCAGATCAGCTACAGCCGCCGGATCAGCAGACCAAACAACCGGGTGCTGAATCCTTTTGTCAGCTATTCAGACCCTTACGATTTGAGTTATGGCAATCCAACCTTGAATCCGGAATACATCAATTCCCTGGAGCTTGGGTATACGAAATTCTGGGAGAAAACAACCTTGAATCCCAGCCTTTTCTACCGGTATACGGAGGGAATGATTACCCGGTTCCGAACCATGGATGAAAACGGAATTGCTTATACTACTTATGAAAACCTGAATACAGGCATATCGTACGGGGCGGAACTTGTCGGTTCACGGCAGCTGGCGCCATGGTACAGGGTAAACGGCACTTTCAGCTATTTCAGACAAATCGTAGAGGGTGGCGGGGCCATGATGGAGATGCGCAACGACAGTTATTCCTGGTCTGCGCGGATGGTCAATAATTTTACCTTTCCCGGCGGCTGGAGTGCACAGCTCAATGCATTCTATCGTTCTCCCGTTGTCATGATCCAGGGAGAAATGCGGGAGATGTATTCGGCCGATGTGGCTGTCAGGAAGAATGTGCTGGCGAATAAGGGCACGATTAGCCTGCGATTGAGTGATATGTTCAATACCCAGGGCTTCAGAATGGTCAATTACGGAGACAACTTTACCATCGATATGGAGCGGATAAGAAACAGCCGCATGCTTTATCTTGGGTTCTCATACCGCATCAATGAAGCCGAACGCAACCCCAGCCAAAGGCGCCGTACACCGGGCGCAGACGATGGCCCCATGATCGACATGGATGAGTTTTAGCGGGTGTTTTGCCTTCTGTACCGGAACTGTTGGGCTTGTTCCCGGCCGGGGTTCGAAAGCTTATTATGATGCATACCCAAAGAGGTTTTTGCTTTTAATAAAAGCCGATACATAGCGCGGTACCATCTTTTCCCATTCGGGATCCCTGCTTTGGATTTTTTTCAGCACCACATGGGAGAAAAAGGGAAGAATCTCCGGGCGATACCTGGGGATGTCGAGTATGAATTTGTTTTCGATCAGGTGCCTGTAAAGGAACTTCAGTTCTTCTTTTACCGGCATGTTTCCGGTGGTGATAACCGGGTCGTTTTCTTTTTCCCGTCCGGGATAAACATACACCTTCAGGTTTTCCATAAAGAGTTTCCCAAAGGCCTCCATAATTCCCCCGCGCAGGTTTTGGTAGTAGCAGTCGTCGAGTACATTGCTGAAAGTGAGGGCGCCGATGATCATTCGTATGTTTTTCAGCTTAAAGCGCCTGAACCATCCGGCCAGCTTGTAGAATTCCCTGAAATTGGAGATCATCACCGTGCGGCCCATCCCACAAAGAATATCGACCCGGGCAAGAAAGTCCCGTTCATCGAAATTGCCCGCCTCCATCAGGTTGTTCAGGGTCATTTCACAAAGCACTTCGGTGTTTTCCTTGTCAAAGCCAACCTCATCCTTGAACAGTGAAAACCCGTTTCGAAGCATATCGAAGCCGACATAGGTAATGGGACGAAAACTGCCCCTGAGCACCATGATGTTTTTCTGATAAAGCAAGTCGGATGGCTGTTGCACCTTCCCGTGACGATCGAACATGGTAACCGGGGTCATGCCATTCTTCACCAGCTGAACCGCCAGTAATTTATTGTCTACATAGTCGAGTTCCGGACCGTTCATCCGAACCATGTCGATCTCGATGCGGTCTTCGGAGATGGATTCAAGCAATGACTTCAGGAAACTGTTCGGATACTGGTAGTTGTAATAACAGGCATAAATCAGGTTCACCCCCAATATCCCCAGGGTCTTTTGCTGCAGCAAACTGTCATTTTCCAGTAACCGGACATGCAAAACCACTTCATTGGCCTTTCCGCCGGGTTTCAACTGGAACTTAACCCCGATCCATCCGTGCGCTTCGTTGTCCTTGCGATAGTTCAGGGTGGTTACTGTATTGGCAAAGGCAAAGAAACGGGTGTCGGGCTCCCTTTTTTCACCCAGCAAATCGACCAGACTTTCGTATTCGATCTGGAGCATCTGCATCAGTCGCTTTTCCGACACATACCTTTTATTTGGGGTTTTCCCGTAAAGTAAGTCACTGAAAGCCATGTCGTAAGCAGAGATAGTGCGCGCAACCGTTCCGGAGGCCCCGCCCGATTGGAAGAAACACCTGGCCACCTCCTGACCGCCCCCGATTTCAGCGAAAGAACCGTAGATGGTGTCGTCAAGATTAATAAACAAAGCCTTGCGGGTGGTGTCAAGCACCTCCCTTTCAATCATGGATTCTGGCATCTTATGCGGTTTTTCTTTACCAAATTTAACAGAATTAATCGATTTTCAGCTTGACCGGGGCAGGCTTTGCTCTGGTAAAAAAATACCATCCGACGAAAAAAAAAGAATATATTTGTTCAGAAAGGGCCATTGGCAATGTCTGGCTGGTAATCAATTGGTTTGCATCAAATAAGGTTTTTATGAATATTCTCATAACGGGCAGCAACGGCCAGTTGGGAAGTGAGTTTAAGGAATTGGCGGCAGGGTATCCCGCTTTCCGGTTTTTCTTCACCGATAAAGAGGACCTGGATGTTACCTCCGGGGAAGCCATTTATAAGTTTATAAAAAAGAACCAGGTAAATTGCCTGATTAATTGCGTTGGCTATACAGCGGTCGACCGGGCGGAGGACGACAGGGCGGCGGCCAGTTTGCTTAATACCGCTGCCGCAAAGTTTATGGCCGAAGCCACGGCCAGGGCCGGGGTGTTGATGGTGCATATTTCTACCGATTATGTTTTTGAAGGGAAGGGGTTCCGGCCCTATACCGAGAACGACACGGCAAGCCCGAAGACCATTTACGGCAAGACCAAGCTGGAGGGAGAGATAGAGGTTATCTTTAACGCAAAGAAAGCTTTGATTATCAGAACCTCATGGTTGTACTCCAGCCATGGGAACAATTTCGTGAAGACCATCCTGAAGAAAGCCCGAAGTGAAAAAGAATTGCGGGTGGTATTCGACCAGATCGGAACACCCACCTATGCACGCGACCTGGCGGGGGTGATCCTGGACATGATTCCCCGCCTGCCTGCAAAGATGCGCACTGAGGTGTACAATTTCAGCAATGAGGGTGTGGCCAGTTGGTATGACTTTGCCAAGGCCATTGTTGATGATGGAAAGCTGGACTGTAAGCTGATTCCGGTTCTTTCCCGGGAAATCCGGGCCCCGGCCATACGCCCCCACTTCAGTGTGCTGGACAAGTCACGTATCAAGCGTGATTTTGGGGTGGATATACCCCATTGGCATGACAGCCTGCTGGAATGCCTGGAAAAAATCAGGCAATAAACCTATTTGGTCCGGTAAAGCTGCCACCAGGGAATGCGCGGATTGTGGTGGTGCTCTGAGTGGTATCCGAAGAAATAACAGCTGATCATGGCCCAGAGATGGTTTTTCTTTTGGGTGCGGGCCTTGTGTGGCTCCATGTCGGGCAGGTGGGGTTTGCGATGGGGCCAGTATACGCCCACATAAAAGAGTTGGAGGGTACCCAACAGGGCCGGCAGGGCCCAGTATATCAGTACTTTTATTTCTTCGAAACGCAGGATAAGCAAGTTATAAACCAGGGCCATAATCAGCAGCTGGATGATGCTTAAATAGCGCCACATAAATACCGCCCACCACTTCCAGAAATTTTGTGACCCGAGAAAAAAATCCGGATCGTTGCCCGTGGCCGGGTCCTTATGGTGCAGTCCGTGATTCTTGCGCAGGCGCTTATAGGAGAGGCCGGCAAACAAATAAGTGGACAGGTTGCCAAAAAAAGTGTTGACGGCTTTGGAACGGGAGATGTTTCCGTGCATCGCATCATGACCCGTGATAAAGAGGCCCGTGTAAAGGTAGGCCTGCAAAATGATGTGGAAGTACATCCATGGATTGGCCGGGGAAAAGGGTAGAAAAAACAGCATCCAGGCCAGGTGTGCGGCCCATACAATGATTACGATGGAGGCGATCAGAATGCCCATATGATCCGGATAAAGGAAGCGAAGGCTTCGTTCCACCGTCAAAAATACGGAAATTAATCATTTCTTCTTTTCTTTCTGCATTTAAACGAAGCGCTCCCCGGCCCCCGGTCTGCCAAAACAATGAAAGGGCCCTGCAGGTGGTCAAACAAAAACCTGCCTATTGGTGTTATTTATCTGTTGAAATTTTAAATTTTCAGGCCCGCACAACAGGGTTTTCTCCCGGCACGGCAGTGATGGGAGGGATTTTGACAGAAGAAACAAACCGGATCCCTATGGAAAAATGGACTTATGCATTGTTGCTGGCAGGAAGCATTGCCATTCCCCTGCTCCGAAGCTTTGAACCCAGGATTCGGTTCTTCAGGTACCGGACCCCTCTTTTTGCGGGTATCGGCACCATGATGCTGGTATATATCCCCTGGGACATCATTTTTACACAGCGTGGCATCTGGTCGTTCAACCATGATTATGTTTCGGGGCTGTTCATTTGGAATCTTCCCGTTGAGGAATGGCTCTTTTTTGTCGTGATACCTTATTGCGTGGTGTTTTCATACGAAGTGATCCGGTATTTTCTTCCCCGCCTGGTCTTTCCGAAGGCCGCCCTTTGGGTTTCCGTCGGATCAGGACTGCTTTTCATTTCCATGGCCCTGTGGCATACGCAAAAGGATTACACCTTTGTGGTGATGATGGTGGCCGGCATCCTCAGCCTTATGCAGGCTTTTTTCCGGTCGCACAAAACCTGGCTCAGCCATTACTACGTCACCTACCTGGTGACCTTGATTCCCTTTGCCGTTGTCAACGGAGTGCTTACCTCCCTGCCGGTTGTCCGCTACAACGACATGGAAAACCTCGGTGTCCGGCTGTTCAGCATCCCTGTGGAGGACACGGTATATCTGATGGGGATGATGCTGATTGTATTCACGGTCTACGAAAAGCTGAAGTCGGTCCGCACCAGCCAAAGGACCGGTTGATTGAAAAGCTGATTGGGTGATATAACCACCGGGCCATACGAGTCCGGAGGAACTGCGGTTTAAAAGAATTTTTCCCTGATGATGCCGGCCAGGGCATCATTTTCCACCAGGAAGCCATCATGGCCATAGAGGCTCTCAATGGTCTGGTGGGTGGCCCCCGGAACCATCTCTGCCACCTTCTTCACTTCGTTTACGGGAAACAGCAGGTCGGTCTGTATGCTGATGCAGTGCGTCATCGCTTTGATTCTACCCAGCGCCTGCTTCAGTCCGCCACGGTCCCTGCCCGCATCGTGGGTGTCGAAGGCCCTGGAAATGGTGTAATAGGCATGGGCGTTGAACCTGCGGGCGAGTTTCTCTCCCTGGTACTGCTGATAGGAGCAGGCCCTGTAGTTGTCCAGTGCTTGATCCCCAGGATCTTGCTGGGTTTGATGGAAGGCCTCAAAGCTACGGTAACTCAACATCCCGATGGCCCGGGCGGCCTTTAACCCGTCTCTGCCCCCTCCCGGCTTGTCGCAAAAAAAACCAGGATCAGCCATCAGCGCCATCCGCTGGGTCTCGTTAAAGGCCTTGGCCCAGGGGCTGCATCGGGCGCTGGCGGCAATAAAGAGCAGGTTTTGGATCCGCCTGGGATGCATGATGGCCCATTCCAATGCCTGGAAGGCCCCCAGCGAACTGCCAATGGCCAGATCGATTTGCTCTATGGAAAGATGCTGGCGGAGCAGTTCGTGTGCCCTGACCATATCGCGAATGCTTACCAGGGGAAAACCGCGCAACCAGGGCTTGCCCGTTTGTGGGTTGATAGAGGTGGGTCCCGTTGTTCCGTAGCAGGAACCCAACACATTTGCGCAAACAATGGAATGCTTCCCGGGGTCGATGCACTTGCCGTGCCCGATGATCCCGCCCCACCAATCGGTTGGATCAGAATTTCCGGTCAGGGCGTGGAATACCCAAACCAGCGGTTGGGATCTGCTCAGATCCCCAAACACATGGTACGCAATCTCCAGCTTTGGGAGGGTTCTTCCCGACTCCAGCAAAAAGGGGTCTTCTATGGTGAATGTTCGCAACATAAAGCGGGGCATTCGGCCCCAAGGAGCCTGTTTTTTTTACCTGGAGCGGGGATTTTGCCCGGCGCTTACGACCCCGCCTTTTTCACTGTTGACGGTCACGCTCAGACCTGCGGGATTTTCCACGATCCATTTTACCGTGACGGTTTCCATTCCCGGAATATTGTCCACTTCAATCACATCCGGATTTACTTTCTGTTCGGTTACAAGGTTCAGGTCGCGGTTGTGAACGATCATTCCGGCCAGGACCCTGGCTCCTTCCAGCCGGATGTAATTGGGCCGTTGAATGCGGTACATCATGTCTATGCCGGAATGTGTCGGAATGATGCGGGTATTGGCCACCACCGCGATCACTTCACTGAGACCGCTGCCCAGCTGGTTCACGGTCAGTTCACGGATTTCCAGCCGTGGGGTATGCCAGGCATGGTGTAAAGTGAAGGCCATGTTGCGATGGGCATCCTGTTCGATCATAAAGCCCGGATGCACCCGCCCGAAGTTCTTCTTGAACCCCCCGATCTGAATCTTGCCAAACTGGGGATGGTCGAAGTCTTCCCATGGAACAAAGGCATCTTCGAACAACAGGTATTTGTCAAAATGGTAAGACGCCCCTTGCGATTCATCCCGGCTGCGGTATTCCTCGTAAAAGTATTTGTAGGGGGTAAACAATTCATTGGTGAAGGTATAGATGCCCCGGTTAAAGTGGAACCAGTCAATCTGACCCCCATACACCGTGTACAGGTCCTCAAACAATGTCATATACCTGTAACCGGGAAGCAGCCTGTCGCCAAGCTCACCGATGGCGTCATACACCATGCGGTCCTGGCGGGTATAGAGTTGTTCGTCCTCCCTTGTCCCGGGACCCCTGAGAATCATGCCCCCGGAATTGTGGTAGGTTTGCGCCCCGGCAATATTCGGATGGGCGAGCACAAAGTCTCTCACCGCCCGGTTCTCCGGCAGGGAAAAAGGGTAGAGGTAAGCGCCCCGCTGTACATAGTCGGGCTGCCAGTTCCATCCCCAATCGCGGTTCGGATCATAGTAACCCACCCGGTCCTCATTGACCCGGCCATCTCCGTCACGGTCGGTGCCCTCAAATCCCAGTAATTCCCAGTCGCCGAATTCGCCCGGTTTGACCGGGTTCAACCTGCGCGGATCTTCAGGATCCTCACGGAACTGCCCCAATGGATTCCGGCGTCGCATCTGGGTGATGTGCCCGTCACCGTTCAGATCGTCATACCCGTCTTCCGCCTTTTCCCCATCCCCATCGTCGTCCAGTGGAACAGTCCCCGAACGCGGGGAGCTCACCGTATTGGCATTGGCCATATAGTCTTCCCGTCCGTCCGGATTGATGGTGGGTACAATGTAGAAAACCTTTTCATCGAGCAGGCTGGTGATGAACGGGGACATGCCGTACATCTCAACCAGGTACCAGGCCGTATACAGGGCGATCTCGCTGCCCTGGATTTCATTGGCGTGGATGTTGCCGTCGATCCAGAAGCCGGGCTTTTCCATATGCGGCTTGTTGCGCTGGTTGGTAAGCGTCAGCAGCCAGATGTCGCGTCCTTCATGGCTTTTACCGATTGACTCCAGACTGGCCAGTTCCGGGTAGGCACTGACGATTTGTCTGGAGATCTCATAGAGTCCTTCGTTGGTGTAATACCGGTTCCAGCTGACCTCCACTTTCGGGTTGACGGGCGTGCCCGTTGCCTTGAAATAATGACCGACCGGTCGTCCGTCTTCCACCTGGGCGGCAGCAGGGAGGCATAAGGCAATTACAAATACAGCGGCAATGATTCTGTTCATATGGGTATACAATTATCCGGTGATTATTCAATACAAAAATGAATGCAGGTTCAGCCAGCCTTTCGGTGGGCCGGACCGTGCTTATAGGCTTACGGTGTGGCTGTCAAATCCACTGCTCTCCGCCCCGGCCCGTATCTCAAACGCGCCTTTGCCTTGTATCAGCCAGCTTCGTTCGATGCTGCTGCGGCCATCGATCCCATCAATGATGTCGACGGTCTGGCCGCTGATGACCTTTTGGGCAGCGGAAGGAGTGGTCCTGATTACAGTCTTTTGCACCCATCTGATTCGTTGCCCCATTTGGGATACCGTCGGGAAACTGCCCCTGTTGACAATATCGGCTGTGACCCTGAACAGGTTGTTACCAAGGGCTTCTGTCCGTATGTTCTCGATCCGGACCTGGGGCCGCATCTCCGCCACATCAAGGATAAATGCCAGGTGTTTTTCCGCAATGGCCGGGGTCATTTCGTAGGGTGGGTTTTTCATAACAAATGGTGCGATGCCGCCAATCTCCACTTCCCTTCCCGGGAAGTCGGGATGATTGAAGCGGGTCCAGGGAACAAAAATCCCGGATACATCATTCTTTTCAGCCCAGCGCAGCAGGTTGAGCTGCCCCCGGCTGTCCACTTCAGGCGATCCGCCTCCATGCCGGATCCCCGCCATGATTTCTTCCGTGCTTGCCCTTCCCGGCCTGCCACCCGGACCTCCCTGTTGCATGGCCGTTCCCCTGGTCGTGCTGCCCCGGGAGCCGGTTGCTCCGTCGCCGGGACCTTGTTGCCGGCCGGGCATGTCACCGGCTCCGCTCGCTCCCCGCATTGCGCCCCTCCCTGCAGGCTCCGCCGGAACCCACCAGGCGGGTGTGCTGAAGCTGAAGCGGCCGTAGTGATAGTAAGCCCATTGAAACAGGTCTCCATCGCTTCCGGCTGTTCCCCCTGGCGGGGAAACGACTTCCTGCCGGGTGTCGGTTTCCTGCGTACCGGATCGCGGGCCTTTTTCAGACTGCGCACCGCCGGATCCCCCCTGATCTCCGGGTCGGAATCCCAAATGCTGATTATAGCTAAGACTCAGGAGCTGGTTGATTTTGATGTCTTCTTCCTGCCAGCCTCCGGGAATTCGTCCCCCGGCCTCACGCTCATTGTAGCGCAGGGGTTCGGTGAGATTGTTCGCCGGACCGAAGCTGATGACCGCAAACACATTTTTTGCCGCGAATAAAAAGTCGGCAATGGCACGGGTCTCGTTTTCAGACACCGCATTTTCGCCGGCCCCCGCGGTGAACGCAGGATATTTAAATGAGAAGTTCTTGTTGAATATCACGCCTTCTGCACCGTCCTCATTAAAAAGACCGTCCTTGTCCTGGTCGAGTCCTTCACTATAGAGGAAGTATTCTCCCTGCTGCCCCGATTCCGGACGGGCCCTGACCATGATCCGGACATCTTCGGGATGGGTGATCCAGCCGCCCCGGGGGTCTTTGATCCGCATGAGCGTGATTTGACCGTCACCGTTCAAGTCATTATAGGGATCTTCGTTGATTTTCCCATCCCCGTCATAGTCGGATGGATTGGCGTTCCCCAGGCGCTCATAGCGAAAGTCCGTGAAATGCTGTTCGCGGGCATCCGGGCTCATATCCGGAAACACGTAGAAGGTCACCGAATCCAGAAGCTGGCGGGAAGTCTGATTGCCGGTCCCGGCCAGGAGTTTTTCTGCAAATTGCAGGGCCAGCTCCGTTCCCAAAAGGTGATCGCCTGCAATGCCGCCCACAATGGCGATGGCCGGGCGTGTTTCGAGATTTCCCGATCCGACGGAAAGCAACCAGATGTCTTTGCCACCGAGGGTTTTGGTTAGGGATTCCAGCCTGACCAGGCTTGGATAACTCCTGGAAAGGGCATGTAACCGCTCTGTCATTTCCTGGTGGTTGGGGTAATTGTTTTGTGCCTTCAAAGCCTGGAATGGCAGTATAAGCAAGACAGTCATGAGCAGGACAGGAAGACTGCGTGCCAAACACCGGGACAAGGCCGGAAACGGATTGGGTTTTCTGCGGGTCAATCCAGCAGACAGGAAAGCAGAGGGTATTTTCATCATTAAGGCGTATTGGATTAAACAGGGGTGAGCCGGTTGTGTTTGAATTTTTAACGCGGTAAATGTAGGATTTTTTACGAAAAAACGAAAAATCAGGCACAAAAAAAGCCCACGCACCCCCGAAAGGGCGGTGGGCTTGGAAACCGGAATCCTCAATGTCTTTTGGGGTCTGTGCTCCCGGGCTGTGAATCAGCTAATTGTCTCCGGTTCGTCTGACCGGGCAACGGATACAGGTGACCAGTCCGGAGCCGGTTGTCCCTTCAGGCTGTTTATTGTCAGACTTCCTGCCGGCGCTTAAAGGGCCCCGGAGATCAGGAAGGTTGCTGCAAAAGCGATGATGGCGTAAAGCTCCGGGAATACGGCCAGAATCATGGTGTTGCCAAAAACATCGTGTCCGGAACCGATGGCGGCGATGCCGTTGGCGCATACCTGTCCCTGGCGGATGGCAGAGAGCAATCCGACAAAACCCAGGGCCAAACCGGCGCCGAAAATCGCGGCTGCGGTGGTCCAGGTGATGTCGGGTACCAGGAAACCCGAGAGAATAAAATATCCCATGAAGCCATAGAGGCCCTGGGTCCCGGGAAGGGCGCTAAGGATGAGATAGTTCCCGAATGCTTCGTCGTTCTTCTTCAGGGCGCCGACAGAGGCGTTGCCGCCCATGGATACACCGAAGGCACTGCCGATACCGGCCAATCCGATCATCAATCCAACACCTATGTAAGCTAAAATAATTGGTTCCATAATGTAAATTATTAAATAAATGAGACGTTAAGTGATTTTTCTGAATGGGTTATACTTTTTTCCGCCACCGGAAAAGCCGGCGTTTTTATAAAATTCGACAAAAGTCAGACGCATGGGGTGCACGAAGGCACCGAGGCCCGACATAAACAGGTTGATGCTGTGCCCTATGACCAGGATAATGACCATGATCAGGATATTCAGTACGGGGATGCTGCCGCTCATTTCCACGGCCAGGCTGTTGAACACGAAGCCCATGATCGCGCTGGAGATGCCCAGTGCAAAAAGGCGGATGTATGACAAAAGGTCGCCCAGGATGCCGGTCACCATGTTGTAGGTAGTCCACAGTCCGACGCCCACGTTCATGAAAACATTGCGCCCCAGGTTGTTTAAAGGCAGGATGAGCAATCCGCTGATCCCCAGGAACACATAAAGCGGGATCTTCATCTGGTCCATTGGGATGCCGGCGAATTCGCTGACTGCAAAAAAGCTGATCCCTCCGACCAGCAGCGTGATCCACCCGATGGTTCCGATGGCAAAACCCCAGCCGAACTGTTTGACCTCGTTGATGACCTTCAGGAACATGCCGAACAGAATCTGGACGGCCCCAAAGGCCAGCGCCAGGTAAAACAGGAGCTGGTTGATGTCGGTGTCGCGTGCGGCGAATTTTTCGGCCAGGGTGCTGTAAACGGGCAATCCCGTTTCATACAGCGGAATGCCGAATAGGGTTCCCCCGATGATGCCAAACAAAATGGTCGACAAACCAAGGTAGAATACCAATCCCATCACCGTCTTGAGTTCTTTCTTTACTTTCTTTTTCAGCACCAGGGATGCCGCCACCATAAGGAGGCCGTAACCCGCGTCACCCAGGCAGAATCCAAAGAAGAGCATGTAAAAAGGAGCGAAGAAAGGAGTCATGTCGAGTTCGTTGTACTTGGGAAGGGAGTACAATTCGCCCAGGACTTCGAATTTCTCAGGAAATTTCTGGTTCCTGAGCATGATGGGAACCTTTTCTTTTTTGCCCGGTTTGTTGATGAGGTGCAGGATGTTGTTCTTTTCCAGGAAAGCCACCATGTCCTTCATTTTGCCTTCGGGCACCCAGCCTTCGAGCAGCATCACTTTTTCGTCGGCCTGTTTTTCTGTGTTCTCAATGGCTTTGCCGTACTCCAGGGTTTCGATCACCTCCAGCTGATAATGCTTGATGGCTTCCAGGCTTTTGGCTGCAAGGGCATCAATCTTGGCGTTGATCCCATCGATATCCTTTTCGATCTGTTCGTGGTAGTGCCGGAGTTCCGAGATGGGTTTCTCGGGCGGACGCATTTCCTCGGCGTCGATGGTAATCTCCTCCTGTCCTTGCTTTACCATCACAAAGTAAATCAGTCCGCCGTGCTGCCCGACCACCGAAATTGGAAATTCCTGCAACCAACTTTCCCGGAATTTCCTGTTGGATACAGTATAGAATTTCAGGTGGAGCCCGTTTTCTTTCAGCTTCCGAAGGGTTTCAGGGGAAAAATCACCCCAATGCCTGATGTGGCTCATCTCCTTGGACAACTGCTGGATCTGTCCCACTTTTTGTTCCAATTCCTCCAGCAGGTTCCTGGCTTCTTCAAAGGCTTTTTGTCCTCCGCTGGTTTTCGGCCTGGCCGTAGGTTCCACTTCCCTCTTTTCCAGGGTTTTCACCACATCGCGGATCTCCTTGATCAGGTCGTATTTTTCCCGGATTTCATCCGACACCTCCTTTTGCTTCTCAATCAGGTGAACGGCACCCAAGGCCCGCACCTGGTCGAGAAACTCCTGGTAGTCCTTGTGAAATACCAGGAAGGAGAATTTTGACATGGGAACAATCATATGCTTTCCTCCATTTCCTGTATGCGGGTTTTTACAATTTTCTGGGCGGCTTTCGATAAGTTTTCTTCGTCCTCCAGGTAACGTTTGATCTTCCGGATGGCGTCTTCAAAGCCTGGTATCTGTACTTTTTCGTACAGGTTCACCTTCTGGGTGGTTTTGCGCCGGGCATGGTCGAGCAGTTGCATCTTTTGCTGGAATACCTCGCTTTCAATGGCAATTTGTGCCAGCTCTTTAACGATGGTGATGCCGTCGAGATACCAGCCCGGCTTGTTAAACAGGCTGAATTCCCTGATGGAGAACTTTACTTCTTCGAGCACCGGGGTTTTTACGCCCGCAATCTTTTTTACCGAAAGCGCCACATCCTCTACGGCCACCAATTCGTTGTCGAATTCACCCCACAGCTCAATGGCCCGCTGGTAGCCTTGCAGTTTTTCCTTCAGTTTCTCCTCGTATTCTTCGGCTTGCGTTTTGGCACGCTTTACCTCGACCCTCAGCGCGGCTTCCTTGTTTTTCAGGGTGGGCAGGGCCCGTTCCCTGACCTGGAGCTGCTTGTTGATCTGCTGTAAAGCGGTTTTATTGTATTGAAACTTAATGGCCATGGTCTTTGCTCAGGGATTAAAAAAAATTGCCTGTTACGGCTTAATTGTTGCCATTCTTTTTCCAGTATTTGTCAACGAATTCCTGCCTGATGCCCACCTCGGCGGGGGTAAAGTAATTCTCGAACAATTGATAGGCGGTCTCAAGCATGGCATCGATCTCGATGTTCACGTCGATGGCCAGCAGTTTTTCTGAATACTCCCTGGCAAATTCAAGGGATCGTTCATCGTAATCGGTCAAATCGAAGCCGTTCTCCAGCTTGGTTTTGGCGTTGGCGGCATCGGCATAAAGCCTGACGGCAGAATTCATAACCTGTGGGTGGTCCTCACGGGTCTTCTTCCCGATCACCAGCTGTTTGAGTCGGGACAAACTCCGGAAGGGGTCCACGATCACCTTGCCAATGTCACTGTCTTTACGCAGGAAAAGCTGTCCCTCGGTGATATACCCTGTATTGTCGGGGATGGCGTGGGTGATGTCTCCTCCCGAGAGGGTGGTTACCGCAATGATGGTGATGGATCCGCCGTCCGGGAATTGCACGGCTTTTTCGTACAAACGGGCCAGGTCGGAATAAAGGGAACCCGGCATGGAGTCTTTGGAAGGGATCTGGTCCATTCGGTTTGAAACGATACTCAGGGCATCGGCGTACAGGGTCAGGTCGGTCAGCAGAACCAGAACCTTCTCGTTCTTTTCAACGGCGAAGTATTCGGCTGCGGTCAACGCCATGTCGGGCACAAGCAACCGTTCAACGGGCGGGTTTTCGGTGGTGTTGATAAAGCCCACGATACGGTCGAGGGCGCCTGCATTGTCGAAGACCTGCTTGAAATACAGATAGTCGTCATTGGTCAGCCCCACCCCGCCCAGAATGATTTTGTCGGCTTTTGCCCTGAGGGCCACCATGGCCATTACCTGGTTGAACGGCTGATCCGGATCTGCGAAGAACGGAATTTTTTGTCCCGTCACAAGGGTATTGTTCAGGTCAATACCGGCGATGCCCGTGGCAATCAGTTCGGAGGGCTGTTTGCGCCTGACAGGGTTTACGCTGGGGCCGCCGATTTCCCGTTCCTTGCCCATGATGCTTCCGCCATCCATGGGCTCTCCGTAAGCATTGAAAAACCGTCCGGCCAGGTCTTCCCCAACCTTGAGTGTGGGGGCTTTGCCTGCAAAAATGACTTCGGCATCGGTAGCGATCCCTTCCGTACCGGCAAATACCTGCAGGGTAACAATGTCGTTGATGATCTTTACGACCTGGGCCAGGCGTCCGTCTACAATGGCAAGCTCCTCGTTGCCTATTCCGCTGGCTTTCAGGGAAACGGTTGCCTTGGTTAGCTGGAACAGCTTGGTATAGATTCGCTGAAATGCTTTGGTGTCTTTTTCCATTATTAGGTATTTTCTGTGTTTACTTTATGCTTCTTCTTTCTTCACTTCCCGCTCTTTCAGGGTCGCTTCCATTGCCTTCTGGTTTTTGATAAAGTCCTCCGATTCATAAACCGAATAGTTCATCTGTTTGAGTTCGTTGATGATCTTTTTAAAATAGGGGCTGACCTCTTCAAATGATTCAAACTCAAAATCCTTGTGACAAATATCAATGACCTTTTCGAGCATAAAGTTCTGGCGCTCCAGGGAGGAAGAGGCGTCGACCTTGTCGAAGGCGTCCTGCTGTAAAATAGAAAAGTCAATAAGCTCTGATTTCCAGTATTTCAGGTGATAGTCTATGGGAACGCCGTCATCGCCCAGGATGTTGATCTGTTCGTAGGATTCCTTTCCCCTGAGCAGGATGTCCTTGGCTTCGAACACATTTCTGGTCCAGTTGGGGGCGATCTTATCATTGAGATAGCTGACGATCTCGGGATACTCCAGGTATTTTGAATAGCTGTCGATGGGGTCGATGGCTGGGTAGCGCTTGCTGTCGGCCCGCTGCTGAGACAGGGCGTAGAAGCACCTGGCCGCCTTTTTGGTAGATTCCGTAACGGGTTCCTTCAGGTTGCCTCCGGCCGGTGATACGGTGCCGATAAATGTGATGCTTCCCGATTGGCCATTGGGCAGATAAACGAACCCGGCCCTTGAGTAAAAGTTCGAGATGATGGCAGGAAGATCCATCGGAAATCCATCCGGACCGGGAAGTTCCTCCATTCGGTTTGACATCTCCCGAAGCGCCTGGGCCCACCGCGAGGTGGAGTCAGCCAGCAAAAGAACCTTCAAACCCATGGCACGGTAGTATTCGGCAATGGTCATGGCCGTGTATACGGAGGCTTCGCGTGCGGCCACCGGCATGTTGGAGGTGTTGGCGATGATGGTGGTCCGTTCCATCAACTTACGGCCGGTCCGGGGATCTTCAAGCTCAGGGAATTCGGTAAAGATCTCCACCACCTCGTTGGCACGTTCACCGCAGGCAGCCACAACCACCAGGTCGGCTTCGGCATTCTTGGAAAGATTATGCTGAAGCACGGTTTTCCCTGAACCGAAAGGTCCGGGAATAAACCCGGTGCCGCCTTCGGCAATGGGATTCAGGGTGTCCATGACACGGATGCCCGTTTCAAGGATCTTAAATGGGCGGGGCTTTTCGGTATAGGCTTTGATGGGAACCTTGACCGGCCATTTCTGTACCATGGTCACGTCGATGTCTTTGCCTTCGGCGTCGGTAATGACGGCGATGGTGT
>JAWLHS010000012.1:0-23604 GCA_041690235.1 Bacteroidales bacterium
GGCTTCGAGTGCACGCATCTCGGCCGCAATTTTCAATTGACCCAGGGCATCCGGGGCGATGAATTTATAAAAGACGAAGGTGAAAACCGCTGATATCACGGCGGCAAAAAAGATGGTCAGCGTACCAAATCCCAGGGCGGTTCCATAAGGAATAAACCCCCCACGGATCTCGTCGCGGTATGCTTTGGTGCCGATAACAACACCGGCAATCAGGATCAGGTAACCAATCCAGGAAACCCATGTTTCGTTCATCAGGTTGGCGAAATAAATCACCAGCGTCAGTAATACCAGTCCGATGGCCGTTAAAACCCCATAATAGAAAGCGGGCTGCACCATTGATTTTTTCCCGGTTTCACCGGTCTGTTCAACTTGATCGATATGTTCCATAAGGCAAGGATTTGGGTTTTTGTGGGGGTAAAAATACGCATTTAAGTAAAATATGGATCATTTTTTTGATTGATTTGGTTTGCATGGGACCATGCAGTCTGCCGGGACCCCAATCGATTCCTGAATTTTTAAATAATTTTATTACCTTTGTTCCGGGTAAGTCTGATACGACCAGCTCCCGCTGAACTCCCCCAGGACCGGAAGGTAGCAAGGGTAAGTGGTCGTAGCGGTGCGATATTCAGGCTTACTCTTTTTTTGTTCTAATCCTTTTTAACCCCCCACCATGAAATTTTTTATTGATACCGCTAACCTGGATCAGATCCGTGAAGCGAATGACCTTGGCATTCTTGACGGAGTGACGACCAATCCTTCCCTGATGGCCAAAGAAGGCATTCGTGGCCAGGACAATATTCTGAAGCATTATGTGGACATCTGTAATATTGTTGAGGGAGATGTGAGCGCGGAGGTCATCGCTACGGATTTTGACGGCATTGTCAAGGAAGGGGAGATGTTGGCTTCCCTGCATCCGCAGATCGTGGTCAAGGTCCCCATGATCAAGGATGGCATTAAAGCCATCAAATATTTCTCCTCCAAAGGCATCCGAACCAATTGCACACTGGTGTTTTCGGCCGGCCAGGCCATATTGGCCGCCAAAGCCGGAGCCACCTACCTGTCACCCTTCCTGGGACGCCTGGATGATATTTCGACCGACGGGATTGAACTGATCGAACAGATCGTTCATATTTACCGTATGTACGATTTTGACACACAAGTGCTTGCTGCCAGTATCCGGCACAGCATGCACATTGTTCGATGCGCCGAGGCCGGGGCCGATGTGGTGACTTGTCCGCTCGACCCCATTCTGGGCCTGCTGAAACACCCGCTTACTGACATCGGGTTGGCCAAGTTCCTTGCCGATGCCAGGGGTTCCGAATAACGGGAAATCCTGCTGCTTGTTTTCCTTAACTGAAGATCCAAATGAACCTCTTAAAACATGTCCTGGCCTTTCTGGCGATCCCTTTTATTGTCCAGATGGCCTATGGAGAACGCAGCGACAGGGTCGCCGAAACGATTGAAAAGAATCCTGCAAAGACTTTTCTGGTTTATAAATTTGACATCAAGGAAAACATTGCCCCACCGGCGGTGAGACGTGCCAAGATTGCGTTCGAGGAGGCAGACAGCCTGATGGCCGATTTCATTCTGATCCATATGAACACCTATGGGGGTATGGTTGATGCCGCGGATTCCCTCCGGACGCGGATCATGCAATCAAGGATCCCGGTGATTGTCTTTGTGGATAACAATGCCGCCTCGGCCGGGGCACTGATCTCCATTTCCGCCGACCGGATTTATATGCGGCCGGGGGCAAATATTGGTGCCGCAACGGTGGTGGACCAGGCGGGGGAGGTGGTGCCTGATAAATTCCAGTCCTATATGCGGTCAATGATGCGTTCCACTGCCGAAGCCAAAGGCCGTGATCCGGACATTGCCCAGGCCATGGTTGATCCTTCCATCGAAATTGAAGGTGTTATTGAAGAAGGGAAGGTCCTCACCTTCACGGCTTCCGAAGCCATGCGGTGGGGGTTCTGCGAAGGCATGGCGGAAAATATTGATGAGGTGCTTGAACTGGCTGGTATTGGAAACCACACCATGGTGGAGCAGGAGCTTTCACTGACCGAACGGATCATCTCCTTTTTGATCAGCCCCGTTGTGAGTGGCATCCTGATCATGCTCATACTCGGAGGCATCTATTTTGAGTTGCAGACCCCGGGACTCGGATTTCCCATTATTCTGGCCGCTGCCGCTGCCTTGTTGTATTTTGCGCCACTTTACCTGGAAGGACTTACCAGCCATTATGAGATTATTTTGTTTATCCTGGGCTTTGTGTTGATTGGCGTGGAACTCTTTGCCATCCCGGGTTTTGGGGTGACAGGTGTTTTTGGCGCGCTGCTGGTTATCTCCGGTCTGGCCCTTGCCATGGTCGGGAACCAGGGCTTTGATTTTACCGGCGTGCCCGCCTCTGAAATCCTGCAGGCATTTCTGATCGTCATTATTGCTTTCTTTGTTTCCCTGACCGTCTCCTTTTATCTGAGCAGAAAACTATTTACCACCAACCGCTTTGGGGAGCTTGCCCTTCAGACGGTTCAAAACACGGATGAGGGTTATACCTCGGCCAACGCCCATACCAAAACATTATTGGGGAAAACGGGAACGGCATTTACCGTGCTCAGACCCAGCGGAAAAGTGGAAATCGACGACGAAGTTTTCGATGCCACGGCGCTGACCGGCTACATAGACAAGGGCGTGGCGGTGAAGGTGGTTAAATATGAAACATCCCAGATCTTTGTTGTCAAGGCTTAGAACCGAAATCCATTCAAAGGAAATCAGATTTTAAATGAATTGACACCATGTTTGAGGATACCAGAATTTCTCCCTTATACACCGATTATTACCAGCTGACCATGGCTCAGGCCTATTTTTTGAGCGGACAGCATGAGAATCCCGCCTGCTTTGATTATTTTTTTCGCAAAAATCCCTTTTCGGGGGGGTATGTGTTATTCGCCGGACTTGATTTGCTTGTGGAGAGCCTGGAGCAGCTCGCTTTTTCAGAGGATGACCTGGATTATTTGAATCAACTGGGGTTTGATAAGGATTTTTTGAACTACCTGGAGACATTTCGCTTTAAGGGCAGTCTGTTCGGCATGAGGGAGGGGGAGGTTGTGTTCCCAACGGAACCCATCCTGAGGGTGGAGGGCAGCCTGTTGGAGACCCAGCTGATCGAGACCCTGTTGCTGAACGGACTGAATTTCCAGTCGCTGATTGCCACCAAGGCCAGCCGTGTTCGCCGCTCAGCAGGTAAGCGGATTTTGAGTGAATTTGGGATGAGACGGGCCCAGTCGTTTGGGGCATTGGCGGCAACCAGGGCAGCCATTATCGGGGGCTTTGACAACACCTCGAATGTGATGGCCGGAAAAATGTTTAACACCACCGCTGCGGGGACCATGGCCCATTCTTTTGTGGAAAGCTACGACAATGAACTGGAAGCCTTCAGGGTATATGCCAAAACATTCCCCGACCAGTGCACCCTGCTGGTGGATACCTACAACACCCTGAGAAGCGGCCTGCCAAATGCCATCCGGGTCGCAAAGGAAATGGCGGAACGCGGCCATCGCCTCAAAGGCATCCGTCTGGACAGCGGTGACCTGGCCTACCTGGCCAAAAGGGCAAGAAAAGTGCTGGATGAAGCCGCATTGCAATATGTGAAGATCGTGGTGAGTAACCAACTGGACGAAAACGTGATAAAAAGCCTCCTGGACCAGGAAGCACCCATCGATGTTTTTGGTGTGGGGACCAGCCTGATCATCGGAAGGCCTGATGGAGCCATCGACGGGGTCTACAAACTAGCCTCATCGGGTCATGCACCAAGATTGAAGATCTCCGAGAATCTTCAAAAGATCACCCTGCCGGGGGTAAAAAAAGTGCTGCGGTTTTTCGACAAAGACAATAAATTCTATGCGGATTGTGTTGTCCTGGCGGATGAATCCGTTCCGGTACGCATGTCCCATCCCTTTGAAAGGGAAAAATCCCTGGAACTTGAAGGATTCAGGGTTGAAGAAGTTTTTCACTGCCATATGAAGAACGGGCGGGCCACTGCGTCTCCTGCCTCATTGGAAACACTACGCCGGCGCGCCGGCAGCCGCCTGGAGCAATTGCCCGATGAGCACAAACGCTTCCATTATCCGCACATTTACAAGGTTGGAATTTCCGATAAACTTTCCGATCTTAGACAACAATTGCTGGGCAAATACCAGGGTTTTATTTAACTTTTGCTCTGCCGGGGCCGAAAGAAGCCGGACTGATTTGGAAACCAAAATCGATTTCTCAATATGAATGCCCTTTTGATTGCAGATATTCAGTATGATTTTTTGCCCGGAGGGGCCCTGGGGGTACCTGAAGGAAATGATATTATTCCCCTGATCAACAAACTGCAGCTGGATTTTCCCCTGGTTGTGGCAACGCAGGATTGGCATCCGGCAGGCCATGGAAGCTTTGCTTCGGCTCATCCCGGCAAGAAACCCTTTGAAACAATCCAACTGGACGGCCTTGATCAAATCCTCTGGCCGGACCATTGTGTGCAGGGAAGCAAGGGAGCTGAACTGGCCGTGGATCTCAATCAGAACCAGATTGAGGCCATATTCCGCAAAGGAATGGATCAGGGCATTGACAGCTATAGCGGGTTTTTTGACAATGGCAGGAAGAAGTCGACCGGCCTGTCCGACTATTTGAAAGGAAGGGGAGTGGACCAGGTTTATGTCGTCGGACTGGCTGGTGATTTCTGCGTTGCCTTTACGGCGCTGGATGCCATTGGTGAGGGATTCCGTACCTTTTTGATCGAAGACGCCACACGACCCATTGATGCTGAAGGGTTTAAACTAATGAAAGAGAAAATCCTCAGCCGGGGAGGAAAGATTATTTCCTCCGGCCAGATCCTATGAGGCCTGGCAGGCCCTTCCGAATCACCATCCGATGAGTTTCAAAGAAATTTCCATTCCCAACTCCAGGCTGACCGAAGGGGAAACCTATCCTTTCCGGATAATGAAATCCGTGTCCCTGGGTCCGGACGATGAGTGGTTTGTGCTTGAAGACCCTCTTGGGTTCAAAATCCTGATGCCCAAAGAATATTACAGGGATTATGACTTTGTTGCCGGTCAGACCATTCGATGCCGGGTCGATAAGATCAACTGTAACGGGAGAATGTTTCTGGAACCCATGCACCCGCAGTATGCGGAGGGAAAGGTTTATCCCTTCGATGTGAACGGGAGCGGCCGCCGGATAAATATCCTGGACCAGGAAGAGTTTTACCTCCAGGTTTCGGATGTGTTCGGAAACAATTGGGAGGTGATGACCAACCGGCCCGGATTGGTGGATTTGCCTCCGGATCGTCTGAATTGCCTGGTAAAACGCATCAAAAAAGGCCGGTTGTTTCTGGAAATGGAGGGAGAGGAGCCACCGGCCGGCGGACTGACACCCGGGAGAACCTATGGATTTGAGATTGTGGATGAGAAGGTTGGGGCGGACGACGGACATTCTTATTATATTTTAAAAGACGCCAAAGGGAACAAACACCTGCTCCGGAAAAAGTACTACCTGCATTATGGATTCAGAAAAGGAATGCGGATTCGCTGCAAGGTGGAACGGCTGGGAACTGAAGGCCATTATTTTCTGGAACCTGAACATCCCTGTTACCGGCCCGGCAAATCCTATTCATTTCCGGTCGATCGTTTCGAAGAGCTGGTTTTCTCCGATGGATTCAGGCAAAAGGTGATGGTTCTTAGCGATTGTCTTGGGGAGGACGTAAAAGTGCATTTGGAATCGTCTGCAATTGGGTCCGGCTGCGAACAGAAAACAATTTCCGCCAGGGTGAAACACATCCGGAAAAGCCGTCTGGAACTGGATGGATCAACACTTATTTAAAAATGATGTCTGTTAACACGGCTTCTCCGACTTCTTTATTGATCATCTGAACAATTTTCGTCTTTCCGTAGCTCAGTTCGGTGCGCAGAACTGAAGATCGCAGGTATACGGTCAGGACAGTGTTTTTCAACACCAGATGACGGGTATACCTCGAAATATTGGTTCCCATGATCTTTTCCCATGACTGGGTGATCCTGGTTTCCGTGATTTTTTCTTCCAGGTGATGCGATTTCAGAAACTCACGTATGGCTTCCCCAAGTGTTTGCTGGTTGGATTTTTTCATTTTTTGGGGTTGTTCAGGATGACAGACCGAACGATCTGGCCATTGTCGACCACAAATACTTTGCATTCGGCCTGCAGGTTCTTGAATAGGGACTCAATGCGGTCGGTATGGGTGTCAGTAACAAAAACCTGTCCGAAGTGTTGCTCGGAAACAAGCTGCATGAGTTGGTGCACCCTTTGCTCATCCAGTTTGTCAAAGATATCGTCAAACAAAAGGATGGGGTGGAACCCTTTGATCTTCCGCGTGAAGGAGAACTGGGCCAGTTTCAGGGATATGATAAAGGTTTTTTGTTGCCCCTGGCTGCCATATTTTTTTACCGGAAGTTCATGGATCAAAAACACCAGATCATCCTTGTGAATGCCGGAGGTGGTATATTGAGCCAGGCGATCCTTGTCTTGATGATCAAGCAGTTGCTCAGCCAATGGTTTCTCGCGCAGGGTCGACTGGTATTCGATGTCGACGATCTCATCTCCTCCCGACAGCAAACGGTAATTTTCCCTGAAAACACCCAGAAATTCATTAAAGAACCTTTCCCTTTCCCGGAAAATGTAGTCTCCGTGGCCAGAAAGCTGTTCATCCCATACCTCCAAAGAAGCCGGGTCAAAGCGACGTTTCTCGGCAAATATTTTCAGCAGGGCGTTCCGTTGCTGAAGGGCTTTGTTATAGCTGATTAACCGCTGAAGGTATTCCTTGCTGTATTGCGAAATCACACCGTCAAGAAACTTCCGGCGCTCCTCACTGCCCCCGAGAATAAGCTGGGTGTCGGCCGGACTGAGCAAGACCAGGGGGTATAACCCGATATGGTCGGACAGGCGTTCGTAGTCCTTTTTGTTGCGTTTGAACACCTTGCGCTGTTGCCGTTTGAATCCGCAGGTTAACTCATCCTCTTGGCCATTGATGCGGTACCTGCCCTGAATCATAAAAAAATCCGCATCAAACAGGATGTTCTGGCTGTCGACCGGATTGGAAAAGCCCTTGCAAAAGGACAGGTAATAGATGGCATCCAGTAAATTGGTTTTTCCGGCGCCGTTATTCCCGGTAAAGCAGTTGAATTTTGAAGAAAACTCCAGCCGGGCCTCCCGGTAATTCTTGAAGTTTACGACAGACAATTGCTTGCAATGCATGGCAGGTATCTTTGAATGGTAAAGGTAGTGAATGCGTTCGACTCAATGACGGTCGCCGAAAATGGCACTGCCTACCCGTACCATGGTGCTTCCCTCGGCGATGCCGATCTCGAAATCGTCAGACATCCCCATGGAAAGCTCACAGAAAGCCGGATCCCCAGCAAAAACATCCGACTTTAAAGCTTCAAAAAAATGCCTGAGTTCGCTGAATTCTTTGCGGATCTGGGAGTGGTCGGAAGTAAAGGTGGCCATGCCCATCAAGCCTTTAATAGAGACATGTTCCATTGCCAGGTATTCGGGGTCTTCAAGCAATTGCCGGACCTCCTCACGGGAGAACCCGTACTTGCTTTCCTCCTGGGCAATATGAAGCTGCAACAGACAGGGGATGATGCGGTTGTTTTTCTTCCCTTCCTTGTTAATGGCCTTGAGCAACTTCAAGCTGTCGACCGAGTGAATCAGGCTGATAAAAGGGGCAATGTGTTTTACCTTGTTGGACTGAAGGTGGCCAATCAGATGCCATTCAATGTCGCCGGGGATGGCTTCGTATTTGGACAATAATTCCTGAACTTTGCTTTCTCCCAGCGTACGGTGTCCGCAGCGGATCAGCTCCATGATTTCATCAGGGGTTCTTGTCTTGGTAACCGCCACCAGACGTACCCCATCCGGTATTCGGTCCCGGATGTCATGAAAACGCGCTTCAATCGACATAAGTGCTCGGGTTTGTTCTTAGACAAAATTAGTAAAACAGGGAAATTCTTCCTACTTAAAACGAAGGGAATCGCAAGATTATTTAGACATAACATTATCTTTGCACCATGCAAGAGATGATCATTATCCTGGACTTCGGCTCTCAGTACACACAACTTATTGCGAGGCGCGTGAGGGAGTTGAATGTATTTTGTGAGATTCACCCCTATTCATATGTTCCCGATGACCTGGGCATGGTAAAGGGGGTTATTCTGTCAGGCAGCCCATTCAGTGTGCGCGATTCCCTGTCTCCCAGTCCGGATCTTTCCTGGTGCCTCGGGAAGCTACCCTTGCTGGGTGTTTGTTATGGGGCACAATATATTGCCCAGGGACACGGGGGGGAGGTGATGGCTTCATCAACCCGTGAATACGGACGGGCCAACCTGTCTTTCCTCGAACCCGGGGAAAGCCTGCTTAAAGGCATGGAAATTGGTTCACAGGTGTGGATGTCGCACGCCGACAGCATTACACGGCTTCCATCGGGCTACAGCCTGATTGCACGGACCAACGACATGGGTGTGGCGGCCTTCAGAGACCCTGAACACCGGATTTTTGGATTGCAGTTTCATCCTGAAGTTTACCATTCAACCCAGGGAAGCCTGCTGCTCGAAAATTTCCTGGTGGATATTTGTGGTTGCCGCCGGGATTGGACCCCCGAGTCCTTTGTCCATTCGACGGTAGAAGTCCTGAAAGCTAAGCTGGGTAAGGACAAAGTGGTCCTGGGATTGTCAGGGGGTGTTGACTCCAGTGTGGCTGCCGTTTTGCTTCACAGGGCCATCGGAAAACAACTGCACTGTATTTTTGTCGACAATGGGCTATTGCGGAAGAATGAATTTGAGGATGTGTTGGAATCATATCTGGACATGGGCCTGAATGTGAAGGGTGTCAGGGCTGCCGATCGCTTCATGGATGCCCTGAAGGGGGTGACCGATCCCGAAAAGAAACGCAAAGCCATCGGGCGGGTGTTTATAGAGGTGTTTGATCAGGAAGCGCACAGGATTCAGGATGTGAACTGGCTGGCCCAGGGAACCATCTATCCGGACGTCATTGAATCGGTGTCGGTGAAAGGACCTTCGGCCACCATTAAATCCCACCACAATGTCGGCGGACTCCCTGAATTGATGAAACTCAAGGTGGTGGAACCATTGAATACCTTGTTCAAGGATGAAGTCAGAAGGGTGGGCGTTGCCCTTGGAATCTCACGAAACATCCTGGGGCGTCACCCTTTTCCGGGTCCCGGCCTGGGAATCCGGATCCTCGGGGAGGTTACGGCTGAAAAGGTGAGAACCCTACAGGCGGTTGATCACCTGTTCGTAAACGGACTGAAGGAGGCGGGGCTCTATACCGGTGTCTGGCAGGCGGCGGCCATTCTTCTTCCCATTCACTCTGTCGGTGTGATGGGCGATGAACGGACCTATGAAAATGTAGTTTGCTTAAGGGCCGTGGAATCGACCGATGGAATGACCGCTGACTGGGTCCATCTGCCCTATGATTTTCTTTCAAAAATAAGCAACCAAATCATCAATAAGGTGAAGGGAATCAACAGGGTGGTGTACGACATCAGTTCCAAACCACCCGCAACAATCGAGTGGGAATAATTGGTTGCTTTTGCAATATGGTTCCCCCTTTTTCGTATTATCATAAACAAAATGCAGTCAGCGTGAGAAAGATTTTGTGCTTTTGGGTCCTTGTCTCCTGCCTGGTCCTGCCTTCTTATGCCCAGGTGGAGACGGTAGAGGTAACGCCCTCAGGACTTGTTCAGGAGGTGGAGGGGACACCCTACTTTTTTCACCATGTAAAGCAGGGACAGACCCTTTATTCCATTTCCAGGGCATATGCCGTTTCCCAGGAAGTCATTATCTCGGAAAATCCGGATGTGGCTTTTGGTCTTCGTTATGACCAGGTGATCAGGATTCCGGTGTTTTTTTATGAGGTGGTCCCTCAGGAAACGGAATACGGACTTTCACGGAAATTTGATCTGACCAACCAGCAACTCAGGGCGTTTAATCCTGATATTGCCACCGATGGTCTGAAGGCCGGAATGAAACTTGCCATTCCCGGGTATAAAACAGCTGTGAAAGAGCAGGAAGCCCGGACCCTTCAGCCCGAACCTTACATTTATCTGCCCAGGGAGCCTGTCGAACGTGAAACCGTCAGGGAAATCACCCCTTGCGAAGATGCCTCCCCAAAAGCCGCTTACAAAGTGGCCCTGATGATTCCATTGTTTCTTGAAGACGCGGCTCCCTATAAGCGGGACGAAAGGATGGCGGAAGACAGAGATGGCATGATGCCCGTTGATCATAAATCCTTTTCCTTCATCCCTTATTATTATGGAGTGCTTCTGGCCCTTGATTCCATTCGCAGCCAGGGCGTGGACATTACGCTCCGGGTTTATGACGTGGGACAGGATATGGTGAAGGCACGGAGCCTGATTTTAACCAGCGAATTTGCCGAACTGGACCTGATCATCGGACCCTTCTTCCCCAATACGCTTGAATACATTGCCGATCATGCCCGCAGGATAAATATTCCCGTGGTATCGCCCTTGTTGGCTGACAACAGCCAGCTTCAGGGTTTCCCGAATTTGTTCCAGGCTACCCCTTCCCTGGAAGCCCAGCTGTCGAACCTTGCCAAATACATTTCACGTTTTTACCCGGGTCAGAACATTTTATTGGTTCACAACAATCAACCCGGTGCACTGACCATGATTGATTCGTTTAAGAATGCCCTGGGCCAGGAAATGTTCTCCGCCAAATACCATTCCGACAGCATCAACCTGGCCAGGGTAAATGGGTATTTTGCAGACGAAACCATGATCGGGGGCCGGCTGACCAATGTGATGGTGATGGGCGATTCCCTTGGACAAAGGGATCAATTTCGGCCGGGCGGACAGGAATTGCTTGGGAACTTTCCCAACTTTGGAGAAGTCATTTATAATCGGACGGGGATGGATGGTCTGGTTTCCAGGTTGAAGAGGGATCAGAAAAATATCGTGATTACCCTGATAGGGGGGGAGGCCTTTCTCTCCAATTATCTAAGGGAGCTGAGTTTAAGGTCGCGAAACTTCGATGTTACAAGCTTTGGGATCCCCGAATGGCAAAACTACCAGAGCATAGAGATTGACTACCTGCAGGATTTGAATGTGCATATTTTTTCACCGGATTTCTACGATTACGGTGATGCGCATATTCGTGATTTCGTGCTGAAGTACAGGGAACAGTTTAACATGGAACCCGGGACTTATGCCTTTAAGGCAGTGCAAACAGCCTACTACTTTTTTTCTGCCCTGGAGCATTTTGGCAGCGCGTTTCCGAACTGCATGGACCAGCTAAATGCCACGGGCTTCAACGCACCCTTTCGCTTTATCCAGTCCAGTGGAAAAACCAGTGGTTGGGAAAACCAACACGCCACCCTTTTTCGCTACCATGATTTTCGCTTACTGGACGTGAGAAGAATTCCCCAGGGAAAGACCGGTGAGGTTACCGGAGGTCAATGATTTCTATGCCGGGGTACTTGGAAGGGGAGAAAGTGAATGCGTCGGACGGAACAGTTACGTTGGTCCGAAATCGTTTGACCGTATAAGTATAGGTTCCCCCTTGTCTGTCATAGGCCTCGGTATAGACAAGGTTGTGGTTATTGCCATCAAGGGCCACCCTGTATTTAAAGAATGCCTGGGCCTGTTGGGGAACCAGGTCGATGATGTCGACAGGTTTCCCCTCAATCTGCTCCCTGCGAATAAACCTGGAACGAAACTGGGTCTCGAACTCATCAAACAATGAGGTGGGCGTCAGGCCACCTTCCGTTTCTTCGGCAAGGCTGATATGAACTTCATTGAATTCTTCCAGATAGGTCCAGACATTGGTCCCGTCAGAGATGAAGGTGTTCTCCCCCACCTTCATTTGGTATTTATCGCCCTGGGATAACAACCGCCCATCCATCGTTTCCTTCATGGAATATTCCTCATTTTCCAACACATAGGAAAAATCAATTTCAAAAGAAGCATAGCCCTTCAGTTTCTCACTGGCCTTTTGCAGCAGTTCGGCGCCCTTCTGGTCATGAACGGATGGCTGGGCGCACAAGGTTTGATGTGCGAAAGGAATAAACAGCAGGAAAACAAGTAAGGGTTTGAGACAATTCATGTGTATGCAATGTTTAAAAAGTTGGTCCTATAGCTCTTTACGCAAAATCTGTTCCAAAGATGCTTCATCCTTAATTTTAACATCTCTTGCCTTGCTCCCTTCGAAAGGACCCACGATTCCGGCCGATTCCAACTGGTCAATAATTCTCCCCGCACGGTTGTATCCGAGTTTCAGCTTGCGTTGCAACAGGCTGGTGGATCCTTGCTGGGTGGCAACAATGACCCTTGCAGCTTCCTCAAACAGTTCATCTCTTTCGGAGGGATCCATGGCTTCCATGCCGCTGGATTCCTCATCCTGGTAATCAGGCAGGTGGTAGGCATCGGGATATGCCCTTTGGGAACCGATGAATTCGGTTATGCGTTCAATTTCGGGTGTGTCTATAAATGCACACTGAAGACGCAGCAGGTCACTGCCCGTTGACAGAAGCATGTCACCCCGTCCGATCAGCTGTTCCGCACCCCCGCTGTCAAGGATGGTTCGAGAATCAATTTTTGAGGTCACCCTGAAGGCAACCCGGGCCGGAAAGTTTGCCTTTATCGTTCCGGTGATGATGTTCACGGAGGGCCTTTGCGTGGCAATGATCAGGTGAAGGCCAACAGCCCTGGATAACTGGGCAAGTCTTGCAATGGGGAGCTCTATCTCTTTGCCTGAGGTCATGATCAGGTCAGCAAACTCGTCGATAAAAAGAATGATATAGGGCAAAAAGCGATGGCCGTGATTGGGGTTTAAGCGGCGGGCTACAAACTTGGCATTGTATTCCTTGATGTTCCTGGCCTGGGCATCTTTCAATAAATCATACCGATTGTCCATTTCAACGCACAATGAGTTCAGGGTGCGTACCACCTGCCTGGTTTCTGTAACGATGGCTTCTTCCGCATCCGGAAGCTTGGCAAGGAAATGCCTTTCAATTTTCGAAAACAGATTTAACTCCACTTTCTTGGGGTCAACCAGGACGAATTTTACATATGCAGGGTGCTTCTTGAACAAAATGGAGGCCAGAATCGCATTCAGTCCCACCGACTTGCCCTGGCCCGTGGCTCCTGCCATGAGCAGATGAGGCATTTTGGTCAGGTCGGCAATAAAGACCTCGTTGGCAATGGTTTTTCCCAATCCGATGGGCAATTCAAAAGCGGAGTTCTGAAAGCGCTCACTGGTCAGGATGGACTTCATTGAAACGATTTCCGGACTGCTGTTGGGTACTTCAATACCGATGGTGCCCTTTCCCGGAATGGGTGCGATGATTCGTATACCCAGGGCCGACAGGCTTAGTGCAATATCATTTTCCAGGTTCTTAATTTTGGATATGCGTACGCCAGGGGCCGGGATGATCTCATATAATGTGACTGTAGGGCCCACCGTTGCCTTGATTCTGTCAATCTGTATGGCATAATTGTTCAGTGTCTCAATGATGCGGTTTTTATTGGCCTCCAGCTCCTGCTTGTTTACTTGTATGGTATTGCTGCCGCGGTCATCGAGCATGGCGGTGTCTGGAATCTTGTACCGTGGCAAATCGAGGGTGGGATCATATTCTCCCAAATGGGACAGGTCCGGAATGCCATCGTTATCATCCCTTCCGAAAGGTACTTCAATGCTTTGATAATTGCTTCCGCTGACCTTGCCGTCGGCGATCTCGATTTCCAGTTCGGGCCCGGGTTGGCTTGCCTCTCCGGCCTCCATCCCGTCATTGTCCGCCTGCCCGGTCTGGTCGGGCTCATGCGGCAGGATACCCGCATCGGCTCCCCCTGCTGCATCGAATGGGTGTTCGTGCGTATGAAGGGAGTGCTTAACCCCTTCCCCGGTGTCATTCTCCGGATCATTCATCCCTGCCCCGGTGTCGGAGGTCTCCTGGTCCGCCGGAGTGTCCTTCTTTGATAACCATCCCCTAAAGAAGGAGAACAAGGTGTTCAAACTGGCATCAAATGCCAGGATTAGGAAACTTCCCAGGGTAAAAACCAAAAACAAGGCCGTGCCGAACTGACCCAACATGCCCGTGAGCCATAAACGGCTTTCGTATCCGAATACGCCACCCAGAATGGACCAGCTTCCATGCGGCATGATGAATCCGAAAAACACCGATGTCCAAAGCAGCAAGAAGAAGGAGTATCCAATGGTCTTTCCGATGGGCAGGATAGAAACCCTGAACAACATTAGGAAACCAATGGTAAAGAACACAGGAACAAACAAAAAGGAGGCCACTCCAAACCATTGTTTGATGAACCAATGTGCCGTGATTGCACCAAAACGGCCCATGATGTTGTCGACCAGGACATCTTTGTCGGTTAGCAGCCCCCAATTGAAAGCCCGGCCATCGAGAACCGCATCATCAAACTTCCAGCTAAACAGATAGGATGTGAATGCAAGCAACAGGAAGACAGAAAACAGCAACAGAAACAAGCCGACGGTTTTTTGCAGGCGCCTGCTGGCAAAGAAAGACCTGAACACACCCCAGGAAAGTTCATTGCCTTCCAGGTCGGTCTTCTTTCCTGTCTTCTTTCTGAACGTGTTTTTCCGGAATGTATTTGATTTTTGAGACATGCTGCCGTTGCTTGATAAGGGATACAAAATTAAGAAATTATTGCAGCAATCTAGAACCCCAGGGTTTTCAGCATGGATTTATAACTCTGTTCTTTGGCAAACAATTTGGTTGTATAATCCCCTTCCTCATCCTTATCGATGATGACAAGCTTCGGAGCCGGAATCAGGCAGTGCTGAATGCCCCCGAAACCTCCCAGGCTTTCCTGGTAGGCCCCGGTGTGAAACATGCCGATGTATTGTGTGTTTTCCTCACGGATCTTTGGAAGAAAAATTGCATTAGAGTGCAATTCGGCATTATAGTAATCCTGACTGTCACAGGTTAGTCCGCCGAGGTTAACGCGCTGGTATTCAGAATCCCAATTGTTAACCGCCAGCAGGATAAAACGCTGCTTTGCAGCCCAGATATCTGGCAAGGTGGTCATGAAGCTGCTGTCGATCATGTTCCAGTGTTCCCTGTCATTTTGTTGCTTCTGATCCAGAATGGAGTAGAGCACGGCCCCGCTTTCCCCGACGGTAAAGGCCCCGAATTCCGTAAAAATATCCGGTTCCGGAACCCCATTCTGATTGCAAATGTTTTTTATCTGGGCAACGATTTCCTCGGTCATGTATTCATAGTCGTATTCAAATCCAAGGGAGTTTTTAATGGGAAATCCCCCCCCGATATTTAAACTGTCAAGCTCAGGGCACATTTTTTTTAAGTCACAATAGACATTGACGCATTTGGAAAGTTCATTCCAGTAGTAGGCGTTGTCTTTGATGCCTGTATTGATAAAAAAGTGAAGCATCTTCAGTCCGAATCGCGGATCATTTTGGATGCGTTCCCGGTAAAACGGCACAATGTCGTTGTACCTGATGCCCAGGCGCGAAGTGTAGAACTCAAACATGGGCTCCTCCTCCGCCGCAATTCGTATGCCAAGCAGACAACGCTTGTCTTTCTCTATCAGGTCATTGTAGGCCTGCATCTCGCTTTTGTTGTCGAGCACCGGAATCGTATTCTGGAATCCGTTGTTAACCAGCTCACTGATTTTCTGCGTATACAGGGGTCGTTTGAACCCATTGCATACAATGTATTTGGTTTTATCGATTAAATCCAGATTGTAGAGCTCTTCGACAATATATAGGTCGAACGCTGAGGATGTCTCAATGTGAATGTCATTTTTCAAGGCCTCTTCCAAAACGAAGCTGAAATGGGAGCTTTTTGTGCAATAACAATAGTTGTATGCGCCCTTGTAATCCACACGGGCCATGGCCACGTTGAACAGGCGCTTTGCCTTCTGGATCTGTTGGCTGATTTTTGGCAGATAGCTTATTTTTAAAGGCGTCCCGTATTGCTTGATGATGTCCATCAGGCAAATGTCATGGAAGTAAAGCTCATTATCAATCACCTTAAACTCCTCCTGCGGGAATTCAAAGGTTTGTTCAATCAGGTCGATGTATTTGTTTTTCATTTTCTTGCTTGGTTGCTTACCTGATGATGCGGAATGTTTTATTTATCCTGATCCTGTTCAGGAAGCTTTTTGATTTGTCGAGCGAGAGCCAGACAAACATGGCCCGGCCAACGATATGATCTTCTGGAACGAAACCCCAGAACCTGGAATCGGCCGAATTGTGCCGGTTATCACCCACCATAAAGTAATAATCCATCTGAAAAGTGTAAGTCGTTTCCGGCGATCCGTTTATCAAGATCTTTTCGTCTTTTATTTCAAGTTGATTTCCTTCATACACGCCAATGATCCGTTCATAAAGCGGGAGGTTCTCGGGCGTCAGGTTGATTGTTTTCCCTTTGGCAGGAATGTACAGGGGACCGAAGTTGTCCTCGTTCCATGGAAAGGAAGGATGATGGGGAAAGATATATCGCTCCCCGCGGCTTTTCGGGCGCGTCATTTTGGTGATTTCCTCTATGGTGGGTATGGAGCTGATTTGTTCGGCAATGGCCGCTGTCATGGCCAGAATATATACACCCGGTCCCGCCTGCCCCCAGTCAGTAATCCCGTGTCGTTCAATGATGCGGGGAGACAATGGGGTGCCATTGGTTACCACCTGGTAGTTGTGCTGTACACCCGGGCCGTCGGGAAGCAGTTCCCCGTTAATGTAGAACCTCCCTTCCCGCACTTCCAGGGTGTCTCCCGCAATGGCAACACAGCGTTTGATGTAATTCTCACGCTTGTCAACCGGCCTGCTCACCACGTCATAGTTCCTCCAGACGGCCTCTCGTCCCATTTCCCTTACGAGGGCATAATAACTCTGGTTTTGCATCTGCAGGGCCACAGTATCTCCGTCGGGATAATTAAATACCACGACATCATTATTGCTGATGGACCGAATGCCCGGATAACGGTAGTATGGCAGGCGGATCCATTCCACATAGGACTTCGTATATTTTGTCAGAGGCAGGGTCTGGTGCGCGAAGGGGAAGGCGATGGGTGTGTTCGGCACCTTCGGGCCGTAGCTGACTTTGCTGACAAACAAGTAATCACCAACCAGGAGTGACTTCTCCATTGAAGGGGTCGGGATGGTATAGGCCTCCACCATGAAGGTCCTGATAATGACCGCGGCAATCACGGCGAATATGATGGCGTCAGCCCATTCCCTGGCATTGGTTTTGGGAATGACCGGCAGATCGTTGGGGTGGGTGTATTTTTCCTGCGGTGAAAAACCCAGATAGGGTAGGTAGGCAAAAGGAAACATCACCCCCAGGGCCTGAGCTCCCAGGCCGTGCTTGTGAAAACATTTCAGGGTGTCCACCACCATCAGTAACAGGGTAAACACATTAATGAAAGGAATCAGGATGAAAACATACCACCAGACGGGCTTGTTGATTATTTTCAGCCAGATATAAAAATTATACAATGGGATAATGGCTTTCCATCCCTTATGGCCAGCCTTCTCGAATATCCTCCACAATCCGGCGGCAGAAGAAAGAAAGAACAATATGGTTAAGATCATGTATAAGCTCATAGGACGGAATTAAAGGTTTAACAAATCTTTCATAGTAAACACGCCCCGTTTGCCGGCCACGTAAGCCGCTGCAAGCAGGGCGCCTTCGGCAAATCCCTGTCGGCTGTGTGCGATGTGTTTCATTTCGATGGCATCAATCGATGATTGGTAGGTTACGGTGTGGGTTCCGGTCACCCCCTCGATCCGGTGTGCCTCGACAGACAATTCGTCGGGCCGCACCTCGGGGGCATTCAATACCCACCGCCTCAGGCCGTTTATTTCAGCGAGAATGTCCAGCGCCAGTGCCACTGCCGTACCGCTTGGGGCATCGAGTTTCTCTTTGTGGTGGGTCTCCGAAATATGGGGCCGGTAATCGTTCATTCCACTCATTATACTGGCCAGCTTTCTGTTCAGCTCAAAAAAGATGTTTACACCAATGCTGAAATTTGGCGCATGAAACAGGGTTTGTCCCATTTCCAAACAACGATTTTCAATTTCAGGCAAGGCCTCGCTCCAGCCTGTGGTTCCACAAACCACGGGGATGTTCAGTTCGAAACACCTGAATATATTGCTCGGGGCCTGGTTAGGACTGGTGAACTCTATGGCGGCATCCGCCCTTTTCAGCACCCCGGCAGCAGATTTCCATTGTTCTTCATTGTCAATAATTACGGCGATGCGGTGACCATGCTCCAGGGCGAAACGTTCCACTTCCCGGCCCATTTTTCCATGTCCGATGATTGCAAGGTCTAGTTTTCGTTCCATGGCATTAAAACCTTAAGGTAAATGTTAAGCCGGTCCCGGGAACACCTCCGCGATGATCCATATCCAGGGGCCCCATGCGCATATTGAGGTCCTCCCGGACGTCAAAATCCATCAGGTGGGCATCCACATTGGCGTCCAGGATGTTTAAAATATAAAGTACAGCCCCGAGAAGATAGGTCACTTCCAGGTTTCGGCGGTAATAGTTCATGGCCCGCTCCATCACATCGGTCGAATGAAGCGGAAATCCATCCACTGTATTGGGATTGCCGTCCACCCGCGCTATATATGCTTTCCTCCATTTCTGGTATTCTGTATTGTTCACATTCAGGAAATAGGCCAGGGTTCCGAAACCCGCATAAATAATGGGGACTTTCCAGTATCGACGGTTGTAAACCTGTCCGAGACCCGGCAGAGTGGCCGAAAGCATGGCAGCCCTTGCCGGTGAAACCAGTGGGGGCACCGGGCCATTTCTGTCGGCAGCGGGTTCTTCTCCCCGGTCCCGGGAAACGGATCCAAAGGACCTGTCTGCCGAAACCCGTGTTTTTTCTCCCTGTTCATGGCATCCTGAAGCTCCCGCAGCACCTGGTAAGGCCAGCAAAAAAAAACAAAGTACCGCCCAGGGCCGAAAAGCCCGAAGCCCGGTTTTTTGATTGCAACACAGGCCAATGAAATGGATGTGCTTGAATGCCAATCTGTTGCTCAATGCTATTTCTTTAAGAGGCTCAGGATGCGCTCCAGATCCTCATGTGAAGAGAATCCAATCACGATGGCCCCTTTGCCATTTGCCCTGACTTTCAATTTAACCTTCGAATCGTAGAGGTAAGCCAGATCCTTCTCTGCCAATTGCACTTCTTCTAGAGGGTAGGGCCCCGTCGAAGGTTTACTCCTTTTTGCCGCTGTCTCACTCCCGCCGGGACCGGACATGGACAGGTTTTTTACGATTTCTTCCACATCCCTCACTGAGAGTCCCTCGGAGAGAATGTCCCTGAATACGTCCAACTGGGTCTGAATGTCTTCAATGGCTACCAGGGCCCGTGCATGTCCCATTGAAATCAGATCCTGCCTTAAACCCAGCTGAATGTCACTGGGCAGGTTCAGCAGGCGCAGATAATTGGCAACGGATGACCGGCTTTTTCCCAGTCGTTCACTGAGCATCTCCTGGGTTAACTGATATTCCTGTATGAGCTGTTTGTAGCCCAGGGCGATCTCCACGGGGTTCAGGTCTTCCCTTTGGATGTTCTCAACAATGGCCATTTCAAGAAGGGAATGTCCGGTTGCGGTGATGATATACGCCGGAATATCATTCAGCCCGGCCATTTTTGAAGCCTTAAACCTTCGTTCCCCTGAAATGAGCTGAAGTTTTCCCTCTTCGGATTTCCTGACAGTAACGGGCTGAATAACGCCTTGTTCCTTTATGGATGCGGCCAGTTCCCTGAGCGATTCTTCATCAAAGTCAGTCCGGGGCTGGAAGGGATTGCTCTCAATCAAATCGAGTGGAACCTTCCCGATGGTACCAACAGGAAGCAGGTCTTTTTCTGCATCATATACAGGCTGGGCTTCTGCCCCAGAGTTGTCGAGCAAGGCGCTTAACCCTTTTCCCAAAGCTCTTTTTTTGGCGTTCATTGTTCTATTTCAATGTTTTTCTCAGAAGGATTCATTTGTGTCAGCTCATTCTTTTGAAGCAGTTCGCGGGCAAGGTTCAGGTAGTTGATGGCCCCGCGGCTTTGCGCATCATGCATGATAATGGTCTCTCCGAAGCTGGGGGCTTCACCCAGTTTGGTATTGCGGTGAATGATCGTTTGAAAAACCAGGTCCTGAAAATGCGTCCTGACCTCTTCCACCACCTGGTTGGACAACCGAAGGCGATTGTCGTACATGGTCAGCAGGATGCCTTCGATCCCGAGGCTGGTATTCAGCCTGGACTGCACAATTTTAATGGTGTTCAACAGTTTGCCCAGGCCTTCCAGGGCAAAGTACTCGCATTGTACAGGAATGATTACTGAGTCAGCTGCTGTAAGTGCATTTACGGTGATCAGGCCAAGGGAAGGCGAGCAGTCGATGATCACAAAATCATACTGGGAACGGACCTTATCGATCACTTTTCGCATCATTTTCTCCCTGTTCGGCAGGTTGATCATTTCAATCTCCGCACCGACCAGGTCTATGTGCGCAGGCAAGAGGAAGAGGTTTGGGGTGGAGGTCGTTAACACAATATGCTGTGGCTCTACCTCGTCAATAATGCATTCGTAAATGCTTGTCTTGACCACCTTGGGATCGAAACCCACGCCAGATGTGGCATTGGCCTGAGGATCGGCATCGATCAAAAGGGTTTTGTATTCAAGAATGGCCAGGCTGGCGGCCAGGTTGATGGCGGAAGTGGTTTTCCCGACCCCCCCTTTTTGGTTTGCTATAGCAATTACTTTACTCATAAATGGTATGTAGACATTTTCCCGGCTCCTGTTGGGATATCAGCAGGTAATCGGCCGGGCATGAAAAAAAACAAATCACCCCTAAGGGAGATCTTCTTGGCCAACTGCAAATTTACTACTTCTTAAGGCTACTGGCACCCTTTTTTTTAAATAATTCCGGCTTCATCCCGGATAAAGCCAGGGCCTGGATCCCCGGTGGTTTGCGCGGTACTTTCAACGCCCTCCTGGGTCCAGTCAATCTCTGACCCGAGCATGCTGTGCGGGATCAGGTAGATCAGCAGCAGGGCCACCGAGGCCGCGATCACCCAACTACGGTGACGCGGGTTTTTCCAGGTTTTGGCGAGGGCCACCAGCCAGAAAATAACTGCGAAGGCCGTTTTGTTGTCTGTCAGGTCGGTCCCGAAAGGCCAGCCGGTCCAGTAGGCCCCGAAGGCGAATTTCTGAACAATGGGACCCAGAATGAGTCCGCCAGCCACAAGAAAGACGAAGGTCCAGAGGGTCAGCTTAAAGGTTTTCTCCCTGAAGAGGGCCGCCAGTCCGGCACGCGTGCTTAACATCATGGCAAGGAACATGACGATAATATGCGGGATAAGCACCCCGGCCGGTACGCTGCCCCTGAACCTGATAACAATCGGATCTTCCGAAAGAACGGCCGATTCCTTGTCCTTTTGCAGGATAATCTGGTATTGAACCTTGCCGGCAGCGGGCTGCTGCGGGATATATGCCACCAGCTCGTGCCCCTCGCGTTCAAGCTGGCGTTCCTGCCATTGATCGTGACTGGGAAAGCGCCTGAACCTGTAATACCCCTTCACGCTTTTGTCTTCCACGGTGACGCGCACCGGGGCATCTTTGGGCATCGGATACGAGCGAATCAAACGATAAGACAGCTCGGAATCCCCAATGCTGACATTTCCCCTGTAGGGATGGGTAGGGCCGGTTCGGCGTTGATAGATCGCACCGGCCAATGTCAGTAAAATGGCCAGCACCCAGAGTAACACGGTCTTCAAAGACCGGGATTTGTGCATAGTGGTCATGCGCTTAGTGTTTGTAAATGCTTGCGGGGCTTCTGCTGCCATCAATGGCCTCGTAAACCGCCTGATGAATGCTGGTCCGGATATCAAGTTCTACAAGTTTCCGGTTCGACTGGTCGGGGTAGGTGCGGTTTGATAGGAACACATACACCAGTTTTTCTTCCGGATCAACCCATGCGTAAGTCCCGGTAAAGCCCGAATGTCCGAAACTGGCCATCGAAGCACGCTCACAAGCTGGTCCAGGCTCATCGGGGACGGAAGAAGGTTTGTCAAATCCCAGCCCCCTCCGGTTCTTGCTTCCTGCAAACTGGACGCGCGTAAATTCGCCAATGGTCATTTCGTTAAAGAATTCCCGTCCGGCATATACTCCGTTCTGTAAGAAAACCTGCATCAGTACGGCCAGGTCCAGTGCATTGGAGAAGAGTCCCGCATGCCCGGCCACTCCCCCCAACATGGCCGCTCCCGGATCATTTACGTATCCGTGAATGATTTGTTTACGAAACAAAGTATCTATTTCGGAGGGAACGATTCGCTCGGGGGGGAACCGTTCCAGCGGTCTGAACCCCATGGTGGACAAACCCAACGGACTGTAAAAAGACTGCCCGGCAAAACGATCCAGCGGAAGGCCACTTATTGTTTGAATGATTTCTGACAGGAGGATAAATCCCAGGTCACTATACAGGTAGTTCCGGTTGTTACGCAAAGGGGAGGTGGTGATCCTTGAAAAAATCGTATCCCTGAAGTTTCTTTCAATGTACATATCCCTGGCCACTTCAACCGGGAATTCTTCAGAAATCAGCTTGCTGTAAAATGTACGGCCCGTGGTGTTGTTTTCCGGAAGGGTTTCCCTGAAAAACGGGATCCACGACTGCAAACGGGCCTGATGGGCCATGACCTCCCGCAGAATCAGCCCTCCCTTGTCGGTTCCACGGAGCCAGGGAAGGTAATCTTCCAATGGACGGTCCATCTCTATCATACCCAAGTCTGAGAGACTCATCACGGAGGCGGTTGTGGCTGCAATTTTGGTCAGGGATGCCAGGTCGTAAATATCGGTCGGTTGAACAGGCCTGGTCGAATCGTAGGTATGATATCCAAAGGATTTGTTATAAAAAACAATGCCGTCTTTTATCAGGACCACCTGGCAGCCGGGGTAAGCTTTCTCTTTGATCCCTGACTCAACTATGCTGTCTATTTTTTCCAGGAATTCGCTGTTAATCCCTGCATCCTCCGGATCTCCGAATCCAACCCGGTATCCATTCGCGGTGTTGATCCCGGTTTCAAGGGGGAAATTTGGAGTAATGCCAACGGGAAGCTTCCCCCTGGCGGGGAGTCCGCCGAATATCACCTGGGCCGCGGCCTCCTCAAATTGAGGCCCTTCCTGGTACCCAAGCACAATGGCATCCAAATCGGCCAAGGCTTCCCTGAACAAGTGCAGGCTGTATGGATTGGCAAACAAACTCAGAACAAGCTTTTTGCTTTTGGCCAATGTGTTAACCAGGTTGATGGTTTCCTGGTTGATGCCGTATTGGCTGGTGGGAAACAGGCTGTTGCCGTGAATGGAAACCACAACCACCTCAAATGGCTCCAGCGCTTTGATAAGCTGGCCGGATTCCTGAAGACCATGATTTTTGGGAATGGTGAACAGGGGCAGGGGAAAATATTGACCGAGCATATTCTGAAAGGCATTTCCCTGACCTGCTCCTATGGCCAGTGAAGCCATGGATGCGGTGCTTGGCTCATGGAGCGGAATCAACT
>JAWLHS010000013.1:0-23444 GCA_041690235.1 Bacteroidales bacterium
TCCGGCGGGCATACCGTCGGACTATATCCGGGCAACCGGTTTCGAGGCGGTTCCGGCAGACACCAGGATAAGATTGCTGCCTGCTTTTCTGAACCTGTTCTCAGGCCGTTCCTACAATGTGGAGCGTTTCTCGGGTCCGGCCATGGAACAGAAGCTGGAGGAAGTGCTGACAAAACAAAGCTTTGACATCATTCAGCTGGAGGGCCTGTACCTGACCCCTTACATATCGCTGATCAGGAGGTTATCCAACGCCCCCCTGGTTTACCGTGCCCACAATATCGAGCATTTCATCTGGAAACGACTGGCCAGTGCCTGCCGTACCCCATTGAAAAAGCAATACCTCAGGCTCCTGGCAGAAAGACTGAAAAAGTACGAAATGCAGGTGATACATGAAGTCGACGGACTGGCGGCTATTTCGCCGGTGGACCAGGCATTTTTCCGCCATCATGGTTTCAGAGGATCCGCCGTGGTTATTCCGGTTGGCATTCCGGATCCAAAGTTCCCCGATCCGATACCAGAAGCGGAAGCCGGAAGTGTTTTTCACCTGGGCAGCATGGACTGGCGGCCAAACCAGGAAGGGGTAAAATGGTTCCTCCGGGAAGTCTGGCCCCTGGTCATCAGGAGATGCCCGCCACTGAAATTTTACCTGGCGGGGAAACGCATGCCTGCTTCTTTCAATCAGTATGCCTCGGACAATGTGGTCGTAGTGGGTGAGGTCCCCAATGCCATGCACTTTGTATGCTCCAAGCAGGTGATGGTCGTTCCCCTGTTATCCGGAGGGGGTATGCGGGTGAAGATCATTGAGGGAATGGCCGCAGGCAAACCCATTGTTTCCACCCCTATCGGTGCAGAAGGCATCGGCTGTGAGCATGGTGAGCACATTTTTCTTGCAGACAGTCCCGAACAAATGGCTTATTGGATCACCCGCTGCTTTGACCACCCAAAGGAGGCCGCGCAAACAGGGGCCCGGGCCAGGGAGTTTGCGATCAGCCATTTCCGGACAGAACAAATAATCCAGGATTTAATCAAGTTTTACCAGGGGTTCTGAATACGCATTATAATTAATACCTTTGCATCATAATTTTTGGCCCCTTCAAGTGGGATGCGGGCCATTGTCGAATGGTTGTATCCTGAGGTTTGAGAAAGAAAATCTTTGTATTGCTTTCGCGGGTCCCCTACCCGATTGAAAAAGGCGACAAATTGCGGGCCTTTTACCAGGTTCGCGAATTGTCCAAGACCCACGACATCATTCTCTGTGCCCTGAGTGACGATCCTGTACACCACCGGGCGCGCGAGGTTTTACAACCGTACGTAAAAGCCCTGCACGTGTTCAGAATCAGGAAACCGGCCATCTTCCTCCGCCTGCTTCGCAATCTCTTTTCTCCCTTCCCCTTCCAGGTGGCCTATTTTTACAGTCCCCGCATACAGAAGGAAATCAACAAACTGCTCGAAAAGCACCAGCCGGATCATGTCTATTGCCAGCTAATCCGGACCGCTGAATATCTGAAGGAAAGCAAGCATCCCAGCAAGACCCTTGATTATCAGGACGTCCTGTCGCAAGGCCTGTTCCGCAGACTGGTAATTGCTCCCTGGTATCTGAAGCCCATGCTTAGAACGGAATTTCTGCGGGTCAAGGAATACGAGAGCGAGGTCTTTGACCGTTTCGAGAAAAAAACCATTATTTCGTTTCCCGACCGCAAGTTGATGTCCCACCCGCGACGTGAAGAAATCGAGGTCATTCCCAATGGGGTGGATTTTGGATATTTCCGCGCCAGAGAGCAGGAAAAATCCTACGATGTTATTTTTAGCGGAAACATGGGCTACCCGCCAAACATCAACGGAGCCCACTTTCTGGTTCACCAGGTCATGCCATTCGTCTGGCAGGAAATTCCAGGGGCCAGGGTGGCCATCGCCGGAGCCAACCCCTCACAGTCTGTTTATTCCCTGGCCTCCGAGCGGGTCACCGTTACAGGTTGGGTGGATGACATGCGGGAGTATTACAGCCGTTCGAAAGTTTTTGTGGCCCCCATGCAAATCGGCACCGGACTGCAGAACAAAGTTTTGGAAGCCATGGCAATGAAACTTCCCTGCATCACATCCTCATTGGCCAACCAGGCGCTCGGGGCAGCGGATGGCAGGGAGATCATCGTCGGGAAGGAACCGGAAGACTATGCACAACAAATCGTATCTTTGCTAAATAATCCGGATTATCGCCGGCAAATCGCTGAGGGCGGGTATATGTATGTTTCCCGCAACTTCCAGTGGAGCAGTGTCTGTTCCAGGCTGGAAACAATCATAACAGGCTAGCAGTTGCCAGGTTGTCAATGTTGAAACCATATGCAAGAAAAATTGAATACCATCGAAGAAGCCATCGCCGACATCCGGGCGGGCAAAATCGTCATTGTCGTTGATGATGAGCGCCGGGAGAACGAAGGTGACTTCGTTACGGCGGCCGAAGCCATAACCCCGGACATCGTCAATTTCATGGCGACACACGGACGTGGCCTGATCTGTGCCCCAATCACCAGGCAACGCTGTGAACAGCTTGATCTGGACCTGATGGTTCCGAAGAACACATCCATCCACGACACTCCTTTTACCGTATCGATAGACCTGATCGGTCAGGGGTGCACGACAGGAATATCGGCTTCCGACCGGGCCAAAACGATTCAGGCCCTGGCAGATCCAGGAACAAAACCGATGGACTTTGGCCGGCCCGGCCATATATTTCCCCTGCGTGCCCGTGAAGGGGGCGTGCTGCAACGCGCCGGGCATACGGAAGCATCCATCGACCTGGCCAGGCTGGCCGGAATGGAACCCGCCGGGGTATTGGTGGAGATCATGAACGAGGATGGCAGCATGGCCCGCTTGCCACAGCTTTTTAAAATTGCTGATCGTTTTGGGTTGAAGATCATCTCCATAGAGGATTTGATTGCTTACCGGATCAAAAATGAAAGCCTGATTGCCAAGGAAATCACCGTTGATTTACCCACCGAATGGGGCTCGTTTAAACTGGCAGCCTACCGCCAGACCACCAACGAAAAAATACACCTGGCACTCACCAAGGGCAGTTGGACACCCGACGACGAAGTGCTGGTCAGGGTACACTCATCCTGCGTTACGGGAGACATTTTCGGTTCCTGCAAATGCGACTGCGGGGGACAGCTTCACAAAGCCATGCAGATGGTAGAGGAAGAAGGAAGGGGCATTGTGCTTTACATGAACCAGGAGGGACGGGGCATCGGGCTGCTCAACAAGCTCAAAGCCTATCACCTGCAGGAGCAGGGAATGGACACCGTGGAAGCCAACATCGAACTGGGATTCAAAGCCGATGAGCGCGATTACGGAATCGGGGCACAAATACTGCGGGATCTGGGTGCGCGAAAAATCAAGCTGATCACAAACAATCCCTCCAAAAAAACCGGGCTGACCGGTTACGGAATTGAAATCACCCGAAACATCCCCATTATCGTGCCTACGGGTGAGCATTGCAAAGTCTACCTGGACACCAAACGCCAGAAATTGGGCCATTTGTTTTAATCGACCGGATCGGGTGCTTCCTGCGGCTCATTCTGCTGCCGGCCGAACAGCTCCATCAGCGTATCAAACTCCTTGCGGTAAAAAAGTCCGACTCCCTGCGTATAGGGCGCATTCGTATGAATAATATCGAAGGTATTGGAGCGGTTAAAAGCTTTAACGCGAAACTTTCCTTCAGGGGTGATCTTCACCTCCACATTCACATCGCCGATGATATTACTGGCGCGTTGGTTGCTCGTCGGATGGGAACCTGCCACCCCAACGTTGCCGTCAATAATGACCCTGTCATCAAAAAGCTGAGTCGACAAGGCAACTTCCAGTTCCTGACTGCTGATCTCATCGCCCGGTCTGTAATTGACACCGATATCGAAATCGGAGCTGATTTGTGACAGCCAGTTGCTCAGCTGGTTGGAGAGGAGCTCTGAGGAAGTGCTTCCCACCCCGTACCCCAGCGCCGTATTGTATTGATCCGTGGTGGTCGGCATGAACCGGTTCAGAATCAGGAGGGAAAACACCTGCCGGTTCATTTCCTGTTCGGTTGTGATCAGCCGGTCCACCATCTCGCGGGTGCTTTCATCGCTGGTGGGAAGGGCTATATCAAAGCTGATGCTGGGATTAAACAGCTTCTCTTTCAGTATCAGTACACAATCCACCGGTATCCTTCGGCGGTAGGCATCGGAAGTATCCACGTCCAATACCAGGTCGTACAAGGCCGTGCGAAGCCGGTACATGGCCCGGATGTCCACGTCGGCGTCGTTGGGATCTCCCGTCCAGCTGATCAGGCCCCCCTGTTCTATCCTGAACCGCTTGTTGATCAGATTCTGCAGCGTAAAAAGATAGTCCCCCTCCTCGATCTGGTATTCTCCGTACATATTGAACGCCCCCAGGGAGTTAATCTCCAGCATCAGGTTGCCGGTTCCCCGGCCCCTGATAATGTCCCCGATCTGGGAATCAAAGATCAGCTGGACTTCGGCTTCGGGGGTTACTTCCAGGTCAAAATTCATGGTAATGCCGGCCAACCTGGCCTCGGGCAAGCTTGTCAAGGATTGAATGGTGTCCTTCGAAACAAAGGTGATGAAATTATTTTCCAGGATCTCACCCGTGTAGGAAAGGGGCAGAAAGATCTCAGTGCCCCGGTTTGTTCGTGCACTGACATCCATGGTGATGTTGTCTTCCGGACCAAAAATATGAACCAATCCCGTGGCAAAGGCCCGACCGTAGTAAAGTTCATTGCCGGAGGCACTGGTGTTCAGGACCAGCATGTTTTCCGGGCGGATCACCAGGTCGACATGAAAATTTTTAAAATTCTGGTGTGTAATGGTTCCGGAGGCCAGTCCGCGGTTTCCCTGCGAATCGAACAAAGGCAACTCCTGAAAACGGAAAAAGTCTTTCCCCAACTCCACTTCATGTGAAAATGAATAGGATGTATTCAGGTAGTCCACCTCAAATCCCCCATCCCTCCCCTGCAGCACACCAGAGAGTTCAGGCGTGCGGAAAGGGCCCTCCAGGCGAAGATGACCGGAGGCCAGTCCGCGAAACCCCGGAATAAAACCATCCATATACCTGCTCCACACAGAAAGGCTCAGTCCGTCGATCCGCATATCAAGGTCAAAATTATCGGTGGGATGATCCGGGTACAGATACCCGGAGATTGCCATGGACTGGTGTTCCTGCTCTCCGTCTGTCTGCACCAGTTCAGCCGCCAGATTAAAGCCTTTCGCCTCATGATCCCACAGGGTAAAAATGGTCAGATCACCAAGTCGTTCATTGTTAAATGCAAAGTCCCGGATGGCGATCTCGCCTTCCACCCCGGGGGTCTGATGGATTCCTGTCATGGACAATGAACCATTGATCATCCCTGCAAAGTCCATATTCGGAGTCCGTGCCAACAAGGCCAGGTTGGCAAAATCAAAATCCCGGAAGTCAACCACCATCCGGTCTGACGAATCGGGACCGAACACACCATTGGCCAATATAAACTGCTGGTTGTTGTAAAACCTCAGGTTGTTGACCTCTATTCTTGCAGAATCAAGGATTACCTCGTTACCGACATTCACCTGCCAAAGTGAATCGTTCACCATGGCGAAGGATGGAAGGATGCGCATGACCGCATTTTTATCCTCCAGGAAATTGGCCTGGATCCCGATGTGTCCGTGATTCTGTCCGGCATCTGAATCCGAACCCCAGCGGGAGTCAACCAGAAGGGCATCGGAGGCCAAGGTCCCCTGTATGCTCACATTGTCAATAAAAAGACTGTCGGAAAATAAGAGTTGTTTACTATACCAATTCAGCAGGAAAGCATTGTCAGCCTGGGCGGCATCTACTTCCCAATCCACGAATCGGTTCCCCGCCAGGGTAAAAAGGCCGGCCTGCCCGGTCAGCACCAATTCGTTCAAGGCACTGTTAAAATCCAGCTCCAGCTCCGCCCCTTCTGAAAACCTGATCCACGGAAAAAACAAGTCGGACAGCACATCGAAGTCCTTAAACCGGATTCCCAGGGAGAAGTCCTGGGAAGGGGTTTCCTGATGGCCCCCGCTCCAGGATGCATGATCCGGAAAATAGGCGGGCATATAAAAGGCCAAAAAACCCAGGAATCCATCCACCATCTCTTCAAAGGAAACCAGGCCCCGCAATTCGGCATCAAAAAAATCCGAGACCAGCAGCAATTCTTGTTGGTCTCCGGCGACAACATGGCTGGATAAACTGATCAGGTCGGTATCATAGCTAGTGATCTGTACATCTTCACCCTCCGGCCGGAGGCGTTCTTCATACCGAACATCCTCCACGTCGAGCCGCCCCGTTAGTCCGGCCAGGGACGAAGTCTCGGCATTCATCCTTAGTGTGGCGCTCACTATGGTTTCGGCCTCCGGATCGCGTTGATACATGTTCAGCCGGGTCAGATTGGCCCGCTCAACCGAAGCCTGAAAATCAAAAACGGGGAATTCCTCCCCGAAGCTGATCATCCCGAGGAAATCCATGAACACATTGTCATCATCTACCTTCAGGGCCCCGTTAAACATACGGTTACTCAGATCTCCCGAGATCTTCACGTTTTTATAACCATATCCGGCCAGTTCAAATGAGGAAATGTTTCCGTCAATCATCATTTCGAGGGTTTCCAGACTAACGCCCTTTCCCTCAATTTCGACATTCAGGCCAATGTTACCCAATAGTTCGGTGCGGTCAAAGAAGCGTCCCAGCTCAAAACCCGGGGAGTACAGCCGCCCCTTATAGGCATGATACAACTCCCCGGCCTCCTTCTTTAGGGCCAGATCGGTGGTCAGTTCCCCCAGGTCAGACCTGAGTGTTCCGTAAGCAGAAAAGTCGGCCGGATACCCCGAGAGCCTTCCCCTGAAAGAAAGATCGCCCAGGTTATACAGGTTATCCGGAATCTGGAAAAAATCGTAATCGCTGTAGGCAGGGAGATGGAAGCCGGCAATATCTGAAACATGTGTACGCAGGTCTTCGACAAAAAAGTTCACAAAGGTCTCCTCAAAAACAGGGAGTCCGACGACCTGAAAATTGCCCCTGAAAATGCTGTGGCGACCATAGGAAAGGTAGAATTCAGTCCCCCTCAGTTCAGCCGGTTTGCCCGACAAGCGGCCCCTGATGGTCACCGGATCCTGCAGGCCGTAAAGCGAGGGAACAAAATGGGCCAGGTCGGCCAGATCCAGTCGTGAATTATTGATGCCAAAGGAGACATCCACACTGTCATAGAAGTTATTGAAGGCATCGAAGCCATCGTAGTTCATTTCCAGGTCCATCGAGAGCAAGGACTTCCCGGAGCGCAGCAGCAGGTTCTCGATCCTGCCTTGCAGGGGGCCGACCGATAGAAAACCGGACAACTCCCTGAGATCAAATCCGTTGGATTCGACAAACGACAAATTGTCCAGGCTGAAGGAAAGGGTGCCCCTGTCCAGAAAAATATCGGTCATCAGCAGGTCCAGGCCGGAAAAATCCAAATGCGAAGGATCAAATCCGTGGATGGCCCGGGCCTTGTTCTGGTCATGCAGCAAAAAGTCGGAGCGACCAATCTCCAATGATTTGCACAGCACATCCCAGGGCCTTTTTTCGGACGGTAAGGTTTCACCGGAAGTAAAATAATCGATCAAAAACTGGATATTCAGGTCTTCCTCACCGGGATAGATGGCCAGATTAACCAGGCCCTCCTCCATGGAAAGCTTATTGATGGTCAAAAAACGATTTCGCGGAGAAAACCTTCCAATGTCAAAAACCATGCGGCGGGCTGACAGCATCGGCTCTTTCATTTGATCCCTGACCAGCACCTCCTCCAGAACGACATTCATCCGGGGTGAAACGGTCACTCCCCCGACAGACACCTCGGTTTCGAGTTCGGCGGACAGGTAGGCGGCGGCACTCCGGGCAAGGAAAGTCTGCACCCCGGGACTCCTGAGCACGAAATAGGTGGTGGCTGGCCAGATGACCAAAAAGCCAACCAGAATCAACACGATATAACGTGATTTTTTAATACCTTTGTCCTCCTTAAAATAAATTAACCCCCTCTACATCAAGATAAAATGGGTATAGTAATTCTGGGGATAGAATCTTCGTGCGATGACACATCTGCTGCCGTAATAAAGGATCGCAAAATTCTTGCCAACTTAATTGCCAATCAGGAGGTCCACCGGGATTTCGGCGGGGTGGTCCCCGAGTTGGCTTCACGGGCCCATCAGCAGAACATCGTTCCGGTCATTGACAAGGCCCTTTCGCAGGCAAATATAAGTAAAAATCAACTTCATGCCGTGGCATTCACCAATGGGCCTGGTTTGCTGGGATCCTTGCTGGTAGGGGCTTCATTTGCAAAGTCATTTGCACTGTCTCTGGGCATTCCATTGATTGAAGTAAACCACATGCATGCCCATGTCATGGCTTTGTTCATCGAAGACGAGGCCCATCAGCACCACCCGGCCTTCCCGTTTTTGTGTTTGACCGTATCTGGCGGCCATACCCAGATCATGCTTGTCAGGGATTATTTTGACATGGAGCTCATCGGACAAACCATTGACGATGCGGCCGGAGAGGCCTTTGACAAGGCCGCAAAGATTATGGGCTTGCCTTATCCCGGCGGACCCGTCATTGACAGGCTGGCCAGGGAGGGAGATGCAAAGGCCTTTTCATTCCCACATCCGGTTGTCCCGGGACTGGACTATAGTTTCAGCGGACTGAAAACATCCTTTCTGTACCTTGTCCGCGACAAGCTGAAGGAAGATCCCGATTTCATCCGCAAAAACGAAAAGGACCTGGCGGCCTCGATTCAGCGAACCATTGTCGAGGTATTGATGAAGCAATTGCGCAACGCATCGCGTCAGACAGGCATCAACCGCATCGGCATAGCCGGGGGTGTTTCGGCCAATTCGGGACTGCGCGAAGCGGTTCATGCAGAACGGGAAAAAGGAAACTGGGAAGTCTATATCCCAAAATTCGAATACTGCACCGACAATGCGGCCATGATCGCCATCACAGGGTATTTTAAGTATTCCAGGGGGGAATTCGCCCATCAAAAATCCACGCCCTTTACCCGGTATGGATCATAAGGAGTCTTTTAGCTCTTTCAACGCTTCCAATTCATCAGAAACCGGGTCAGCCGGACTGGCAGGAATGCGGATAAACCGGTCATTATAGGCCCTGCGTATGGCATGGCGCTCGGAATCATACTGGTAGTAGATCCGGGACGGGACATTCGCTTTCCTTTTATCGTGAACATAGAGGTTCATCAGGTGATCAAAAATGTAGCCGGCATTCTTTTGTCCGGCAAAATAAGCCAGATCATAAACATCCGGGACCTCCAGCGGATAAGTGGTCTTTCGGTAGGACACCTCTCCACTGAACATATTGTATACAAAACGTCCGTCAAAATAGTCGCTGGTATTTTGCATGCTGAACAGGACTTCAACAGGCCGCTCCGAATGGTTTACCTCCGTGAATTCAAACCAGGTACTCAGTTCCAGGTTGGTCCTCGGCAGGTCCACGCGGTAATTCATGGTGTCGATGGCCGTGAATTCGGTAAAATAATCATTGAACTCCAACAACTCCACCTGGGCCATGGAAAAAATAAAGGCTGTGGAATCCAGTCCGAGAAACCGATCCAGGGCTTCCGGTCCGTAAACATTGATCTGCAGTTGGGAAAGGTGGTAGGTCAGTGACCTCATGTAATAATCCACAAAGGCAGAATCGTTCAGCGCCTCAAGGAACCTGCTTTCCGCCGGATCAAAGAAAAACGGCTCATCTTCCGGGATTTCTGATGGATGAACGGGTGAAAAGCTTTTTAAGAGTCCGGACGGAGGCAACAGCAACAGATTGATATTGCTTTCCCTGACCACGAAACGGGAAGCCAGGCGGCGTTCACTGGCGCAGGAAAAAAAAAGCAGTGCCAGGCCCATAAAGGCGAGCATCCTGACAAAGGGCAAGGCCCTTTCGGTTTCGGTTGGTTTTTGCGGCTTCAATTGAGTTCCAGTTGCTTTCAATGATGCAATATTGTTAACAATGCGGATGGGTTCCGGCCCGCCGGCCTGCTTCTGAAGGTGCGATTGCTTTCTGTCCCAAAGGCCTGCTTCTCACCTGCGTTTGGATTTTGGCCCGCCCGTCTGCCTCTAGAAGTAAACGCCCTGCACCGGGCTTTGTTTTATTCAGACTTGGTATTTTTTAACAGGGCATCCCCAATTCCTTTCCCGTATTCAAAACACTTACGGAAGGCATCCTCATGGGGCGTAAATTTAATAAACACCCCCTCTCCCTGCACATCCAGCTTCAGGTTTGATAATGCAGAGTTGATTAGTCCGGCGGCCTCCCCGCTCCAGCCGTAGGAGCCGAACGAGCCCCCCAGCTTGCCCTTGTCACGAATCGGGCTGATCAGGGCAAACAGCTTGTAGATGGGCAACAGAATATTCTGGTTGATGGTGGGACAGCCCACGATAATGGCCTGGCTTCTTGCGATGCGCTCGTCCATATCGCCCAGGGCCATGGTCTCTACATCACAGACCTCCACGATAAATTCGCCTGTGCTATGAATGCCTTCCGCAATGGCTTCGGCCATTTGCCCGGTATTATGGTAGGCCGAGACGTAAGGGATGAATACATGGTTCTGTTGGGAGGTACTCAGGGCCTCCCTGGCAAATTGCTCAGACAAGTCCACCCATTTCCTCCAGTCGTTCACCAACAGGGGCCCGTGTCCGGTCAGTACGGCATTGATTTCGAGGGGACGGATCTTTTCGATGGCCTTCAGCAGGAACTTGCTGAAGGGCTTCAGGATGACATCAAAATAATATTTGAAGGCCTCGCTGAAATCGCCCACCTGGTCATCGTACATCTGATGGTGGCAATAGTGGCATCCGAAAGAATCGCATGTAAACAACAGCTTGTCTTCTTCCAGGTAGGTATACATACTGTCGGGCCAGTGAAGGTTCGGGGCGGAAATAAATCGCAGGGTTTTGTTGCCCAGATCAAGGGTGTCCCCGTCCTTCACCACCAGGTGCTTAAAATCCCTTCCCATGAAATCTTTCATGTAACTGATGGCCAACCTGCTGCCAACCACCGTGGCACCGGGTGCCAGGTCGATCAGTTTGCCCAGGTTGCCACTATGGTCCGGCTCGGTATGATTCAGCACAATATATTCAATGTCGGAGGGCGGGGTGAGAATCTTGATTTTTTCCAGGTATACGTCCCAGAACCTGGCCTTGGAAGTTTCAATAATGGTTTTCTTCTCCGCCCCGATAAAATAGGAGTTGTAGGTCGTTCCATACACTGTTTCCATGACCACATCGAAGGTTACGATGTCGTAATCAAGGACACCGATCCACTTCACGTCTTTGGTAATGTCCAGTACCTCTGTATCTGGTCTTTTGGGATCCTTATCTTCAGGCATAATTGAATGGTTTATGTGTTAGGTGCTTGTTGCGCTTATTGGTCATTTCTTTCGCCAGGATTCCCCGCCTTCCTTTTTTGGAAATGCCTGGAATCTCCCCACTCCCCATACCCTATTTCACCCCCTGACATATGGATGCGGGCTTCCAGGCAGCGCTTGCACTCCTCCGCATCCTCGTCCGTGCAGGGCTTGTCTTCGTATAGCAGGTAATCTTCACGGTACCTGGTGGGGGTAAGATTTGGCATAATAATATTGGCCCCCACCTTCAGGGCTTTCTCCCTTCCGAGCGGATCAATGGCTTGCATGGCGGTGGTGGCTGCGATATTGATGTCCTTCATCATGATCCGCAGTATGGCCACCATTTTTAGGCTCAGATTAAACCGGTCCAGCCTGGGAAGCAGCTGTTCCTTATACTTATACAGGGGGGTTTGTTCGTGTTCGATATACGGACCCATTCCCACCATGTCGATGTCGTGTTTCCGGAGGAATAGCAAGTCGTCGGCCAGATCTTCCAGGGTTTGAAAGGGAAGCCCGATCATCACCCCGGAGCCCACCTGGTATCCCACCCTGCGCAATAGATGAAGGCAGTCGAGCCTTGCCCCGTAATCGTGCGTTTTGTTTTCCGGGTGGAATCTGGGATAGAGTTCGGGGTTCGACACCTCGATGCGAAGCAGGTAACGATGGGCACCGGCATCAAACCAACGGCGATACGTCTCTTCACTTTGTTCGCCAAGCGACAGTGTAATGCCCAGCTCTCCGCGGCTCATCTGCTTGATCTTGCGAACCAAACTTTCGATGCGATCCACAAACCTGGCGCCGCTGCGTTCGCCCGCCTGGATCACCATGCTTCCAAATTGATTCTCCCAGGCATAGCGGGCGGCTTGCAGCACCTCTTCTTCGGTTGCTTCATAGCGGTGGGCCGATTTGTTCCCTGCCCTGATTCCGCAATAATAGCAGTTTTTTCCGCAGAGATTGGAAAACTCCACCAATCCCCGGTAATACACCTTATTGCCTACATATGACAACTTGATTTCAGCCGCCCTTTCATAAATCAGCCTGCGTTCATTTTCCCCGGCTGCCAGGAGGGACACCAGGTCAGGCTTTTCCAGCCTTTCCCTGGATAATATTTGCGGGATGGTTTCAGACATAGTCCACAAAATTACAAAACAACAGGCATTAAACCGGAGATTATTTCCAGGCCGCTGCTCACTAATGAAAAACAATGCGCGTGGTCATTACCTCTTCCCCGGCAACGACCCGGATCAAAAACAGCCCCCTTCCTATGGCCGCCTTGTCGAGTATGAGCCTTTTTGCTGAGGGACTTGCATCAAAAACCATTCCACCGGACACATTAAACACCTGCAGGCGGTCCATGTTTCCCTCCTCCAGTTCTATGGTCATTAAGCCATCCGTGGGGTTCGGATAGGTCTTCAGCTTTTCGGCCAGCCACTCGTCCGGCACCTGGCTTTCAATGGTGCTGACAACGACCAGGTTACTATGTGGGGAGAACCGGCCGAAACGATCTACGGCCCTTACTGTAAAAGCATATTCCCTCCCCGGCCGGAGTCCGACCACACGCACCACGGGTTCTTCCGCAATGCCCATAAGCCGGTTTCCGGCAATAACATAATAGGCGACAACCTCTGCATGACTTTCTGCTTCTTCCCAGGCAAGACCCAACGAATATTTGGCTATGTTTTCGGCCTGAAGACCTTGCGGGGCGGCCGGTTTGTTGCCCAGCGGATGATGATAGATGTCCCAATCAGGATTTACATCCGCATTCAGCGGATGATCCACCTGCCCGTCACAGCCGGATGTCCTTACAAAAACCGGATCCTGCAGGTACATCCCCTCATTACAACCGTTATAACCCTCTGCATTGCCGCCGATAACAGCTGTTCCGCAGATATCGACCCATTCGAGCCATGCCAGGTCCTTGGCCATGGCATCCCCCTCAAGGGAAGAATGATAAAGGAGGGCGTAACCCGTAGCCCGGGCCTGGTCGCGAATGGTGCTTGCAAATACCCTGGCCGAACCCGACACCACGGCATGATTGAGGATCCGGGAGTTGGTTCCGACAATGGCATTGTCTCTCACCACGGCTTCCCCCTCCACCCGGGCACTCCCGGTAAGCATCGCATGGCCTTCTATCCGGGCATTCCCTTCGACCGATGCGTTGTCCAGCACCTGAGCATATGGGCCCACGAAAGCCGTCTGCGCCACCGAAGCCGTCGATGCGACCCAACCCCCGCCGTTCGAATGAGGCTGTCCGGGAACCAGGTGTTTGCGGGAATTGTATCCCTGTTTATGTCCCGCAGGCAGCGCGCCCTCAAGCCTGAAACTGTAAGGATACCTGTATTCGTGGGGCAATCCCGTTTCCCAGCCGTAATTGTGATGGATCTCCGGGGCACCGGTCACCACGAGGAACAATAACCCATCCGACGGGAAAACCGGAAAAACCGCTTCTGGCTGTGAGCCGTGGAAAACCGGGCTGTAGCGGGGGATGCCGGATTCATCGACAGCCACAAATCCGTAACGGTTTCCCCCTCCCCCGGCCGCCTCGTTTTGAATGGACTCAAATTCCAGCCGGACCTCCCCAACACCGGGTTCCGGGAACAAAGGAATGATATTGTATCCGTAATCTCCAGGGGCCATATAGGCAGGGGGAACCATCCGGCCGGAGTCATCGTTCAGGGACTCAGGAAAGGTGTACGTCCTTCCGATGCGTCCCGTTTCTGTCTGGCCGATCACATGACGTATCAGGTCACCGCTCTGGTAATCCCAGGCCACGTTTTTCATGGCATGCCGAAGGAAATCATCATTCAGGTCACCCTGGGAATATCCGAGCACGGAATCGCGCAGGGCGGTGAGCGGGTGACTGATATGCGGGTTTGCCCTGCGCCAGATCAGGTTGATGGTTTCAATGCCATAGGTGTCGGCCAGGTAATCCAGGAAATATAGATTCTGGTAATACCGCCTGGTGGTGCTGTAGTGCTGCATGGAAGTATTGATGTAACGGGCAATGTTCGTGGCCTGGTATGAACCGGTATACCGGGCCCGCATAAACTCGGCATGGGACTCCCAGAAAAAGCCCGCATGTGAGGCATTCAGTCCAAATCCCGGGTACTGGACCATGATCATGGCCTGGCAGGCATGTGTCAGCTCATGGGCAAGCAGTCCGGGATCGGCAGCGGCCCTGGGATGCACCCACATCCCCCCTGCCAGTCCGTCCCTCACCCAACCCCCGAAGGCCCATCCACTGAAGGCCCCGTCTGTCCATGTCTCATTCATCACAACTTCATGCTTGTAACGCGACATATTTCCCTGGTCGGCATTGTCAATAAAGCCGATGGAATCGGTCATATACACCAGGATGTCTTCCAGGGTTTCAAGGATGGTTGCCGGATTGAAACGCAAGTCTCCGTTGCGCGAGTCGGTGGGATCTCCGGTGATGTTTTTTCCCCAGAAAATGATGAAATTTTCGGATTGCGCGGTATTGTTCCACGAAAAATCGGGATGGTTGCCCACCCCGGGCTGCAGTGCGATGTCTTTTCCTCCGGCCTTGGCCGCCAGGTTTGACGGCACAGGGCGAAGCACCCCCTGGGAAGAATCCGGGGTCAGTATTCCAGGAGGATACCGGAACGCCCCGGGGGGAGGGTCGTGAGTCATTCCGGACCCTGCCTGGGCAAGACCAAAAGCTGAAGAGACAACAATCAGTAAGAATAGAACAACAGCGGCAAGGCGGATCAACCCGCATCTGCGGAGGTTGGAATGATACTTCATTATAAATAATCCTTAGGGTCGGCTTCCAGTTTTACAAAAGGCGCAACGGCCCGCCGGAAAATGCCGTGCATCCAGGCGATGGCCATTCCGTAGTTGGTCACCGGGACCCCGGCCTGAACGGCTGGCTTCAGCCGGTTAACAATCTGCTTACGTGTGATCATGCATCCCCCGCATTGCACCAGCAGGGCATACTCCTGAATCGGGCGCGGCAAGCCTGCCAGTCCGGCGACCACATCGAACGCCAGTTTCTTTCCGGTAAAACTACTCATCCAACGCGGGATCTTGACCCTTCCGATGTCGTCGCAGGCCACGTGGTGCGTGCAGGATTCCAGCAACAGGACACGGTCACCATCCTGAAGCTCAGATATTTTCGGCGTTCCTTTGATGTAATTCTCAAAGTCTCCCTTATGCCTGGCAAGCATGATACTGAAGCTGGTCAGGGGAATGTCTTTGGGAACGGAGGCATCGGCCCTGAGGAACACCTGGCTGTCGGTCACCACCAGTTTGGGGCGGGGTTGCAGCACCCTGATCAGGGCATCGAGCTCCTTCTCCTTCACCACCACGGCCACAGAATCGTTGTCCAGGATATCGCGAATGGCCTGCACCTGCGGCAGGATCATGCGTCCCTCCGGGGCTTCTATATCGATGGGTGTGACCAGCAATACCAGATCACCGTAGGCAATAAGATCACCCAGCAGGCTGGCGCTGGTGTAGGCCGTTTCGGGCATGGCCTTTTGCAAGGTGGCGATCACTTCTTCTATGTTCGTCGGATGAAGCGCACAAAATTCAAGCGCAATGGCACCGTGCTGGGCGGCAATCCTTTCCTTCAAAGCGGGATCCAGGGGGTGAATGTCGGATTTATTGTGGATCACCACAAAGGGAACATCCTGTTCGTGAAACGCCCCGACAAGGGATTCCTCAAATGCCCCGAACACATTGTCTGTAATAATCAGGATGGCCAGATCGACGGTCTTCAGTGCGGAAAGGGATCGGCTGATCCGTTTTTGCCCGAGTTCACCCGTATCATCTATACCGGCTGTATCGACCAGTATCGCCGGTCCAATTCCGGGAATCTCCATGGATTTACGCACCGGATCCGTTGTGGTGCCGGGGGTTTCTGAAACAATGGCGATGTCCTGCCCGGCCAGGGCATTGATGAATGAACTCTTTCCATTGTTGCGCCGGCCGAAGATGCCGATATGCGGTTTGGATTCCCTGCCTTTTGCCATCCGACGTGGTTTAAAAATGCAAATATACAGGAATTGAGCGGAAAGTCCGACGCATTGTCCGCGGGAAACATATGTTGCCGGAGGCCACGGGACAGCTTGCCCGTGGATCCTGCAGCCTGAGGGATGACCGAGGCGGGCCGGGGGTGTCCTAAAAAGAACATCAGGTGTACGGATATGAACGGTAATAATTTCCGAATCCTGCCTCAACAAGCACTACCAATGCTGTAATCATCTGGTATTCAGGTTTTTGACAATCTTTGCACAAGGTTTGTACAGGGCCTTATGTAACATCCTAAATTATTTGAACGCCATGAAAACACTTTTTGCAGTTATTTTGATTTGTCTGTTTGTACAGCCGGTTCCGGCCCGGACGGTCCTTACAGAACGCGTCCCGGTAAAAGAGGGACAAACCCTTAAAATGAACCTTCCCACGGGGGCCACAGTGAATATCAGCACCTGGCAGGAAGCAACCGTAGAAGCCAATTTGCAGGTCCTTGAATGCACAGGCGGAGACTGTGAAATCAGCCTGAAAGGCACGGCAAGGGGTGCAGAGATCCATTCTGCCTTCCGCTCTGCCAGAAGGGCCCATATGACAAGCACCGACATCCGGATCGATGTCATGGTGCCGGAAAAATTCAATGTGGAGATCACTTCCTCGGGGGGTTCGGTAAGTGTCAGCGGATTGCAGGGAAGTTTGCAGGGCAGCACCGCCGGGGGCGGACTGAACTTGTCCGGTCTGGATGGCCAGGTTCGCTTCAGTACAGCGGGTGGTAGCGTAGAAGTTATGAACTGCACGCTGGAGGCCACCATCAGTAGTGCAGGCGGCTCGATCAAAATCAGTGATTCCTCCATTGATGGGGGCATCAATACCGGCGGCGGCAGCGTCCTTGTCAGCAACACCACCCTCAACGGGGGGACCAATACCGGGGGCGGAAGCATTACTGCCGAAGACATAAGAGGACATTATTATGCAGCCACCGGAGCAGGCAACGTCACTGTTTCCCTTTCGAAAGCAACGGCCATGGAGGAATTGGAGCTTCGCCTGGGAACGGGTGCTGGCAAGGTCAGCCTGATGCTGCCCAAGGGCATGGACCCGGAAATATCTGTGGAGCTTGCCTATACAAACAACAGGGAAGCATGTGATATCCTCAGTGACTTTGACCTGGATATTGAAAAAACCACTGAATGGGACGATAGCAAAGGCACCCCCAGAAAATACGTTTACGGCAAATCCCTTTCAGGAAGTCCCATGCAAAGCATCCGTATCAAGAACACGAACGGCGATGTCGAGATTCGCAGGTATTAAGCGGCAATGATGGACATACGCCCATTGGACAAGAATTTATTGCAGGCCTGGCTCTCCTTTTTCGGGGAGCGGGCCTTTTCCGACAATCCCTGGTGGGGTTCATGCTACTGCACCCACTTCCACAGGGCGAAGGACGGATCGGGCAAACCGGTGGGGATGACCAACCGCGCTTTTGCCCAGTGGCTGATTGAGTCCGGCAGAATGCGGGGTTACCTGGTTTTTTCTAAAGAAGGCATTGTTGTCGGATGGTGCAACGCCAACGACAAGCAAGCATTCCAGGCCCTGGCCGGTGAAGCATCCGACGAAAAAAAAAGAATCAAATCCGTGGTTTGCTTTGTCATAGAAAAAGCATACAGGGGACAGGGTTTGGCAAGCGCTTTGTTGCATCGGGTCATTGATGACGCCAGGGCGGAGGGTTATCAAGAACTGGAGGCCTATCCGTCGGCCAGGGCCAAAACCGATGCAGGAAATTACCGGGGACCACTGCGCCTTTACCTGAACAACGGATTCACGCAGGAGAAGTCTGGCCGCACCATCGTGGTACGGATGAACCTGCAACAGCATCACCAGGAAAATCTCGGGTAGCGCCCTCCGTTAGTTGCCTCCCAAACCCTTGGTGTTCTGTGGCTCGAATCTTCTTCCCGTCATAGAACACTTAACCGTAATACGCTTTAATGGTTACTTCGGGACTGCCCGGTCCCTGTCTTTCAAGGGTTAAAAAATATTCACAGATTAAATTGGGGTCGAAAACCTGAATTGATTTGTTTTCGTTGCTCATGATGTATATATTTATGGAGTGAAGCAAAAACAGCACGCCTCGGGTTGTTTACTTCACCCCGTCCGCAATAGACATAAACATGGCATTGATTGGATTCGGGCAAATGTAAGTCCTTTTTTATTTTGACCGCTTTGTGGTGAATAAAATTCAGGCAATGCACGAAGAAAAGATTTCCAAATACAAAGAAACAAACTGTATGCAAATAAAAATGATTTCCATCCTGATTCTGCTGTCCTTACTTGCGGGAGAATCCCGGGGCGCAGTTACCGACCCGATTTACGATACATTGGTCTGGTCTGACGAATTTGAGGAAGAAGGGGCCCTGGATGATTCAAAATGGTTTCATCAAACCCGCCTGCCCAATGGCAACAGTTGGTATAACGGAGAAATTCAGCATTATACCGACAGAATTGAAAACACCTATGTCGAAAACGGGCGGATGGTTCTGCTTGCCAAAAAAGAAAGCTACACAGATCAGGGCGTGACCAAGCAATACACCTCGGCCCGGCTCAACTCAAAGTTTGCCTTTACCTATGGCCGCGTTGAAGTGAAGGCAAAACTTCCGGCGGGTGTCGGAACCTGGCCCGCCATCTGGATGCTGGGAAGAAACATCAGAGAAGTCGGGGCCTATTGGTTCACACAGGGTTATGGAACCACCAACTGGCCTGCTTGTGGTGAAATTGACATCATGGAGCATTGGGGAAGCAACCAAAATTTCGTGTCAAGCGCCATACACACCCCATCAAGTTTTGGCGGAACGGTCAATCACGGGGGCCAGACCATTCCCACGGCTTCCACGGCCTATCATGTGTATGCGCTGGACTGGTATCCCGACAGAATGGTTTTCAGCGTGGATGGGGTTGAACACTACACCTACCAGCCCCCGGTGCGCGATGACAGCACCTGGCCCTTTGATAAAGAACAATATTTGCTGCTCAATGTAGCCATACTGCCAAGCATCGATCCGGCCTTTACAGAAAGCGCTATGGAAATAGACTATGTAAGGGTATATCAGGAAAGCACGGTGGGAACAGGACGGGTTGACCGGGATATCAACGTGATTCTCTCTCCCAATCCGGCCAATTCAGTCACATCCATTATCAGTCCGCCCGGGGCAATGGGCAGTACCGTTTACGTGGTGAACCTGCTTGGAGAGGTGATAATAACCGCAACGATACAAGCCGAAATAACCCCGATCGATATGTCGGATTGGATGCCGGGTGTCTACATGATAAAGCTGGAGGGGAAAAACATCCGCCAAACCCACAAAATGATCAAACAATAAATGACAAGCGGCCGGAATCCTTGAAATACCGCACAAGTACATTGGCCCGACAATACAAAGCAGGCAACAAACATTCAAACCCACAAGGCATGACAACCAGAAAAACGGAGATCAAATGGGCCATTATTTTCTTTTTCACCACCCTGGTATGGATGTGGCTGGAGAAAATCGCCGGACTGCACAGCGTGCATTATGACAAACATTACATCGTCACCAATTTGTTTGCCGTGCCGGCCATTTTAATTTACGTGCTGGCACTGCTCGATAAAAGAAAAAATGCCTATGGGGGGGTGATGACCTATAAGCAGGGGGTGGTCACCGGACTCACCATCACACTGATTGTTACCTTATTGAGCCCCTTATCCCAATACATCGTATCGGCCGTCATCACCCCCGGCTATTTCTCCGTGGCCATCGACTACGCCATTTCAGAGGGCAAAATGACACTTGAAGAAGCCCAGGCAAGCTTCAACATGAGAAACTATATTACCCAGACCCTGATCTTCACTCCTGTCATGGGCATCGTGACCACCCTGATCGTTGCCATTTTTACACGCCGGAAGGCTGTTTAACCAATCCCTTTCAACCCGCCCATGGATGAAATGATCCATCTGGGCAGAACCTGATCCTGTTTCTTGCACCGAACACCCCACCCATACAAATCATTTTTCTTGCATTGAAAGCAATTTTTTAATACATTGAACCCGGATTAATTGGGTTCTGACTCATTTTCTTCCAAATCCATTTTTCAGTCAACAACCGCCGCCTCCAAAATTCTTCCGATCCAAAGGAGCAGTTACACAATATTTACTCACCAAAACCTATAATGGGATGAAAAAACGGATCCTTCTATTCTCGTTCTGGCTGTCTATTGCATCAATAGCAGGTGCTACCGTGTTTAACGTTACCGTTCCGGAAGGAACCCAAAAATGTTACGTCGTGGGCGCCTTTAACGGCTGGAATCCATCCAATGCCCTGGAAATGGAGCAAGCCGGCCCGAACCGGTTCACACTGGATGCCCCGGAGGTGGTTTCCGTGGCCAGCGGGTTTAAGTACATCTGCGGGCCGGCATGGACCTATGTGGAAAAGGCGGCAGACGGTTCGGAAATACCCAACAGAACCGAGGCAACAGAAAATGACGTGGTTGAAAGATGGGCGGCCTTATACCTCCCTGACCTTGAGGCGGGTTCGGTAACCATCAACGCCACCGTCCCGGAGAACACCCCCGACAACAGCGTTTACATTTACGGAAGTTTTCAGGAATGGATCGTATCCAATGCACTGAAAATGGAGAAAGTATCCGACACCGAGTATACCATCACCATCACCGACATCACCCAGTTTAACTATAAGCTGTTGTGTGGCAGATCCACACAATATGTTGAGGTAAGTGCTTCCGGGACTGACATTCCTGACCGGAATGCCGCTTCCAACGAACCCGAAGTCAACATCGTCGTACAGGCCTGGTTGAATGTTCCCAAGGAACTGGTGGGGGTCACCTATATAGAGGACGCGGTTGACTTTTCCCCATTATCTGACAAGCGTGGCATATGGGTTTACCTGCCACCCGATTATGAAACGAACCCCTCTAAACATTATCCGGTTTTGTACATGCACGACGGCCAATATGTGTTTTCGGATGAGCAGGGCGAAGGCACATGGGATGTCTCAGAAACGCTAAATACTTTGTATGCCGAAGGCAGGGAAGTCGGCATTGTGGTGGCCGTCGACAGGACCCCTGCCTACATCAATGAATATTCCCCGTTTGAAAATGAGGTCTATAGCCAGACTGGGAACGGGGATCTTTATCTCCAGGCCCTGGTTGAGCATGTAATTCCATATATCAATACAAACTTCCGGACTTTGACAGGGCCTGCCAATACAGCCATTGCAGGCAGTGACATGGGCGGGCTGATCAGCTTTTACGGCGCATTGAAACACCAGGATTATTTCGGGAGAGCAGGTATCTTCTCACCCTACTTCTGGTTCAATAAATCAGAACTCCTCAATTTCATGGAGACCTGGGAGAAAGCAGAAAGCGAAAAGATGCATTTTGTTGTCGGATCCCTGGAGGGCCACACCATTACCAATGACGCCGAAATGTTCTTTCACTTGACGGAGGCAAAAGGCTTTGACGAAGAATCCATCAAATTCCAGGTGGCCCCCGGGGGCACCCACAACAATGCTTCCTGGGCTTCCCAGTTTCGCAGTGTGTATGCATTCCTGCACGATATCCCGGATGAAACGGAACCGGATCCGGATATCCTCTACCAGTTCATGAGCCATTCCGGCAGCGGGGTGGAATGCACGGGCGATGAACCTTTCACACTGGAGGAGTATTACCCCAACGGACTGGAATCCGGCAAAGTGGAACGCATGGGATACATGAAGGTCGTCCCCATCGAGTTCCAAAGCACCTGGTACTGGAACGTGAACCGCGGACCCGACTGCACGGGAGAAAACCTCTATGAAACGAACAAATCGGTCGGATTCAGCGGCTCCAAGCAATATGAATCCTGGCTCCGCTTTATCATTCAGGAAGATGAGAGCGTGCTGAATTCATCGGCCTCCTCTGCCTTTTTCCGTGTGAAGAAGGCAGACGGCACCCTGGTGCTGATGACACGGACCATGGAAGATGGCAGCCCGGGAACGGACGACACCTTTACCGTATCCGCCGAAGTGGAATTCTCCGGCGGTGAAACCGATTTTGAGATCCGCTTTGGAAGTGTCAACAGCGGATCCGTGCAGGGATCGCTGGTCGGATCGAGCGACACCTATCCCCTGAGTGTCCCTGCGGGAGTTACCCGGGCACAGATCATTTACAACTTCCGCACCAACAAGGTAAACATCATCGCCCTGGAAGGCGAAGAGCCTGCACAGCAATACCAGTTCATGAGCCATTCCGGCAGCGGGGTGGAATGCACGGGCGATGAACCCTTTACACTGGAGGAGTATTACCCCAACGGACTGGAATCCAGCAAAGTGGAACGCATGGGATACATGAAGGTCGTCCCCATCGAGTTCCAAAGCACCTGGTACTGGAACGTGAACCGCGGACCCGACTGCACGGGAGAAAACCTCTATGAAACGAACAAATCGGTCGGATTCAGCGGCTCCAAGCAATATGAATCCTGGCTCCGCTTTATCATTCAGGAAGATGAGAGCGTGCTGAACACCTCTGCTTCATCGGCCTTTTTCAGGGTAAAAACATCAGATGGATTGCTGACCGTGATGACCCCGATGAACGAAGAAGGGACAGAGGGGAAAAACGGTGATTATATCCTTTCTGCTGATGTGGACTTTCCAACGGAGAACAAAAACTTTGAGATCCGTTTTGGAAGTGTAAATTCCGGTTCCATTATGGGTTCAGTGGTCGGCCCGAGCGACACCTACCCACTGAGTGTTCCGTCAAACTGGACAAAAGCCACCATTACCTACAATTTCAGGACCAACCTGGTGGAAATGGAAGAACACACCGAAGCGGACATTTTTCCGGTCCTTTCCCATATGGGTGCGGTGCCTTCAATAACCAATGCCGGAACGCCCGTTTCCATCACGGCATCGGTGACCAACCGGGAAGGTTATGACCTGTACCTTGAAATGTCGCATAACAATGAACCCTTTGTTGACCAAGCCTATACACT
>JAWLHS010000014.1:0-22710 GCA_041690235.1 Bacteroidales bacterium
AACAGGTTCAGAAAAGCAGGCAGCAATCTTATCCTGGTGTCTGCCGGAACCGCCTCGAAACCGGTTGCCCGGATATAGTCCGACGGTATGCCCGCCGGATCCGCCTTCACCGTGTTTGGGGCCAGTGCAATCACCTTTACCTCGTGGCCGTTGTCGATCAGGCCCCGGGTAATCTGGTGCATGGCAATGGACCCCCCATCCGACGGTGGAAAAGGAATCCTGTGGCATAACTGCAAGACACGCATCATGCTTCTGCTCCCTTCTTTTTTCTAAGAAAGGCTGTAATGCGCTCGAACTTTTTGAGGTAACTGTCCATGTCGAGCATGGTTGAATCGGTGGTGGCCTTTATGGTTAATAAGATGCCAATGGGCAGCAAGAGCATGGGCGCGAGCCACATGCCCTGCCATGCTTCCAGTACGCCTTCCCTGGCAAACTTCTCCCCGGTAACAGAGGCCACGTGGAACACCACGAAGAACAAAACCGAAACGACCATGGGCAAACCAAAGCCCCCCTTCCGGATGATGGCTCCAAGGGGTGCCCCGATCATGAACAACACAATACAGGCAATGGAAAGGGTGAACTTCCTGTGAAACTCTATCTGGTAACGTGCCAGGGTTCGGCGGCGCTGCTCAAATTCATCATGCGAGAATGCCGTGTGATCCTTATTGGTTCGGACAAGGCCCATGGCCTGGTTGAGGATCATCGATTCGCGCGAATACCTGTCCTCTGTGCCCTTTATGTTCATTACGGGCTTATCTCCCGGTGGCAGCGCGGCAAAATCGGCCGAGTCCAGCCGGAAGAAATAACTGAGGCGGGCCCTGTAAGATTGGATAAATTGGTCCTTCTTATTGTCCAGCTCTCCCGAAAGAGAATCCTCATAAAAGACCAGCTGATTCAAATTCAGCATGCGAAAATTGCTTTTGAACAACTCCTCGTCGGTCCGGCGCAGGTCGAAGGAACTCAGGTCGAGTTTACGAATTTGTTTCTCAAAATAGCTGCGCTGAAATGGCTTGGAGGGATCCCGGGGATTGTCTCCCGCCTCCTGGTAGTTGACTCCGTTGTACAGCGTCAGCACCAGGTGGCGACGGTCCGGCGTGGTGGCCATGGTTCCCCATTCGGCCGCGGTCATGTTCACGTTACCCTGCCTGTCGGCATGATCGTATATTTTTATTCCCCGCAATGTTTGTCCGTCGGCATCTTTTTCGCTAACCCTGATCACATAATTATCAATGCCTTTGTAAAAAACGCCTTCCATGAGGTTAAAAGCGGGCCTGTGGTGGCGAACATCGTACAGCAATGAAAGCCCCTTTAAATTGGCAACCGGCAATATGTTATTTGAAAAGTAAAATGCGGCCAGGACCAAAAATGCGGAAATCACAACCAATGGCCACATGATTTTATTCAGGGAGATTCCTGCCGATTTAAAGGCCACCAGTTCATAATGTTCGCCCATGGCTCCCATGGTCATGATGGAAGACAACAGGACGGCCAGGGGAAGCGCCAGGGGAACCAGGCCGGCGGAGGAGTAAAACAGAAGCTCTCCGATGATATACCACTCCAGCCCTTTTCCTACCAAATCGTCAATGTACTTCCACAAAAACTGCATGAGCAGGATGAACAAGGCAATAAAGAAAGTGACCACGAATGGCCCGATGTAGGAACTGACGACAAGTTTGTGGAGCTTCTTCATCCGGTATGCCTAAAATGCAAATATACAAAAATCGTTCAGGCAGGGACCTGTGTCCTTTTCAGGGGATCTTGCCCATATCCCATTCCATGCCAGCATGTTTTCTGCCAATCTTTTCTTATATTTCAGGGACGAAATTTTCAACGCCTTATTGCGGCCAACATGCAGAAATTTATAAATAAACGGTTTAGGGGATGGTCGGTTCCCGCCATTTTGTTGCTTTCTGCCTTTACCGGGACCTTGTTGCCTGCCTGCTCCGCCTATTATTTTTCCACACCCCCGCATGCTGATGTTCACAATTTTCGAATGGTTGAGATCGATGGGGTGAAACAGGCCGTGATGATACGGGGCAATGACCGGGACAACCCCGTGATGGTTTTTTTACATGGCGGACCCGGTTTTCCACTTTTCCCCTTTGAGCCGTCGGAGGAGACCATGAGGCGGCTGGAAGAAACTTTTACCATGGTTTACTGGGAACAGCGGGGTACAGGCAAGTCCTTTTCGCGGGGCATACCTGCTGAATCCATGTCAATCGCTCAGTTTGTTGAGGATGCCCGCCTGGTTACGGAATATGCCCTGGAGGCGGTGCAGCAGGACAAAGCCTTTATCTGGGGCCATTCCTGGGGAAGCGGCATTGGTGCCTTGTTGGCCGCGGCCCACCCTGAACTGGTTCATGCCTACATTTCGACCGGGCAAACGGTCAATCCCTTCCACAATGAACGCCTGAATTATGAGTTTGTCCGGGACATGGCCCTGGAAGAAAACAACAGAAGGGCCTTGCGGCAGATCCAGTGGATCGATACAATCCCCGGGAATTATTCCCTGGAAGACGCGCTGACCATCAGAAGGTGGGTATACCGCTTTGGGGGGGTGGTAAGGCAAAACGGCCGGGAAAGACCCTATGTGGACCTGGCGGAAATCTTTCACATGCTGACCGCTTCTGAATACAGCCTGATTGACCGCCTCAACCTGTTGTTGTCTCCCCATTATTCGGCAAAAAAACTCTGGGATGAAATGAAGGAGTTGGATCTGGCGGAGGATGCCCCGTGCATTGAGGTTCCCGTTTATTTTCTTCTGGGAAGGCATGATGTCATCGTTTCCTCAAAGCTTGCCGCGGAATATTTTGAGAAACTAAGGGCGCCTTCAGGAAAAAACCTTGTCTGGTTTGAACGTTCAGCGCACCGACCACATTTCGAGGAACGCGAAAAGTTCCTGAAGACCATGGCCGACATTAAGCGTCTTCATTGGCCATAGGTCATCTTATTCTTCCCTGCGGATCACCGTGGCAGAAGCCTGTGCAGAAGGCATCAGCAGCATATCGTCTACGTTTACATGGGGGGGCAGGGCCACCGCAAACCGGACGGCCTCCGCCACGTCGGATGCTTTTAGTGGGAGAAACCCATTGTATACCTTTTTCGCCCTGTCGGCGTCCCCATGAAACCTGACCAGGCTGAATTCCGTTTCAACGGCGCCCGGACTGATTTGGCTGACCCGGATCCCGTAAGGCAATAAGTCAAGGCGCATGCCTTTGGTAATTGCCCCCACGGCGTGTTTGGTGGCGCAATAGATGCTGCCTCCTGAATAGGTCTCCCTTCCCGCAATGGATCCGATATTGATGATTTGCCCTGCTTTCCGTTTCATCATTCCCGGGATCACGGCCCTGCTGATATAAAGGAGACCCTTGATGTTCGTGTCTATCATCTGGTCCCATTCCGCCGTATCGCCTTCTCCTATGGACGACAATCCCAGGGCCAGTCCGGCATTGTTAACCAGAACATCAATCTGCCCCCAATCCCCGGGCAGTCCGACAATGCCCTGTTCCACAGCCAAAGGATCCCTGAGATCAAGGCAGAGGGAGAATGTCTCGGCAGAATGATCCGATGCAAGTTCCTTTTTTAATTGCTCCAGTCTGTCGGCCCGCCTTCCCAGAAGGATCAGCCGTTGCCCTGAAGCAGCAAACAGGCGGGCGCAGGCTTCACCAATGCCACTTGTGGCACCGGTAATGAATATGGTTTTTTTCATGTGGCTTTAATTTTCCCCAAATTTAATGGTTTAATTGGCAAAATGCTTTTCGGGCAAGCGGATGTTGCGTATTTTTGCGAATTGGTATTTCCTGAATCACTCTCATTATGGATCTTTCTGCAAGCACAGCTGTTCCCGGACCCGAAACGGTATCCAAGCTCGGCCTCCTCCCCGAAGAATATGAAGTCATTATTTCCCTGCTGGGAAGAAAACCCAACTTTACCGAGTTGAGCATTTTTTCTGTTATGTGGTCGGAACACTGCTCTTATAAAAACTCCATTAAATGGTTGAAGACCCTTCCGCGTAAAGGTCCGCACCTGTTGGCTGAAGCAGGAGAGGAGAATGCAGGTTTGGTGGACCTGGGCGACGGACTGGCCTGTGCGTTTAAGATTGAATCCCACAACCATCCATCAGCTCTTGAGCCTTACCAGGGTGCCGCCACAGGGGTAGGAGGAATCAATCGCGATATTTTTACGATGGGGGCCAGGCCCATCGCGCAGCTCAATTCATTGCGTTTTGGGAACCCCGCCCTGGAACGGACCAAATGGCTGCTGAAAGGCGTGGTCAAGGGCATTGGCGATTACGGCAATGCCTTCGGGGTGCCTGTGGTAGGGGGAGAGGTGGCCTTCGACGACTGCTACAATACCAATCCCCTGGTGAATGCCATGTCGGTGGGTGTGGTGAAGACCGGCAATACCATTTCTGCCATTTCTTACGGTAAGGGCAATCCGGTTTTCATCGTCGGATCGTCTACCGGGAAGGATGGAATCCACGGGGCGACCTTTGCTTCAGAAGACATCACCGAAGCTTCGGCCGATAAGATTCCTGCCGTGCAGGTAGGCGACCCTTTCCAGGAGAAGCTGTTGCTGGAAGCCAGCCTGGAGGTGATAAAAACCGGCGCGGTTGTAGGCATGCAGGATATGGGTGCGGCGGGCATCACCTGTTCCACCAGCGAAATGTCTGCAAAGGGAAAACATGGCATGGTCATTCACCTGGATAAGGTTCCCATGCGGCAGGCCGATATGCAGCCATTTGAAATCCTGCTGAGCGAATCCCAGGAACGGATGTTGGTGGTTGTGGAAAAAGGCAGGGAAAAAGAAGTGGAAGCCGTTTTTGAAAAATGGGACCTGAATTGTGTGGAGATCGGGGAAGTCATCGAAGGCGACATCCTGAAGTATTATATGCACGGGAAGATGGTTGCCGAAGTGCCGGCAGATTGCCTGGTGCTGGGAGGCGGTGCCCCGGTTTATGACCGGGCATACTCAGAACCATCCTATTATAAGGAAAAGGACGCCTTCCGCATGGAACAGATTGCCGTTCCGGCCGACCTGCCGGCAGTGGCAAGGTCCTTGCTGGCCAATCCGAACATTGCATCTAAGCAATGGGTGATCGAACAGTATGATACCATGGTGGGCACCAAGAACATGAGCACGAATGCCCCGACCGACGCCGCCGTGGTTAACCTTAAAGGCTCTGACAAGGCATTGGCGCTGACGGTCGACTGCCATTCAAGGTATGTGCATGCCGATCCCGATGTGGGATGCGCCATCGCTGTGTCGGAAGCCGCCAGGAACATCACTTGCAGCGGTGGAGAGCCTTCCGCCATTACCAATTGCCTGAATTTCGGAAACCCCTATAATCCTGAAGTGTACTGGCAGTTTGTGGGGGCCATAAAAGGAATGAGCCGGGCGTGTATCCGGTTCCAGACTCCGGTAACCGGCGGAAATGTCAGTTTTTACAACCAGGCCTCCTCCGGAGATTCTTCAGAACCCGTGTTTCCGACCCCGGTTATCGGGATGATGGGTGTGCTGCCCGATAAGAATTTGTTGACGGGCATCGATTTCAAAAACCAGGGCGACCTGATCTTTTTGATCGGGGTTTCCCGAAACGATATCAATTGCTCGGAGTACCTGTATGGCTATCACAAGGTGAAGCTTTCCCCGCCTCCGGCTTTTGATCTTGAGGAGGAGTTTCAGGTACACCAGGCTGTCAGGGATTTAATCAGGGCCCGGTTGCTGGAATCTGCGCATGATGTTTCCGATGGGGGGTTGTTTGTGACCTTGTTTGAGGCCGCCCTGGCCGGAGGATTGGGATGCGCGATAGATTCTGACCATGAGATCCGCAAGGATGCCTTTTTGTTCGGGGAGGCTCAGGGGCGGATTGTGGTTACCGTAAAACCTGAGAACCAGGGCGCCCTGGCTGAAATAATGGCACAGACCGAGGTGGAATTTTCCCTGCTTGGAGAGGTCACCAGCAAGGACCTGGTGATTGACGGGGAATCATTTGGCTCCCTGGAAGAATTGAAGCTAATTTTCGAAAGGGCCATGCCCGCCATGATGGGCGAATGATCCTTTTTTTTTAAGCAACCGGACCAAGGCCCAGGTGCATGAATTTCAAGATGCTGTTCCCTTTTGGCAGTTCCCCGCTTTGGCTGTCAGCCGTTTTTATCCTGTTGATGGGATCTTGCCGGGGTCTGCCCGACCAGGTGGAGGGAGAAACGGTTTTTCGGTACAATGAGGCGGGAAATATCACTTCCCTCGACCCGGTTTACGCGCGCAACCAGGCCAATATCTGGGCCGTTTCCCAAGTGTTTAACGGTTTGGTCGAACTGGACCGGGATTTGTCGATCCGCCCTGCTGTTGCCTCCTCCTGGGATGTTTCGGAAGACGGACTGTACTATACATTTATCCTTCGCGGGGATGTATACTTTCACGACAACGGTTGTTTTCCGGGTGGGAGGGGCCGAAAAGTGACAGCATCCGATTTTATTTACAGCTTTTCCCGCCTTTTGGATCCCCGTTTGAACGCACCCGGGGCATGGGTGATGAATCCGGTGAATCGCCTGGAGGATGGCAGGCTGGATTTGTCGGCTCCCAACGACACAACATTGATCGTCAGGCTTGAACAGACTTTTCCGCCTTTTATCGGACTCCTCAGTATGCCCTATTGTGCGGTGGTGCCTGTTGAAGCCATCGAACGGTACGGACAAAATTTCAGGAAAAACCCGGTGGGTACCGGCCCGTTTCGTTTTCAATACTGGAAAGAGGGAGTGAAACTGGTATTGAGGAAAAATGAAAGCTATTTTGAGTTTGAGGGGGAACAAAGACTTCCCCATATTGATGCCGTGGCCATCAGCTTTATCATTGACAGGCAAACGGCTTTCCTGGAGTTTGTCAAGGGGAATCTTGACTTTTTGTCTGGTGTGGACGCCAGTTACAAGGATGAATTGCTTACACCCGCAGGGGACCTTCAGCCGAAATACAGTGACAGGTTCCGGAAAGTGTCCATGCCTTTTTTGAATACGGAATACCTGGGGATCCTGGTCGGGGAGGATCAGTTGCCCGATGACTGGCCCCTGCGCAACAAGAAAATCCGGCAGGCCATCAATTACGGTTTTGACAGGGAGAAAATGATGCGGTTTCTTCGCAACAATATCGGGATTCCTGCCCATGCCGGCTTCGTTCCGGTGGGCATGCCGGGATTTTCCAAAAACACGGGCGGGTATACCCATGATCCTGAACGGGCAAGGCAGCTGCTGGAAGAAGCTGGTTATCCCGGAGGGGACGGTTTGCCTCCCATTTCCCTGCTTACAAACCAGGCCTATCTCGATATTGCCCAGTATATACAGTTTGAACTCTCACGGGTGGGCGTTCAGGTGGCCATTGACGTGATGCCGCCCGCCACTTTAAGGGAAATGATGGCCAAGGGGGAAGCCCGCTTTTTCAGGGCTTCCTGGATTGCCGATTACCCGGATGCGGAGAATTACCTGGCCTTGTTTTATTCCAAAAATCATTCACCCGCAGGACCTAACTATACCCATTTTTCCGATCCCGTCTATGACAGCCTCTATGAAGAGTCCCTGCGGGTGACGGACGATAACAAACGTTTTTCCATCTACCGCCAATTGGACAGCATCATTGTGGAGCAGGCGCCGGTGGTTTCCCTTTTTTACGACCAGTCGGTGAGGTTCGTACCCAAAACGGTGAAAAATATGGACAACAATCCCCTGAACCATCTGGATCTGAGGTTGGTACGTATCGAAACGGAAGACCGTTGAACCTTTCTTCCGCCTGGATGCCCTCCAGTGTTCTGTACCTGGAAATGGGGTGTTATAAACTGAACTTCAATCCATCCCAGGCCAGAAAGATGTTTTCGGGTAGTTTCCTCTGTATGTCCTTCTGAAGGCCCATCTGGTGGCTGATATGGGTCAGGTAGCCCTTTTCAGGCCGGAGGTATTGCAGAAGTTCCACCGCTTGGTCCAGGCTGAAATGAGAATGGTGTTGCTCCTGGCGTAAAGCATTGATAACGACAATTCTGGATCCTTTCATCTTATCCAGTTCTTCCTGTTGGATTTCACTGGCATCGGTAAGGTATGAAAAGCTGCCACTGCGAAAACCGACCACAGGCATTTCCTGGTGCATGGCCTCTATCGGGGTGAAGGAAAGCAACCCGATCTGGAAGGTTTCATTCGGGATGGAGTGAAGGTTGATGTCTGGTGCGCCGGGATATTTGGACTCTCCAAAGGCATAAGGAAATTCCCTCTTTATGGCATCCTGGGCTGTGTGCCTGGCATAAATGTCCATGTGTTTTTTCTGGACCCAGTTAAAAGCCCTCACATCGTCCAGGCCGCCGGTGTGGTCTTTATGGCCGTGGGTGATCAGAACCGCATCCAGGTGCTTGACCTGTTGCCCGATCATTTGCTGACGGAAATCCGGACCGGCATCGATGGCGACTACGGTGCTTCCCTGGCTGATCATTGCGGCCGTTCGCAAACGCTTGTCCTTCGGATCGTCACTCCGGCAAACCGCGCATTCACATGCTATAACGGGAACTCCCTGCGAAGTCCCTGTACCAAGGATTGTCACTTCCATCTATCTGCAAGCTTTGGTACAAAGGTAAGCAATAATCCAAAACCAGCCAGGAGTGAGGGTCTGCTTGGTTTTGGAATCATTGTGGGTGCCGGGATGGGACCTGGGAGATTCGATGGGTTTTTCATTATCTTTGTGCTTTCTGCACCAGAGGTGCGACCCATTCTGAATTTTTTTTTACTTTGTATTTTGGATTATGGAAGACTTGTTTTATCCGATAAAACCCGAGGGGATCGAAGACAACCTGTTTCAACTGATCGGAACAGACTGGATGCTGATTTGTTCCGGGCAACCCGAGCATTATAATATGATGACTGCCAGCTGGGGATGTGCCGGGGTTTTATGGCGGAAACATATCGCCGTTGTGTTTGTCAGGCCCCAGCGCCATACGTTTCTTTTTCTGGAAGAGAATGCCCGGTTTACCCTCAATTTTTTTGACGAAGACCACAGGGATGTACTGAATCTTTGCGGTACCAAGTCGGGAAGGGACCTCGACAAAATGAACCTGCCGGAACTGACCCCGCGGGAGACCCCTGCAGGGAACATTGTCTTTGAACAGGCCAGGTTGATCCTTGAGTGCAGGAAGATCTATTATGACGACATCAAGCCTGAGTTCTTCCTTTCGTTCGATGTGGAAAAGATATATCCCCAAAAGGACTTTCATCGCTTTTATATCGGGGAGATTACCCAGGTGTGGAAGAAGAAGCAATAGAGGGGTAGTTCCAGGGCTTCTTGTGTTTTTAGCATACCGGATCAGGCAAGTACCATATTTTTGTTCTCAACCCTTGAAATTGTGGGCGTTTTTCAACAGATCAGGCAGAACCTTCGAACCTATTTTTTGCGCGCGGAAATGAAAAAGCGCCGGCGAAATAAAATGGTGATGGGGCTGGATGAGTCCAGAACCATCGGCATTATTTTCGATGCGAGTGAAGCCGCAGGCTATAGTCATGTGGTCAGCCTGGTTGCCGGACTCCGGGATGAAGGGAAAAAAGTAAGGTGCATGGGTTTTGTCAGACAAAAGCAAAAACCCGATTTTTTGGTCGACCAGATTCACTTTTCGTTTTTCCAGGCCCGGGATTTTTCCTGGAGCCTTAAGCTGAAAGCCCCGGCCCTGAAGGCATTTGTGGAAAATCCGACGGACCTGTTGCTGGATCTTTCCCCTTCCGGCCTGTTTTTCCCCAAATACCTGGCCGCCATAGCCGATGCCAGGTATAAGGTCGGCAATTTTCATCCCGACCAGGTGGAGATCTATGACCTGATGATCCGGGAGCCAGACCCTTTTAGCCTGAAAGACTTTATGGATCATTGTATACAATATTTGAAAATCATAAAAAAACCCATGTCTCATGCATAACGTCTTGCGGGGTACCGGGACGGCCATCGTGACCCCATTTCACAAGGAAGGAAATATCGATTTTAATTCCTTTGAGGACTTGATTGAATTTCAGATCCGCAACCAGATAGATTACATCGTTTTTCTCGGCACCACCGGAGAATCAGTGACCCTCAACAAGGATGAGCGGCAGGCCGTCATTAACCTGGCCATTGAGATCGTTAACAAGCGTGTTCCTGTGGTGGTAGGGATCGGGGGCAACAACACCCAGGAAATTGAAAATGCAATACGGGAAACCCCTTTCGAAGGCGTGGATGCCGTTTTGTCCGTAAGTCCTTACTATAACAAGCCCCAGCAAAAGGGAATTTTTTTTCACTACAAGGCCATTGCCTCTCTCTGCCCCGCTCCGGTCATCATATACAATGTTCCCGGAAGAACCGGATCCAATATCACTTCCGACACGACTTTGTGGATCGCCCGGGAGGTTCCGAACGTGATCGGGGTGAAGGAGGCATCGCACGATTTGGCCCAATGTGCCCGGATTATTAAAAACAGGCCGGCGCATTTTTTGGTGATCTCGGGCAACGATGACATCGCCCTTCCTTTCATGGCCCTGGGTGGTGACGGGGTGATCTCGGTGATTGCCAATGCCTTCCCGCGTGAGTTCTCCCGGATGATCCGTTTTTGCCTGGAAGATGATTTTGGAAGTGCCCGCCACATTCACCACCAGTTGCTTGATGTCATTGAGGGGATATATGCTGACGGCAGCCCATCCGGAGTGAAGGCCGTCCTCAGCATGAAAGGTTTGTGCCGGAACGCACTGCGCCTTCCCCTGGTAAAGATCAACAAGGGCCTGCACAATCATTTGTCTTCATTGTTGTCAGAAATGAAACCGGATACCCACTCCTCCAACTAACAACCTGCGGTCAATGGACCCCTGGCAGGCATTCAAATGATGGTTTTTAAAAAGGTTTTTTTTGTCGTCGGATTGTTGCTTGGTGGCATTCAGTCCTTTTCTCAGGATTCGGGAGATCACCTGAATGTTGCGATGGAGCGGATCAGCGAAAGGGGAGAGGTCTATTTCTCCTTCCCGATTCCTGAACCGGATTTGCTCCGGCATTTGCTTCTGGAGTTGTCGCTCGATAAGATCGGCAATGATTCGGTCTATGTTTATGCCAACCGCAGGGGGTTCCAATGGTTCCTCGACAATGGACCAGACTACACCGTTTTGCCTGCCCCTGGGTTGGCGGACTTCGGATTGAATATGAGGTCCGTCGGAGACCTTTCTCCCAAAGACCTTCAGGAGGACTGGGACTTCTATCCCACCTACGAAGCGTATACCGGGCTGATGCGGCAGTTTGAAATTGATTTTCCCGATTTATGCGAAGTGCATTCCATCGGCCAGACCACCATGGGCAGGGAGCTGTTGTTCGCCAGGGTGTTTGCCCGCGGTGAGGCCGTCGGACCCGTACCTCGTCTGATGTACACTTCCACGATACATGGTGATGAACCGGCCGGGTTTGTGTTGTCTCTAAGGCTAATCCACCATCTGTTGTCTGAATATGGAAGGAATGAGGCAATCACTGAGTTGCTCAGGGAAGTGGATATCTGGATCTGCCCCAACGAAAACCCTGATGGAACCTATCGGAACGACAACAGCACCATTTACGGAGCCACCCGGGGCAATGTGAATGGGGTGGATCTGAACAGGAACTATCCCAACCCGGTGAGGGATCCGTCCGACTCCATGCAGGCGGAAACCAGCGCGATGATCCAGTTTGTCGATACCATGGGGTTCAGCCTGTCGGCAAATATGCACGGGGGCGTCGAACTGGTGAATTATCCCTTCGATAGCTGGATGTCGTTTCAAAACCGTCATGCCGATCATGCATGGTGGCAGTTCGTAATGCAGGAGTATGTCGATACGGTACATGCTTATGCCCCCGGGGGGTATATGACGGGACTGGGGACCGGGATCACGCATGGAGGGGACTGGTATGTTGTATACGGAAGCCGGCAGGACTATCTGAATTATTATCTCAGTTGCCGGGAGTTTACCCTGGAGCTGAGTGACGAGAAAATGCTTCCGCCCTCCAAGCTCCCCCAGCTGTGGGAGAACAACCATCGCTCCCTTCTTAATTACATCCGGCAGTCAACCTACGGGGTGGCCGGAGTTGTTGCTGAGGCGTCAACCGGCAAGGCCCTGGATGCCGTGGTGCACATCCCCGGACACGACAAGGACAATTCAGAAGTAAGTACCCGAATGCCTGTGGGGTTTTTCCAGCGGCCCCTGGTGGAAGGTCCGTATGATTTGGTGGTCCGGTCCGAAGGATTTCCGGATCAGCTCTACCCGGAACTTCAGGTGCGGAATTATGAAACCCTTTGGCTTACCGTTCAAATGGGGATGGCCTCCTTTGAACCATCGCTCCTGGCATTTGAACCGACACTGGTCAACAGGTCTTCTTACAAAGAGCTGGGCATTCATAATCCCGGCACAGAGACCCTCCATTTCAGCCTTGACAACTTAAGCGGTGATGGGGCATTTGGTTATGCCGTTCCTGCCAAAGCCTATTCTTTCAGCCTGCTACCGGGCAATTCACATCGCATCCCGTTTTCTTTTGGTCCCGCCGAACCTGGATTCCACGAAGCGACGGCCCGTTTCAGACTGGATGCCGACCCGGAAACCTGCATACTGATTCCCCTCCGGGCCCAGGCAGTGGAGAATGCGGCATTGCTGCACCCCTCCGCAGACTTGATTGACTTTGGAGAGGTCATCGTGGGCGAATCCGCCATCCGATCACTCCACCTGAAAAATGCCGGCGACATCAGTCTGGTCATCGACTCTGTCAGCCTCCCCGAAGCCGCATTTTCCGTTCATGGGGGGTTCCCGATCCACCTTCGGCCGGACGATCTTGTCGAGTTGGAGCTGGAATTCCAACCCCGGGCGGATACCTCCTATCAGGCCGAACTCTTTTTTGTTTCTGATGCATACAATAACGAGGACCTTTCTGTTTCTCTTCGTGGGACGGGCACCGGGACTACACCCGTTGTTCCTGTTTCCCTCACCGGGCTTCGGGCATCGGTGTATCCCAACCCTTTGACACCTCACTCCGTTATCGGCATCGAATTGCCGGAGGGGGGGGCGGTAACCGCCCAATTGTTCGATATGCAGGGAAGGCTGATCCGAATCGTCTTGGATGCCATCCTGGAAGCGGGAATGCATCAATTGGCGCTTCTTGAGGAAGGATCTTCCCTCATGCCCGGTATTTACCTTCTCAGGGTGAGCAACCGGCACGCGGTTTTAACGCTCAGAGTTCTAAAAAAATCATAAAATCGGCCATTTATTTTCCGGGGCGTTAAACGATCAAACCCTTGGTGCATCTAATGGATGATGTAAAACCAAGGCCTTCTATGAAAAACCACTTCTTTTTGTTTCTTTTCCTTTTGTTTGCCAATGGATTATTTGCCCAGCAAGGGGGGCAGCGGGGTGGCGGGCAGCCCGGGCAGCAGCGCGGACAGCGTGCTGGCCAAACCGAACAACAGCCCGTGGTGCAAATTTCCGGATTTGTAAAAGACCATTCTGACAATACGCCCCTTGTCGGGGCCCATGTTTCCCTGGTGCATTTCAGGGACTCTACCCGGGTGTTTCATTCGACGACGGATCGTGATGGGGGGTTTTCCTTTCAAGTGTCAAGGGGAAGGTATTTTATCGGGGCCAGTTTTGTTGGCTACCAGACCCTTGTTGTGACAGAGCCGGTTGCGGCCGTTCAGCCGGAAAACCGGATCGACGACCTGATGCTGATACCCGGCGCCACCCTCGATGAGGTTCAGATAAGGGGGGAGCGGCCCAATATGTTGATCCGCGGAGATACACTTGACTATGATGCGCGTGCCTACCGGGTGAATCCAGACGCCAGCGCGGAGGATTTAATCCGGCGCATGGCAGGGATCAGTGTGCAGGACGGAACGGTAAGTGCGCAGGGCGAAGAGGTGCAGCGTGTCTTTGTAGACGGAAGGGAGTTTTTTGGAAACGATCCGTCCATTGCCCTGCGTAACTTGCCGGCAGAAGTGATTGAACGGATTGAGATCTTCGACCGGATGAGTGATCAGGCTGAGCTGACGGGCTTCGATGATGGAGAGCGCAGCAAAACCATCAATATCGTTACACGCCTGGATACCCGTAGCGGACAGTTTGGCAGGGTCTACTCCGGCTACGGGGGCGACGACAGATACCAGGGCGGCATTGTTACCAATATCTTTCACAACGACAGCCGCATTTCCATATTGGGGATGAGCAACAACATCAATGAAACGAATTTTACCCGCGATGACATAACCAGCTTTTTTGGCGGCGGACGTGGCGGGCAGGGCGGACGCGGGGGCGGTGGCCCCGGTGGGGGAATGCCCATGGGGGATTTCCGCGGCGGTAGCCGCAATGGTTTCAACACCACCCATGCCGTCGGACTCAATTATAGCAATTCGTGGGACGATGACCGGGTGGAGCTTTCAAGCAGCTATTTCATGAACATCTCCGACAACCTAACCAACCAGATCACCGACAGGCAATACTTCCTGGATGATATCAACTCACAGCAATACAGGGAAGACAGCGAGGAGACCAGCCGCAGCAACAACCACCGGTTCAATATGCGGCTGACATTCGAACTGGACTCCAACAACACACTCCGGTTTACTCCCAGGGCCACTATCCAGGGAAACAATTCCGACAGTTATTTGAATTCCTATAATGCCCTGGGAGACGATATGCGGCTGAGCCAATCCCAAACGGGATATGACGCCGACCTGAGTGGGTATAATTATTCAGGCTCCCTCCTTTACAGGCACCGCTTCCAAAAGGACAGGCGCTCCATTTCGCTCAACCTGGGTTCCAATTTCAACAACAACAAATCCCTCTATTTCCTGGATGCCCTCAATGAATATTTCACCGACGGCGATACCGACCCGTCCAACGAGGATGTAATCAGCGACTACCTGAACCAGCGTTCCGATTCCAAAACCTTTAACAATACCTTATCCTCCGGCCTGACGTATACCGAACCCGTGGGCGAGCAGGGGATGTTGCAGTTAAGTTATAATGTCTCGAGGGCGGCCAGTGAGACCGATCGCCTGACCCACAGCTGGGATGATGAACTGGAAACCTACAATTTATTTGAGGCGGACCTGTCCAACCACTTGCAGAGCAATTACCTGACCCAGAGGGGTTCGTTGGGGTACAGCATCCGGGAGGGGCGGCTGAACCTTACCCTGGAGCTTGGGTACCAGCATGCGGCACTGGACGCGGACCAGCAATATCCTTATGCACATACGCTGAACAGAAACTTTCAGAATGTTTTGCCGGGCATGCGCCTGAACTATTCCATCGGACGCGGAAAATCCCTCAGATTCAACTACCGCACCAGTACCAGCCCGCCGTCGGTCAACCAGTTGCAGGACGTGGTGGACAACTCAAACCCAATGCTGTTGTCCTCGGGTAATCCCAACCTTGAGCATAGCTACTCCCACTTCTTAATGGGAAGGTATAACACCACAAACACCGAAAAGCTGACCAACTTCTTCGTGTTCTTAATGGGGAATTTCTCCAATGGCTATATCGGAAACGCCACCACCATTGCATTGAGGGATACCGTACTGGGGAATGGCCTGGAGCTGAAAAAGGGATCCCAGTACTCCCAACCGGTGAATATGGACGGGTTTGCCAACATTCGTTCCCACCTGACATTTGGCTTCCCGCTCCGTCCGATCAAAAGCAATATCAATTTATCGTCCATGGTGTCTTATTTGCGCATTCCCAGCCTGATCAACCAACAAACCAACCTGGCCAATAATTACACCATGGGAGGCGGGGTCTCCCTTTCGAGCAACATCAGCCGGAACGTTGACTTTGCCTTATCATACAATGGCAATTACAACCTGGTTGAAAACAGCATCCGGCCACAGCTCGACAATACATATTATTCACAAACGGCTGGGGCGAAATTCAGTTTTATCTTTTTTGACAGCTGGGTTTTGAGGAGCGATCTGAACCACCTGATGTATCGCGGACTGGGGGAAGCCTTCAACGAGGATTATTTTCTGTGGAACATGAACATCGGGAAAAAATTCCTGAAAAACAACCTGGGAGAACTTACACTGAGTGTGTTCGATCTTTTGCAGCAAAACGACAATATCATCAGGAACGTTTCCGGTAACTATGTGGAGGACTTGCGGACCAATACCCTGACCCGTTTCTTTATGTTGTCCTTTACCTATAACCTCAGGAATTTTAACGTTCGCGAGGGTTGATTCGCCCTATTGGTCATCGGCTTTTCGATTTTGGCTATTTCTTCATGAAAAACCCTCTTATGAAAAAACCCCTCTTCCTTTCGGAATGAGGGGTTATTTTTTGTGGTCAAACCTGACCCAAAAGATAAGTTCAGGACTGACCTTATGCGAGTTTTACATTGGCCGCATTCAAACCTCTTCTGCCTTCCTGCAGTTCAAAGGTTACCTCGTCGCCTTCGCGAACCTGGTCAATCAGACCGGTAGCGTGTACGAAGTATTCATTATCTGACTCATCATCTTTAATAAATCCAAATCCTTTAATTTCATTAAAGAATTTAACTGTTCCGTTTTTCATAATACTGTAAAATGTGTTAAATGGAATTGACCATCGCCGGTTTTGAAAGGAAACATAAGCCAGGGGAAAATGAATCGGAGATCAGAATCAGGATAATCAATGCCTTTTGTTAATAATAATCACGGCAAAGGTAAGAAAAAAAACACAGGTAACGTGGTTTTTAAAATATTTTATCCATTTATCCGGTTTATTTGTTCTTTTTTGGCTTATTGACCGGTTTTACTCCATAATCGGATGGGGAAGCTGAGATGGCTGCACCGATGGCGGTGCAATACTCTGCATGCTTGGGGATATGGAATTTTACTTTGTAGAGTTTTGACAGGTTGCCCAGTATTTTGGCAGCCAGGGGGGCATTGACCAGCTTGCCGGATAGAACAATGTCCTTGTCGCCCTGGTGACGGGCAGCAAATATGGCCATCATGCCGATTACCTGGAACACCATGTTAAGGATGCCCTTGGTGATGTCTTCCTTGCTGGCCTGCTCGCTCATCTTGCCGAAGTTCGACGCCGTGATGTTGCTCGGCAGGTTGCCGATATCCGTTTGAGAGATATCTCCCACGCTCAGGTCGATGTTTTCCAGTTTGCCCCTGGTGGCGGATTCCATGATGTTTTCGAAGTTCGACAGATTGACCATGACTTTGGAAAGTCCAAGTATGGTTCCTCCCCCGACTCCTGTGCCACCAAGATGGCTGATGCACTGCCCATGGGCTTTTACGAAAGCTGTGCCTGTTCCCATGCTGACTATGATGGCATTTTCCAGGCCCGACAAAAAGAGTCCGCCATACCCAAGTGCCCTGAACTCGGCTATTTTCTTCAGGGGAATGCCCAGCAACTGGTCTCCGAGGAAAGAGGACCCGACCCCGGTGATGATTACTTTTTCAATTTCATTGAACCCCAGTTGGTGGATGCTCAAAAATTTTCCCATGGCTCCCGAAGCGGAGGCAACGGGATCGTTGGCTTCAACGGTGAGGGGCTCAACAATCTTTCGCCCCTTGATTCCAACAATCTTGGTGGTGCTTCCGCCAATATCAATACCAATGATCATAGTGCCTTGATTTGAGCTTCAAAATTACACAATATATCTATAGGTTTCAGGTATTACAGATATCCTTTGCCGGATGGTCAAATCCCAATCTCCACCTGAAACATGATATTCCAGAAATCCCGGTCTCCAACGATGGTTCCCCGGTCCTCCTGGTAGGAAAGATTCACCTGTATCTTGTTTCTGTGCCGGGTCAGGTACTTGGAAGCCCCTAGCGTGTACATGTTGGTTGAGGGTTCCAGCCCGGATAGATCCTCGTGTGGAATGGTTTTGGTATACCGCGCGGCCAGTTCAAAGAAATTGGGGAATACGTAACTCAGCTGGGTGTTGTAACCATTGCCGCTGAGAACATAAGGTGCTTCTGTGCCTTCAAAGGGTTCGGGTAACTGCTGCGAAGCCGTCCGCCAGGCAGATTCCGCCTGCAGCGCCCAGCCCTGGTATTTGGCGATCAGGTCAACGAACCAACTTTGGATGTCGGTCGGATGATCCAGTACCTTGCCCCGTTGTCCCGCACTTTTTACCGCACCCTGGTTATAGGAATAAGCAGCGCCAATGGAAATCTTCGGCTTTGGTTCACGCTCCAGGTCCCCTTCAGAGAAATCCCCGTCCTTCAGAAACTCCCCAAGGGGAAGGAGCTCAATCCTCCCGGTATAGGCCAGTCCCCTGTCGGTACGAACCATGTTGCGTCCCTCCCCGCTTGAGATGGCCCCTTTCAGGTTGTAATGAAAGCCCCTGATACGATTGGAATAATAGCCCATCATCCCGAAGTCGCGGTCAATATTGAACAGGGCATTGACCAGAGACCTGTCGGCAAATTGCTGCTGACCGCTTGAAATCACACGCTGGCGGTTGCCGGGCAGCTTCCCTTGTCCCATTCCCATGTAAAAATGATCCGAAAACCGGTAAAAAATCATGGCGTCCCTCACAATTCCAGGGAATCCCGTATTGTCCCAATCCTGATCCCCTCTCGAGAAGGAAAGCTGGAGGTAGTAGGTAATCCCGGATTTTCCGACATAACCGTCAAACCTCAGACGAAGTCGCCTCACATTGGCCTCGAACTCCTCCGGGGTCAGATCATTTCCTGCAAGCGTGGTCATTCCGATCCGGTTTTGCATGCGAAAGCGCAGGTTAAGTCCGAAGGTGGAGTCAGGGGCAAAGAACCCAAGGCCCTTGTCGAAACTGATCACGGCCCGCTCATCAACCTCTGTCTGGGCAATCGTGAATAAAGGAATCAATAAAAGGAAGCAACCAAAGAATACGCTTTGACGAAACATTTTTAAACGGGGTTTAACTAAAAAAATCAAAGGAAAGAAATGTGAGGATTGCATTACTGAAGTCCGGCAGCCAGAAGATCGGCAATATGCATGGTTTTTATGGGGATTTGATGTTTTTGAATGTATCCAGCCATATGCATCAGGCAGCTAGCCTCTGTCGAAACAATATACTCAGCTCCGGTAGCCTGGGCGTGCTGAACCTTCTGTTCGGCCATGGCCGTGGCAATTGCTTCGTGCTTGACCGAAAAAGTCCCCCCAAACCCACAGCAAACATCGCTTTCCTGCATTTCAATCATTTCGAGTCCGGCAACATAACGCAGCAACTCCCTTGGTTCATCCTTCAACCCGTACTCCCTGAGGGCGGCACAGGAATCATGAATGGTAATCCTGGCCTCAAACCGGGCGCCCAGATCAGGCTTCTTGACCATATTGACCAAAAAGTCCGTGAATTCAAAAATTTTTTTGGAGAGGTAGTTGTTTTCATTGTGCCAGGCCGAGTTGTAAAACATCTCGGGGTAATAGTTTTTGATCATGCCAATGCAGGATGCCGAGGGTCCGACTACATAGTCATATTCCATAAAGTCCTTGATGAACTTCTCACCCAGGCATTTGGCCTCATCCCAGAATCCATTGTTGAAGGCCACCTGTCCGCAACAGGTCTGGGCCGGGTTATAAGAGACCTTAACCCCGGCCTTTTCCAGCACTTTTACCATGCTGTGACCGGTTTCCGGAAACAGCTGATCGATAAAACAAGGAATAAAAATACCTGTATTCATACATTTCCATTTTGCACTTCTGCCACCTAATCACCCCAGCGTGGTTTCACGTGAATTGCCGCCACTTTAGTCGTTTGCCCCACCGGTTCTCGCGCTGCAAAATTCCTCCGGAATTTCAAATGCGCTCCCCCCGGCGTGGCTTCACGTGAATTGCCGCCACTTTAGTCGTTTGCCCCACCGGTTTTCGTGTTGCAAAATTCCTCCGGAATTTCAAATGCGCTCCCCCCGGCGTGGCTTCACGAAAGGTGGCTGCATATTTTATGTTTCCAGGCCGCGCTGCCTTTGTGCCTCAAAAAGAACGACTCCTGTGGCCACTGAAACGTTCAGGGAGGCAATTTTCCCTTTCATGGGGATGGATAAAACTTTGCCGGCCATTTTTAAAATGGCGGGAGAAACCCCTTTGTCTTCAGCGCCCATGACAATGGCAATGGGGCCGGTGAGGTCGGATTGGTATATGGATGCCTCGCCTTTTTCGTCCAGGGCCACGGTTTCGATCCCGCATTCTTTAATGAATGCAAGGCTTTCGGCCATGCTTGCTTCCCGGCAGACCGGAATCCGGTTCAGGGCACCCGAAGATGCCTTGATGGCTTCGGCATTGATCTGGGCCATTCCTTTTTCCGGGACAACCAGGGCGTGGGCACCGGCACATTCGGCCGAGCGGGCCAGGGCTCCCAGGTTGCGCACATCCGTAATTCCGTCGACCAGAACCAATAGGGGGGATTCCCCCTTGTCGAAAATCATGGGCAGAACGGCGTGAAGGGGCTGGTATTCGATCAGGGAGACAAAGGCGATAATACCCTGGTGGTTCTTTCGTGTGACACGGTTCAGCTTTTCGACCGGAACCATCTGAAAGGGGATCTTTTCTTTCCGGATTTGCTGGAACAACACATGAAAGTTCTCTCCGTGAAGGCCCTTTTGTATCAACACCTTTTCAATGGGTTTTCCGCCTTCAAGTGCTTCCAGTACCGGGTGGATGCCAAATATGATATTTTCCAAATCGTCTATGCTTTTGGGGCGGGAAACCCCTGTTTCATCGTGCTGCAAATTTCGTAAAAAAAACCGACCTTAAACAGGGCTGTATGAATTTAAATTCCAGTCAATTTCCAATTGGCCTTGTTGCTTCAGGATGGTATTGGCCCTGGAGAAGTGCCTGCACCCGAAAAATCCCCTGGAAGCAGACAATGGAGAGGGGTGGGGGGCTTTTAAAATATGGTGTTTACTGGTGTCTATGATGGCCTCTTTTGCCTGGGCGTAACTTCCCCAGAGGAGGAACACCAGGCCTTGCTTCCTTTCAGACAGGGCCTGAATGGCTGCGTCCGTGAACCGTTCCCACCCCTTTTTCTGATGTGACCCGGCCTGGTGGGCACGAACCGTCAGTGTGGCATTCAGCAGCATTACCCCCTGATCCGCCCATTTTTCAAGGTTTCCATGTGGGGGAGGGGAGATCCCCAGGTCGTTTTGAAGCTCTTTAAAGATGTTTAGAAGGGAAGGGGGTTTGGGAATGCCTTTGTTCACCGAAAAACATAATCCATGTGCTTGTCCGGGCCCGTGATAGGGATCCTGCCCCAGGATGACGACCTTCACCCGCTCGAAGGGGGTGTGGTTAAAGGCGGAAAATATAAGCGGGCCCGGTGGATATACCCGGTATTTTTGCTTCTCGCTGAGCAGGAATTCTTTCAGTTCGGCAAAGTAGGGCGAATGGAACTCATTCGATAAAACAAGCTTCCAGCTTTCTTCAATGTCGGGATGGATGTTTTTGTCGTTCATGGCATTGTGGTTGGGCCCCTTTTACTGCAATGATTTTTCCGCCACCGATCTGGTAAGACCCTTGAAATCCAGTTGGCCGAAGTTTCCTGAACTCATAAAGAGAAAGACGGTGCTCTTTTGGGCTTCCTTTATGATCTCTTCCGTCAAATCATCTGGTGAGGTGAAAACCTTCAGGCCGTTTTTGTTAAAGGCCGCTGCGACCAAACCGGGATCCAGATCGGGAAGTTTCTTCATTGTTAGGGCATGGGGGCTGTAGAACACAAAGGCCTTGTCAGCATCTTCCATGCTGTCTCGGTATTGATCCAAAAAATCCCGGTTCAGGCTGCTATAGGTATGTAGTTCCATACAGGCAACAATTTTTTGGCCCGGATGAAACTCCCTGACAGCCTGCACCGTTGCCTTTAGTTTGGAGGGCGCGTGGGCAAAATCCCGGAACATGGTCAGGCTGTTCTTCTCATAAAACCGCTCCAGGCGGTTGCTGGCCCCCGTAAAGGAGCTGATGGCCTCAAAGAAAAGGCGGGAAGTAACCCCGAGCTGCTGGCAGATCATTCGTGCCCCGTTCACGTTGAGCAGGTTGTGGCGGCCAAACACCTGCAGGGTGTAGCTGTCTTCCCCGACAGCCACCACGGGTTTTCCCCCGGAAATGCGATATTCGGGAAGGCCGTAAGGCAGCAGGCAAAGGTCATTCTCCCTGTTTTTAATGCACAGCGACTTCAATGCCTTGTCTTCCGTGCACCAGATCAGTTTGCCGCCGGCTTCGATGGAGTCGATAAACAAGCGAAACTGTTCCAGGTAATTCTCATAGGTGGGAAACACGTTCATGTGGTCCCAGGCTATGCCACTCAGGAGGGCGATATGGGGTTTGTAGAGATGGAACTTCGGCCGCCGGTCGATGGGTGAACTCAGGTATTCGTCCCCCTCCATGATCATGAAAGGGGCATGCGGACTGAGTTTTACCATTACCTCAAAACCTTCGAGTTGGGCGCCAACCATATAGTCGGATGGGATCTCCAGGTGATTCAGCACATGCAATACCATGGCAGTAATGGTCGTTTTTCCGTGGCTCCCCCCGATTACGATCCGGGTTTTGTTGAGTGATTGTTGATACAAAAACTCCGGGTAGGAAAATATTTGAATACCCAGGGCCCGGGCTTTGGCCAGCTCGGGATTGTCAGCCCGGGCATGCATGCCCAGAATGACTGCATTGAGGCGGGTGGTGATTTTTTCGGGAAACCATCCCGGCCTGTCTGGCAACAAACCGTATTGAAGCAAACGTTTACGTGAAGGATCAAAAATCTCATCGT
>JAWLHS010000015.1:0-22327 GCA_041690235.1 Bacteroidales bacterium
TTTTGACATTTTTATTGTTTTTTACTTCAGGAATTTCCATTTTTGTCAGCAGGTTTGACAAACAGGTATTGATAAGAGGAGGGATTATGGAAGACTATATGAGCAGAGAGCACCAGGACGACATTTATTCGAACGTGGTGAGGGCTGGCAAGCGCACCTATTTTTTCGATGTTAAATCCACCAAATCCAACGAGCTGTATCTGACAATAACAGAGAGCAAAAAGCGCTTTAACCAGCAGTCAGGTCGTTTCTTTTATGAAAAGCACAAGTTGTTCCTTTACCGGGAGGATTTTGACAAATTCATTGATGCCCTGAAAGCCTCCTACGAAGCCGTCGACTCCCTTCAGGGGGATATCATTCCGACACCCCGGGAAGACAGCCGGGAAACACCTGCCCCGGGGGATAAACCCGAATCGGAAGGGGACGACCCGGACAAAGAAGAATGAATAAATATCTGAAATGCAACTGCCGGGGAATCCCGGCAGTTTTTTTATGCGGCAATATCTATTTTACGGCATTCTGCTCCATGGACGGCCCATGGGAAGCTTTTTTCTCCGTGACCAGCAGCCACAGAAGGGCCGAAAGGGCCAGGCTGCCTCCGCTGATGATAAATACACTTCTTTCTCCGGTGGCGTGGATTATAAAACCGATGGCAAAACTGGCCACCAGCTGTGGCAGAACCACAGAGAGGTTGAAAATTCCCATAAAGAAGCCCATCCTGGCCCGGTTCACTTTTTCAGACATTATGGCGAAAGGCAGTGAAACCACCGCGGCCCAACCAAAGCTCAAAACCACCATGAACAGGTAAAGGGTCATTTGTTCGCGCACAAACAACACAATGCCGAAATACCCCAGGGCCATTGTCGCCACGGCAATGAAATGGGTGTTCACCCGGCCGATTTTCCGCGACATGGGTTCCAGTACAAAGATGGGCCAGATGGCGCCGACCGCATTCAAAAGAAAAAAAGACCACCCGATCATTTGTCCGGTCAGCAGATTTGTTTCATCCTGGGTCAGAAGATCGGAGGGCAGGTTGATTTTTTCTTCGATAAATACGATGGCATAAATGAACATGGTCTGGATGCCAAGCCAGGAGAAGGAGTGGGCAAAATAGATCTTCCACAATTCCCCCCATTGGGTGGGTGTGGGAGGAAGCTTTCCGGCCTGTTCCTCCCCCTGGTCATCTTCGGAATCATCCCCGGATCCGTCCAGGTGCCTGGGTTCGGTGATGAAGAACATGGGGATTACGGAAAACAGGAATATCAATACAACGCCGGAATAAATCAAAATAAAATTCCCGAACAAGGCGCCGGTCAGATAGGCCAGGCTGCCAAAGAGGTTGGAGATGGACTGCATCCAGGTGTAGCCTTTGGTGCGTGGGGGACCATCGGGGGTCACGTCGGCAATAATGGCACGGGTGGGATTGAAACTGATGTTGATGGCAAGATCCAGCGTTAGGGCAATGGTAATGGCTACAGCCATGATGCTTCCTATGCCCAAAAATTCGTCGATCAGTCCGATGTAAGGCAGTGCAAATATGGAAAGGGCAGCCAGAACGCCCCCGATAAGCACAAAAGGCCTGCGGCGACCGCCCCAAAACCAGATTTTATCACTGATCATGCCAACGATGGGCTGACCGATGATCCCGGCAATGGGCCCGGCAGCCCAGACAATGCCGATCTCATAAATCTCCAGTCCGTATTGGGTGCGCAAGATCCAGCTCAGGGCTGCAATCTGGACCGATAATCCAAAGCCCATGGCGGTTGCCGGAAGGGCAAGCACCGCATAGAAAAAGTTGCTGAGTTTTTTTTGAAATTCCAACATGGGCTTTCGGTTAGGAATCAATCATTCACTTTTTTCTAAACCCTCTCCCCTTGTTTCGCCCCTGAAGGGGTTTTCTGCCGGAGAAAGGCCGCTGCGCGCCTGGCCTGTAATCGGGGGCCTCCCCGAATTCGGCCGGCAATGCAGGTTTGGGAACCTCTTTTCCAAGTAATTTTTCGATGGCCGCCAGGCGTCCCTGCTCCTTGGGTCCGACCAGGGTACAGGCCCTGCCTTCTGCCTCCGCCCGGGCCGTCCGCCCGATACGGTGAACATAATCCTCGGCATCCTGCGGCACATGATAGTTAATCACCATGTCAATATCTTCGACGTCAATTCCACGTGAAATGATGTCCGTTGCCACCAGAACCCTGATCTGCCTGCTCTTGAATTTGTTCATCACCGATTCACGCTCTGCCTGCTCCAGATCAGAATGTATTTCACCCACCCCCTGGCCGTGTTTCTTGAGCTCGCGCGAAAGCTCCTTCACCATGACCTTGGTATCACAAAAAACCACAATGCTCTTCAGGATGGGATCCCTGACCAGGTACCTGACAAGGGGTACTTTCTGGTTTTCATAGACCACATAGGCTTCCTGCTTGATTTTTTCAGGGGGTTTGGCCAGGGCAATATTAATCTCTTTGGGATTTCGGAGGATCTTTCTGGTCAGTTCACGAATTTTCGGAGGCATGGTGGCAGAGAACAGCAGACTTTGGCGCCGGGCCGGTAAAAAAGAAATGATTTTCATGATGTCATCGAAAAAACCCATATCCAGCATGCGATCCGCCTCATCCAGGACCAAAAATTTCAGTTGTTCCACTTTAACGTACCCCATATTCAAATGGCTGATCATCCGTCCGGGGGTACAAACCACCACGTCCACCCCGCTACTCAATGCCTTTTGTTCGTTTGAGTAATCAGGACCGGTACCACCCCCATAAACGGGCAGGGAGCTCAGGCCGGTGAAATAACCAAATCCCTCGCAATGCTGTGCAATCTGAACGGCCAGCTCCCTGGTGGGGACAACAATCAAAGCTTTAATGTAATCGCTCGGTTCGCCCGAAATGATCCGGTGGAGTATGGGCAGAAGAAAGGCGGCTGTTTTACCCGTTCCGGTCTGGGCACAGGCAATCACATCGTTTCCTGCCAGAATTTCGGGAATAACCATTTGCTGCACTGGAGTGGCCGATTCAAAGTTCATGGCAGAGACGCCTTCCATGATGCGCTCGTCCAGTCCAAAGTCTAAGAAGTCCAAATCAAAAAAATTAAATGGGAATAATGCCGGAAAAACCCCTTCCGGAAATATCAGGATTCAAAGATATAAAATTAAGGTCAATACCCGAAAGCGGAGAGGGAATAATCACAGCAAAAAATCAGGAATTACAGACAAAGGCCATTCCATCTTCATGTGTCAATAAAGGCGGAAACAACATACCATCACTATAATAGGAATAAATACGTACTTTTTGTTGCATAATTAGTTATTTATACGTACATTTACAAAGATAAACGTATTTATTTCAAATTTTGGAAACATTGGTAAACTTTTACACTCTAACTACTTAGTTTACAACCATTTCTAAATAATTCAAAAGAAGTACATGTGTGAGTCCGCAAATAGCGGGACAGCACCTCCTTCACCAAAATTTGATCAGGTACGTATATTTCACTACAAATTCGATACGTAAATCTGCAATTTACTTATCATGAAGTCGAAAAATATACGTATTTCTACCAGGGGTCAATTCAGGAAAGTAAACTTCCCTTTGGCCGCGGTTTTTTCCACCCTGGTTTGTACGTTCCTTTTGCTTGCCAGCAACGGCTTCTCCCAGGTTTACAATCCTAAAAACAGCACAGCCGTACGTCCCCCCATCGATTATGCATCAATAAGTAAGGAAACCATTGAACCCGGTGTTTTCAGGGTGAAGTTTTCTGAGGGTGTTGAAAAAAGCCTTGGTGCCCCTTCATTTGCACCGGAGAATGGGGTCATGGATACCGGAATACCGGGCTTTGACCAGGTCTGCAATGACTTTGGTGTTCGTAATGGGGTGTCGGTCCTGGAGCTTGGCTACCGCTCATTGCCCAACAAATCCGTTTCCCCGGAAATCACGGAACGTCACCGTCAGTGGGGTTTTCACCTTTGGTACGAATTCACCCTGGACGAAGGGCAGGATGTACAAAAAGTGCTTCGGGCAATGAATGCTTTGGAAATTGTGGAGTTTGCCGAACCGGTCTTTCGGGTTGAATTGCTTGAGATGATGGAAGAGGGTGAACCCTTCAGGTCATCATCCGATGCGGGCTCAAAGGCCCTCAATATTGCCGATGGAAGCAATGATCCGAAACTTTCGGATCAGTGGAGCTTTTATAACTACGGGCAAAACGGGGGAACCCCGGGCGTGGACATCGGACTGGTCAACGCATGGGCCATCGAAAGGGGGGATCCCGGGGTCATCGTCGCCATCATTGACGGCGGCGTGAATACGGCCCATCCCGACCTGCAGGCCAACCTCTGGACCGATGAAAATGGCCATCACGGATATAATTTTGCCAACGAAACCTATGAAATTTTCCCAGGCAATCATGCAACCCACGTGGCCGGCACCGTGGCCGCGGTGACCAACAACGGGATCGGCGTATCAGGTATCGCCGGCGGCTCCGGAACCGGAGACGGTGTCCGAATCATGAACTGCCAGGTTTTTGGAGACAACCGCACCGGTGGATTTCATCTTGCACCGGTTTTCGCTGCAGACAACGGAGCGGCTATATCACAGAACAGCTGGAGTTATTCTTCCCCCGAAGTGTATGACCAGCTTGCCCTGGATGCCATTGACTATTTTAACACCTATGGAGGCGGAAACGTCCTTGATGGCGGCATTACCATTTTTGCCGCAGGCAACCGCGGAAAAGAAGAAAACATCTATCCGGCCTGCTATAGCGGAACGCTGTCTGTTGCATCAACCAACAGCCTGGACATAAAGGCCCTGAACTCCACGTTCGGCGACTGGGTAGACCTGTCCGCTCCGGGCGTTGGCATTGTCAGCACCATTGGTTCGGATGCCTACGGGAGCAGTTCAGGAACCTCAATGGCCAGTCCACACGTGGCGGGAGTCGCTGCGCTGATTATTTCCATGGCACCAGGTCAACTAACAGCACAACAGGTCATTGACATCATCAAAGAAACAGCCCAGGATCACTATCCCCAGAACCCCTCATTCGCCGGAAAACTGGGAGCGGGAAGACTGAACGCCTCCGGGGCATTGTCAAGGGTCAATGAACTGCTGGGAAATCAGGAACCAGAGGAAGTGCCGGATTATTATTTCCTGGTGGACGGAGACTGGAATGATCAGGCCAACTGGTCAACCGAACAGAACGACTTGCAAAATCCGGAACATCTGCCGGGGGCATCAAGCCAGGTGCATATCATGGCCAGGGCCGCTTCGACCACCGAAATCAAACTGGCCTCTGCGGGATCCATTGTCATTTACGGGAGTGGAGAATTGTCGGCCCCCGAACTGGACCTTACAGGACATACATCAGACAAGGCACCCATCACCATACGGCCGGGCGGACGCCTCAGTATTGCCGCCATTAAGGCCGCGGAGTCCAATGCACCCATCCGGATATTAAGCGACGAAAAAGGCAGTGGATCCTTCATCCACCACAGCGGAAGTATCAATGCCCTGGTGGAACATTATCTCGAAGGTCAAAACGGGAGACTCCATATGCTTTCATCCCCCACAACGGGTCAGGTAATAAACGCCGAATTTGCCGGCGGATCTTTCCATGGGTGGCATGAACCGGGACAAGCATGGGTGGGTCCGGCCAACCCGGCCGAGTTTCCTGCCTGGCAGGAAGCCAATAACGGCAGCAATGAATTGATACCTGGCAAAGGGTATATGGCGGCTTATTCATACGAAAAACAGGGAGACCGCACAAAGACCTTTTCCGGGACCCTGAACAGCGGCGATTATCGGCTGAACCTGTCAAACAAAGCAACAGGGCTCCCTGAACTTCAAGGCTTTAATTTCGTCGGCAATCCGTATCCTTCGGCCATTGACTGGAAAGCCACCACCGGATGGAGCGGAAGAAACAACCTGAAGACCAACGGAGGACCCTCCGAAGGATTCAATATCTGGATCTGGAATCCGGAAAGCGGTAATTACGGAGCATATAACAGCATGGGTTCTTCAGATGCCGGCACCAATGGCGCTTCCCGCTATATCCAACCCAAACAGGCTTTCTGGGTCAGGGCCATTGCGGATGATGAAATACTAACCGTAAACAATGAGGCCAGGCTGCACTTTGAACCCGGGATGCTGAAAGACGAAAGTTCTATGTCAGGCATACGTCTGGCCGTTCACAGTACCGCCAATCACTACAACGATGAGGTGATCATTGAATTCGGGCACAACAGCGACCAGGGAGGCGCGGAGAAAATGTTTTCCATGATTCCGGAAGCCCCCGCATTGTATGCCCCAAAACAGGACACCCCCTTCAGTATCAGCTTTCTTGATCTGGCCGCTAACCACAGGCATATCCCCCTTGGCTTCCAGGCCGGGGTTGACGCTACGTATACCATATCGGCAGAGGGACTGACGTGGTTTGATGAAGCGGTTTATCTGCTGGATCTGCACACTGGGACACAGCACAAGTTGAGCCAAACCCCGACTTACACTTTTTCTGCCCGGACCGGGGATGAGCCGGACCGTTTCCTGATTCAGTTCGGAGAGGAAACCACCACCAGCGCACCATGGATTGAGTCCATTGACCCAAAAATATTCCACAGCAACGGAAATCTCCACATCGAAAACCCGTGGCATGAGGAAACCTCTGTTCAGATCTTTACCTTAACGGGGGCGGCAGTGACGGGTGTCGAAAGGATTTCCCGGGGTGCATCCCAGAAAACCCTTACCATCACCCCCGGCATTTACATTGTTCGCCTGGCCAGGCAAGGACAGGTATTCACGGAAAAGGTTTTTGTCGGAAAGGTTTGATGAATCGGCCGATCTGAAGATTCCAAAGCCTAAATCCCCGGCCTTACGTAACCAGCTTTTTTGCTTTCAGGATTTCTTCCATTTCGTTCTGAACGACCAGGGCCGCATCCCTGGCACGCTGGTCAAAATCCTTATCCCCTGAGGCGAAAATAATGTGACGGGAGAGATTCACCAATATGCCAATCTCTTTGTTCAGCGCAATTTTGGAGACCTCCGTCAAATTGCCACCCTGGGCGCCAACACCTGGAATAAGAAAAAAATGGTCAGGGAAATTCTCCCGGATAAATGTCAGCAAATCAAGCTGCGTTGCCCCCACCACAAACATGGTATTGTCCACACTACCCCATTTCATGCCCTCTTCCATCACCATCTCAAAGAGTTTTTTCCAATAGCTCGTTTTGATGCCGAACTTCTCGAGCAAGACAGGCAATTGCGGCTGCAGGGACTGAAAATCCAGGGCCCCCGGATTGGAGGTCAGGGCCAGTACAATGGCCCACTTGCCCTTATAGGCCATAAAGGGAAGAATGGAGTCGTGTCCCATATAAGGACTGAGGGTCACGGCATCAAAATCCATGGCCTCAAAAAAAGCCCTGGCATAATGACTGGCTGAATTGCCGATATCACCCCGCTTGGCATCTGCGATTGTAAACACGGGACCACCCGGATGATTATTGAGGTAATCAATGGTTTTTTCCAGGCTCACCCATCCCTTGCTGCCGCCACTCTCATAAAAGGCCAGGTTGGGCTTATAGGCCACTGCCAGGTCGATGGTGGCATCAATAATCCGGCGGTTAAACTCAAATACCGGATCCTCATGCCCATTGAAAAGAAAGGGAGGGATCCTTAGAGGATCCGGATCCAGTCCAATACAAAGATAGGAACGTTTCCTGCGGATCAATGCGATGAGTTCTTGCCTGGTCATGCGTAAATATAAAAAGATTTGATGAACCAAAACCAGGATCAGGCTAAAAAGTAAGGGCCGGGCCTTCCCGTGATCAGGCCACGCCCTCCCTGAGCTTCTCGGCATTTTCAGCAACCTGAAGGGCATCAATGATTTCCTGAATTTCTCCATCCATGATTGAAGACAGGTTGTAAAGGGTCAGTCCGATCCTGTGGTCGGTGACCCTGCCCTGGGGAAAATTATACGTGCGGATCTTGGCCGAGCGGTCGCCGGAAGAAACCATGGTCTTTCTTTTGGAGGCGATTTCATCCAGGTATTTTTTGTGCTCCATATCATAAAGCCTGGTCCGCAGCACTTTCATGGCCTTTTCCATGTTTTTGATCTGGGACTTCTGATCCTGGCAGGATACCACGATGCCAGAGGGTGTGTGGGTCAGCCTGACGGCCGAATAGGTGGTGTTGACCGACTGCCCGCCCGGACCGGAAGAGCAAAAGGTTTCTTTCCGGATGTCGCTGGTTTTCAAATCGACATCAAACTCATCGGCCTCCGGGAGTACCGCCACCGTTGCGGCAGATGTATGCACACGGCCCTGGGTTTCGGTCTGGGGAACCCTCTGTACGCGGTGAACGCCCGATTCATATTTCATCAGCCCGTAAACCCCTTCGCCCGACACATTAAAGATAACCTCCTTAAACCCGCCGGAGGTGCCTTCATTCATATCAACCAATTCCGTTTTCCAGCGCTTTGCTTCACAGAACTTCAGATACATCCTGTAAATGTCTCCGGCAAATATGGCGGCTTCATCCCCCCCTGTTCCGGCCCTGATTTCCACAATGGCGTTCTTTTCGTCTTCGGGATCCGAGGGAACCAGCAAAAGGCGAATTTCCTCTTCCATTTCCTCCTGGCGTTCCACCAATTCATCCAGTTCGATCTTGGCCATCTCCCTGAATTCCGGATCCTTCTCCTTGCCCAGCATACCCCTGGTTGATGCAATGTTATCCAATACGTTCTTGTATTCCTTATGCGCTTCTATGATGGGTTGCAGATCCTTAAACTCCTTACTGAGCTGAATATACCGCTTCATGTCCGACATGATTTCCGGATCCGTGATCAATCGCCCGACTTCCTCGTGCCTGGCCAGGATGGCTTCAAGCTTTTCTAATAACATTATGCTCCAGTTTTAAGGGTGCAAAGATACAAAAAAACCGTGAATTGAATGCGAATACCAGGGCTTAGGTGTAGGAGAAACTTCCCTGGGGGGTAATGATGCTCAGTTCGTTCACCCTTGATTCCACGCAGCGGCCTACTATGCGCGCTTCCAGGTGGAAATCCTTACAAATGGCCATCAAATCTTCTGCAGCCTCCTCATCCACATACAACTCCATGCGATGGCCCATATTGAAGACCTGGTACATCTCCTTCCACGGGGTCCGGGATTGTTCCTGGATCAGGCGGAAAAGGGGCGGAACGGGAAAGAGATTGTCCTTCACCACGTGGATTCCTTTGACAAAGTGCATGACCTTGGTTTGTCCGCCCCCACTGCAATGAACCATTCCGTGGATGGCCCCCTTCATGGTCGAAAAGATCCTTTTCATCACCGGGGCGTATGTGCGCGTAGGAGATAGAACCAGTTCCCCGGCGCCCAGCGGACTTCCTTCGACCGCCTGGTCAAGCAGGCATTTCCCCGAATACACCAGATCAGGATCAATAGTCGGATCATAGCTTTCGGGATATTTTTCGGCATACTGTTTCGCAAACACATCATGCCTTGCCGCGGTCAGGCCATTGCTTCCCATACCCCCGTTATACCGGTCCTCGTACGAAGTTTGCCCAAAGGAAGCCAATCCGACGATCACCTGCCCCGGAGCAATGCCTTCGTTGGTGATCACCTCTTCCCTGGGCAGGCGGGCCGTCACGGTAGAATCCACGATGACGGTACGCACCAGGTCGCCCACATCGGCGGTTTCCCCCCCGGTAAGCACCATATTTACGCCATGGTCTCTCATGTTGTCCAGGAAGGCTTCGGTTCCATGAATGATGGCCGAAACCACCTCTCCCGGTATGCGCTTCTTGTTACGGCCGATGGTGGAAGAAACCAATATGTTATCGATGGCTCCGGTACAAAGCAGATCATCCAGGTTCATCACCACGGCATCCTGGGCGATGCCTTTCCAGACACTTACATCGCCGGTCTCCTTCCAGTAAATATAAGCCAGGGAGGATTTGGTTCCGGCACCATCGGCATGCATGATGTTGCAATAAGCCGGGTCACCGCCCAGGAAATCCGGGATCACCTTGCAAAAGGATTTGGAGAAAAGGCCTTTATCCAGGCCTTGAATGGCCTGGTGTACATCTTCTTTTGAGGCAGAAACACCTCTGCGGTCGTACCTGGAACCTTGGGGATTCATGCTTGGTTTGTTCTGGAAATTAGGGCGGGCCCTCTCTCTGAAGTGGTGCGTAATCATCGCGAATCACCCTGAACTCTGTCCGGCGATTCATCTGGTGCGCCACATCACGGTGTTCTTCAGTGGGCAGGCCGTTGATATAAGTCTCTGTAAGAACGGTCCCGGGAGCAAAGGTATAACCATCCCTGACAATTTCCTTTTCAATAACGCGGGGCACCCGTTTGCCGTAGCCTCTGGCTTCGAGCCGATCACGCTCAATTCCTTCGGCAACAAGAAAGTCAACCACGGTCTGGGCCCTCCGCTGAGAGAGGGTGTCATTGACCTGGTCGGTACCCCGGCTGTCGGTATGGGAAGCCAGTTCGATCACAATATTGGGATTGTCTTTCAGCGTCTGTACCAGTCCGTCGAGCGAATCCTTAAACTGTGGCTGCAATTCCCACTGTGCGAATTCGTAAAGGATTTCCGGAAGCGGAATGGCCCTCTCCGGAATTTTTTCCATGGTGAAATCAAGGGTGAAATCCCTGGCCGTTTCCACCCCAAGTGTAGAAACCTGGCCTCGGGTGGAAAAATAACTTTCGCGGCTCACCAGCAGGTCGTAGGCGGTCCCGTCCCGCACAACATATTTATCGAAAAGATAGCGTCCTTCCCTGTTGGTGGTAACCTGGGTCAATGTTCCGTCAGATCCGACCAGCTGTACAACGGCATCTGGCAGGATAAGCCCTGTAGAGTCATCACGCACCACACCCTGTATGGAAAACTCCGGTGGAGCCAGATAAAACGAGTAGATGTCATACCCGCGACTCCCCTGGCGGTTGGAGGATAAGAATCCCTGCTCCCCCGCAATGGCAAAAGTAATCCCAAAATCGTCCATGGAACTGTTTATCGGTACCCCTAAGTTTTCCGGTTCCGTCCATACCTCCTGTGTCTGCTGACTCATAAAAACATCGAGTCCGCCGAGCCCCGGATGCCCATCCGACGAAAAATACAATGTGCCGTCCTGCCTCACATAAGGGAACATCTCGTTGCCGGGGGTATTAATGACCGGTCCCAGGTTCTCCGGTTCGCCAAAACTTCCGTTGGGGGTCTGTCGGCGCACCACCCAAATATCCTTTGATCCGATGCCGCCGGGCATGTCGGACACAAAATACAATGCCCGGTCGTCGGGACTGATGGCCGGATGGCCCACCGTCACGGAGCTGTCTGTTGTCAGAACAATTTCCTTGGGATCCACCCAGTTCGGGCCCTGGCGGCTAACGGAAAAGATGCGGCATCCCATGGATATGTCCGGGCTGGCCAGGCAACGCGTAAAATACATGGTGGTTCCACTCCCATTCACTGCCGGGGCTCCTTCATTGTATTCGGAATTGACAGGCCCCTCATCAAGAAGGACCGGGCGGCTCCAGTCGCCTGAGCGGTCCTGAAAGGTAATAAAAAACGAGGTATGCTGCTGACCGGTCCACCGGTCCTTGTCATCCCCCAGGGCTTCATCCCTGCCTGAGGCGAAAACCACACTTCCGGAACGGTGGTCGGCAAAAGCCGGGGTATAGTCATCCTCCCGTGAGTTCAGGAGCCGGACGTTTTCAACTTCGTAAGGGGTGGGGTTTTCCTTGAGTTCACGGGCGGTTTCTATGGACGCAATGCCCTGCGGGCCACGCCAGTCGTCAGGAACCAGCTCCGAATAATTCCGGTACTGTTCCAGGGCGTCATCGAACTTTTCGTTTTGAACCAGGGACTCGGCAAGGTAGAGAACGGCAGTGGGATCGGGGTAATTCATGCGAACGGCACGCCTGAACCAGGCCTCTGCCCTGCGATGGTCATTCAAATACCGGTAGCACATGGCGGTCCGGTAAATGACCCGTATGCCCTCACTGCGGTCTTTGCGCCTGACCCGGTTATAGGCCTTGCGATAGTAGTTCAGGGCGTCACTGTATTGATGCAATTCGTATGCCTGATCGGCACGCTCGAGCCGGCGATCCTGGGCCATGGCACCCCCGGATGCGAATAAGAAAAACATGGAAACGGCAAAAAGGAACAAATTCCTGAAACCTGGATGCATATTGGAGAAAACTGTTTCTGAGCATTAATGGCCAATCCCTTCGGGATCAACCGTCTTATATCAATAATAGTAAACGAAACCCCGCCGGATAAATTGTATCGGGCGTAACGGCCTTAATCCACCCCATCCCTGTTCTGGTTGTAGGGATAGGGCAGGTCGTCAAACCCGTCGGACGGCGGGTTCTCCTCCCCTTGCCCTTTCGAAGGTTCCTGGCTGGAATCAGGGGTATCTTTTTCAAGCATGCTTTTTCTCAGGGCATCGGCCCTCTCAACGCTATCGGCAGGGGGTGCAGAATCATCCTGATCACCTGCTTTTTGCGGATCATTGGCCCTGGCCTCCTCATAAGCATCGGGGCGGGGCTCCCTGGCCGGGTCCTTCGCTTTCGCCTTCTCCCCTTCCCCCTTGTCAGACGCCACGGCATCGGCGGTTCTGGAAACCTGCTCCTTCATGTCGTTAATCTCGGACTGCATCTTGCTTGTTTCTTTCTCGATTTCGGAAGAATAGCGGTGAATCTCGGTATTGATCTCCCGCTGGACCTTTTTAACCTCGTTGATTCCACGGCCAAGCATGCGGGCCATTTCGGGAATCTTTGAAGGTCCGAACAAAATCAACACCACCAGAAGCAAGATCAGGATCTCCCCTCCGCTGATTCCGAAGAGCAAGATAAATCCGGCAAATGACTGGGCAAAAACCATATGTCTGAAATTCAATGGCCAAGTATCATTTGGCCGGAACGGAACCTTAGCTGAAGTCTTCGTAAGGGTTCAGGCAAAATTACAAAAAGAAGCAGAACAATTACCCACTGATCGCGGAATTAATGATTTCCAAAAAACCATTAACTTGTGAACCCAATCATCGCAACAAAAAACCAAGCCATGTCTATCCTGATTGCCGCCCCCGGCAGAAACCCGGATCCCTGGATACGGGCACTGAAGCAGGCAGATCCAAAAATCAAGGTGGTCACACTGGACCAGCCCGGAAACAAGGAAGCCGTTCGTCTGGCCCTGGCGTGGGACCACCCGGAAGGAATATTCAGCGGGTTTCCCAAACTTGGGTGCATCTCCTCCATGGGGGCCGGAGTAGACCACCTGGTAACAGACACCACCATCCCGGAACACATCGAAATGGTCCGGATCATCGATCCCACCTTGTCGCAGGACCTGTTTGAGTTTGCACTGGCCATCATTATGGGCGAAAACCGAACCCTGGATCAATTCAAAGAGAACCAGGCAAAAGGCCTGTGGAAAAAAAAACGCTACGCCCGAATCAAAGACACAAGCGTGGGCATTCTGGGCACAGGGATCATCGGAAACCATGTGGCCACCCAGCTGGCGGGACTGGGATTCAGGGTTTGTGGCTGGGGAAGAACGGGTCCATCCGGCACAACCGGCGAAAAGGGGCATCCACTCCCATACAAAAGGTATTTCGGACAGAACCAGCTTGGCCTGTTCCTGCAATCGGCCGGCATCCTGATCTGCCTGCTTCCGCTGACTGAAGAAACCCGAGGCATACTGAACAGGAAACACTTGTCGCAATTGCCGCGCGGGGCTTCCCTGATCAATCTGGGCAGGGGTGCACACCTGGTGGACGAAGACCTGGTTGAACTGCTGGATTCCGGCCATCTATCCGGTGCCAGCCTGGATGTGTTCAGCCCGGAACCACTTCCGGCAGGCCATCCGTTCTGGGGGCATTCGAAGATCCGCATCACACCCCATATCGCAAGCCTCACAGACCCGGAATCCGTGGCCCCGCAAATTATAGAAAACCACCGAAGACTCCTGCAGGGCAAACCCCTTCTGCACCGCGTAAACCGCCAAAGGGGCTATTAACGAAAGAAGAGAAAAGGAAAACCAAACTCCTGTCAACAAAAGGGAAATAAAACGGACAGCCGCCGGATTTTTTTATCTTTGCAGGGCCTCACCAACACTTGATAACAATGGCCATGATCTCATTAAAAGGCATCTTCCCTCCCCTGCCGACCTCGTTTGACGCCGGGGAAGCACTCGCGCCTGAAAAGATCCGGGAAAACATCCGGTCTTTGTCCCGGTTTGACCTGTCCGGTTTCCTGATCCTGGGCTCCAATGGGGAGCTGGTTATGCTCACCGAAGAAGAAAAGATACAGGCTTTCCACGCCGCCCGCGAAGCCATCCCGGCCGAAAAGCTTATGCTGGCGGGTACCGGCGGGCAGTCCACCACCGGGACCATCCGGCTGACGCGCGAAGCAGCCAGGGCGGGAGCCGACGGGGTACTGGTGCTGAACCCTTTCTACTACAAGGGACTGATGACCCGGCAGGCCCTTGTGGCCCATTACCATGCCGTGGCGGAAGCCTCGGAAATACCGGTCATCATCTATAATATGCCAGGCAATAGCGGCATGGACATGGATGCAGATACCATCCTGGCCATTTCAGGGCATCCGAATATCGTCGGACTCAAAGATTCGGGCGGGAATGTCGTCAAACTGGGCGCCATCGCCGGCCGGGCGAAACCGGGATTTCAGGTACTGGCGGGCTCTGCGGGATTCCTGCTGCCGGCCCTGGCCATGGGAGCGGTCGGGGGCATCCTTGCCCTGGCCAATATTGCACCCGCCCAATGCCTGGACATCTTCAGGGCCTACCATAATAAGGACCTGGATGCGGCCCGCAGCCTGCAGCAACAGATGATCCCGGTCAATGCCGCCGTGACCAGCCAATGGGGTGTCCCGGCCCTGAAGGCCGCCATGGACCATATCGGCCTGTACGGCGGACCGGCACGCAAGCCTATACTGCCGCTGGAAGAAGGAAGCAGGCAACAATTGATCGCACTGCTGGAAGCAAACGCTATCCGACTATAACAACAATAAGCTGTCCTTACAATATCCTTTACCTGACCAACGTGATCCGATTATGAAAGGAAGAAAACTATTGATGATCCCCGGACCCATTGAATTCGAACCAGCCGTTATGCGCGCAATGGGGAGTCCGACTACGAGCCATGTGGCCCCCCATTTTATTGAATCCTTCGGCCATTGCCTGGACATGATGAAGGAAGTCTGGATGTGCCCGGCGGGCCAGCCATTCATCCTGGCAGGCACCGGCACCCTGGCCATGGACATGGCGGGCGCCAACCTGATCGAACCCGGCGATGCCGCCCTGGTGATCTCCACCGGATATTTCGGGGAACGTTTTGCGGCCCTGCTGGAAAGATACGGGGCGGAAGTGACCGTGCTGAAGGCGGCAACCGGACAGGTGGTTCCGGCCGAAGCCATCGAATCGGAACTGAAGAAAAAGCCTTACAAGCTGATGACCTTCACCCATGTGGACACTTCCACCGCGATGCTTGTGGATCCGGCACCACTGGGTGAATTGGGCAAAAAATATGGCGTGCTGACCGTTCTGGACGGGGTCTGCTCGGTGGCCGGCGAGGAGATCCGGCAGCAGGAATGGGGCATTGACATTGTGCTCACGGCGTCTCAGAAGGCCATCGGGGTACCGCCCGGGCTGGCCCTGCTGGTGGCTTCGGAACGGACCATGGAGGCCTGGCGCAGCCGCAGGGAGCCGGTCAGGAACTATTATGCCGACTGGGGCAACTGGCTGCCCATTATGGAGGCCTATGCGGCACGTAAGCCGGCCTACTTCGGCACCCCTGCCGTGAACCTGGTGGCCGCCCTGGAGGTGAGCCTGGGCCAGATATTGCGCGAAGGCATGCAGGCCCGTTTTGACCGCCACAAACAGCTTGCCGGGACTTTCCGCGCCGCCATGGAGGCCCTGGGACTTCAGATGATTCCGGCTGGTGGGCACGAGGCGAACACCCTCTCTGCCGTTTATTATCCGGAAGGGGTGGAAGCCGCCGGTTTTATCAAAGCCATGTCCTCGTCGGATGTGATCATCGCCCCCGGATTGTTGCCAGAGCTGAAGACCCGCTATTTCAGGGTCGGCCACATGGGTTCGGTCAGCAAAGCCGACCTGCTGGCCACTGTCGGGGCGATCGGCATGGCGATGAAGCAATGCGGGCATGCCTGCTCGCCCGCAAAGGCTTTGGAAGAGATTCTGGTGGAGTGAGGCCGGTGAAAACGCAAGGCCTGCCCTGATCCGCGGCTTGCACGGGACTGGTGGGGAAACGGCGGAAAAGAATCGACCATAAAAAAAACGCTATCTCCTGATTATCAGAAAATAGCGTTTCCCTTTTATTTAAAAATGTCGGGGTGAGAAGACTCGAACTTCCGACCCCTTGCACCCCATGCAAGTGCGCTAGCCAACTGCGCCACACCCCGATCGGTCCATCCGTTTGCGGAAAAAACCCACCGCTTCCCGGATTTGAACTGCAAAAGTAATATTTAAAAGCTTTCGCACAAAATTTCTTTTTGAAAAAAAATGGCGGGCAGGCGCTTACTTTCGGGGGGTCCAAAGCGCATCCGAAACACCCAGGTCCTGCCCGATCTTGCGGGCCAGAACGAAGAAATAATCCGACAAACGATTGAAGTACCTGACAATGATCTCGTCCACGGCTTCCTCTTCAGCCAGTTTTATGATGATGCGCTCTGCCCTGCGGCAGACGCAACGGCACACATGGGCATAAGAAACCGCGGGATGTCCGCCGGGAAGAATGAAGCTCCCCAATGGCGGCAGGGTCTCATTCATCTGGTCGATCTCTTTTTCAAGCAACAGGATATCGTCCTCAAACAAGCCGGGCAGCGTGAATCCCTCGCTTCCCTGGTCTTTCGCCAGCAGGCTTTCGGCCGTGAACACCCGGTCCTGGACCTCCAGCAGGACCTCCCTGTAATGAGCGGAAATCTGCTGGTCCCTCAACAAACCAATAAAGGCATTCAGCTCATCAGCCGTGCCGTAGGCTTCAATCTTGATGTGATGCTTTGGAACACGTCTTCCGCCAAGCAGGGAAGTCTCCCCCTTATCTCCGGTTTTTGTGTATATCTTCCAGTCCTTCATCCCTATTTATTCGGCAGCGCTTGGCTCGGCCACCCTTACAATGTTTTCATTTTGCCTGTCGGATTCAATTTCACCATCGAGCAATCTGACAATGCGATGGGCATGCAGGGCAATATCCTCCTCGTGTGTAACCAGAATAATGGTGTTTCCCGCCGCATGAATGTCCTGCAGCAAGCCCATGATCTCGATGGAAGTTTTGGAATCCAGATTACCTGTGGGTTCATCGGCAAGAATGATGGAGGGACTGTTCACCAAGGCCCTGGCCACTGCCACGCGCTGCCGCTGTCCGCCCGAAAGTTCGTTGGGCCGGTGGTGGGTCCGGTCGGAGAGTCCGACCTGATCCAGCACTTCCAAAGCCCTTTCCTGACGAAGGACCTTGCCTTGTCCGGCATAGATCAACGGAAGGGCCACATTATCCAGGGCGGTGCTCCTGGGGAGGAGGTTAAAAGTCTGAAAGACAAATCCAATCTCCCGGTTCCGGATCTCGGCCAGCTCATTATCGACCAGCTTGCTCACATCCTTGCCGTTTAAATAATACATTCCGCTGGTAGGTGTGTCCAGGCACCCAAGGATGTTCATCAGGGTGGATTTTCCCGAGCCGGATGGGCCCATCAGTGCGACATATTCATTGCGATGGATAGAAAGGTCAACACTCCGCAGCGCCTTCACAATTTCCAGTCCGACTTTATAGTTTTTGCATAAAGCCTCCAGGCGGATCAATTCTTCTTGCATATCAATTCATGTGTTGGATTCGGACAAAGGTAAGAATTTTCAAAATCCCATTCTGATATTATCTTTGCTCAATGCACGCCTGAAAAACAGGATGCCGATATGACCCAGATCGACCGAAAGGCTCACTTTTGGGTCAGAAACAATCTCTTTCCACGCTTTCCACATCCCCCACGACCACCTGATATCGTCAATGATCACCACTCCATTTTCAGGAATATGATCGCGCAGGATATGGTAATTCTCCATCAGGCCCTGGTAACTATGATTCCCGTCGACATAAACCATATCGGGATTGGAAACCCGGTCAAGAAGCCCGGGAAGGGTCTGATGAAAAGGCCCGGTCAGGCATTCAATATGGGCGACTCCGGCCCGGTTGAATACGTCTTGTGCCACCAGAGAGACTTGCGGGCATCCTTCCAGGGTGATCAGCCTGGCTTCCGGTGCCCCGTAGGCCAGATAACAGGTGGAGATTCCGAGGGAAGTCCCCAGTTCCAGGATGGTCGCGGGTTGAAAATAACCGGCCATCCTGAAAAACAAGCGGCAATATTTGGGCCTTTGCAACGCGGACCTGGCAATGGAACCAAGTCTTTTTTTTCGTTGGATAGGGTCCCCGTCCCGTTTGGGCGCATCGAACCGGCCTCCGGTTCCGAAATCCTTTACCAGAATCTGCTTATCGCTCAATTGCAGGTCCCGGCGAATGCCTTCCAGCAACTCAAAACCGGGATGCCTCTCCCCGGCGTAGAGACAGTTCTCAGCAAAAGAAAAAAGGAAGGGGGAGTGGACCCCGTAAGGCCTGCGTGTTAACAACTGGATTAATAGCCTGGGCAGTGCATACCCCATGGTTCCGGAAGGTTTCAGAAAATGAGTTTCCGGCAAATTTACACAATCTTTCCGGCTTTGAGGTCCGGCCGGGGGGATAATAAACAAGCCCGCCGGCTCAGGCCGGCGGGCATGATAAACTCAATTTCCGGGAAAGGCGCCTCCTACTGCGTCTTTATGGTGCATCCAATGGCCCTGGTAAAATCCGGATCGGGCTTTTTACCCTCCAGCAGTGCATCAATGGCATTGGCAAGGAATGGTTCTGTCACCTGATCTGCATCACGGTAATTGTCATCAATGGCCCCGATATAAGCAACTTTCAGATCGTCCCCTGTCTTTTCAAGAAGGTAAACATGGGGGGTGCGGGTGGCCCCGTATTGGGGATAGATTTTTTGACCATCATCGAATAGGTATACAAAAGGGAAGCCTTTTTCATTGGCCCTCTCAATCATTTTTGTATAGGAATCGGCCGGTTGCGCGATGGTATCGTTCGGGTTGATGGCGATAACAGGAAAGCCTTTGGGGGCATACTTGTTATGCAGATCGATCATCCGGTCCTCGTAAGCAACCACATATGGACAATGGTTGCAGGAAAAGATCACGACAAAGCCCTTGGCTTCGGGAAAGTCTGCCATGGAAACATATTTGCCGTCAACATTCAGCAGTCGAAAATCCGTAGCCACATCTCCGACACTATAGCCCTGGGCCATCAATGTGGAGGAAATAAGAACCATGGAAAACAATAATGCAATTTTTCTCATAGGACAATGGTTTTAATTATTTGATTAAGGGTTTGACAATTTCTTCGAGTTCCTCAAAGGTAAATTCCCTTTCATAGAACCCCCTGAAGCCGGAAGAATAAATGACCGTGGCAGGGATCGCCCCGGACCATTCCTCGCTCACTTTTCCGATCCAGCGATTGGAATAAGGATCATCCAGCAGGATCACCTGGCTCTGGATGTTCAATCGATCCATGAATGGTAGGACACGGCTTTCGACCTGGTTGGGGAAATCAAGACTTACCAACAGCACTTTGACCTTGTCGGAGGAATACCTGGCATTCAATTCTTCAAAAGCAGGAATTTCCTTTACGCAGGGGGCGCACCAGGTTGCCCAGAAGTTGATCACATAAACCGAATCAGTTTCCTTATACAACCAGGGCTCGAACTCGTTAAAGTCGGGCATATCCAGTTTAACCGGATCGCCTGCCTGAACACCGGGCCCCGTAAAGGCAAGGGCAGTGGCAAATGACAGAATCAACAACAACCTGAAAGCGGGAATCATTTTCATTTCTTTGGTTTCATGCATAGAAACAAAAAAATGAAAAGATTGTTTAATTCACATTGAAAGGGGCGCAAAGACAAGCCCCGCAACCCGGGAATCCCTTTCCGCAACCCAGAGATCACGAAAAGCACCCTTGAAATGGCTTACTTTGCATAGGCCACGGCCCGTGTTTCCCGGATCACAGTTATTTTGATTTGTCCGGGATAGGTCATTTCCGTCTGGATCTTTTTACTCAAATCATGGGATATTTGCTCGGCTTCCTGGTCGGTAATCTTATCGCTCCCAACAATGACCCGCAGCTCCCTTCCTGCCTGTATCGCGTAGGTCTTTACCACCCCGGGATAACTTAGCGCCAGTTCTTCCAGGTCGTTGAGACGTTTGATATAAGATTCGACCACTTCCCTTCTGGCTCCTGGTCTGGCACCCGAAATGGCATCACATACCTGGATGATCGGTGAAATCAGGCTATCCATATCCACCTCATCATGGTGAGACCCGATGGCATTGCAAACCTCGGGGTTTTCCTTATAGCGTTCGGCCAGTTTCATTCCGAGAATGGCGTGTGGAAGCTCCGGTTCGTTATCCGGCACCTTGCCAATATCATGCAAGAGTGCGGCACGTTTGGCAATTTTCGGATTCAGTCCGAGTTCCGCAGCCATGGTGGCCGCAAGGTTTGCAACCTCTTTGGAGTGTTGAAGAAGGTTCTGCCCGTAAGATGACCGGTACTTCATCTTGCCGACCATGCGAACGAGTTCATGGTGCATCCCGTGAATGCCCAGGTCGATGGTGGTTCGCTTTCCGATTTCAAGGATTTCCTGATCGATCTGTTTCTTGGTTTTGGCTACGACCTCTTCGATGCGGGCCGGATGAATGCGTCCGTCGGTCACCAGCTTATGCAAAGACAAACGGGCAATTTCCCTTCTCACCGGGTCAAACCCGCTAAGAATAATGGCTTCAGGGGTGTCATCAACGATGATTTCCACCCCGGTGGCGGCCTCAAGTGCCCGAATATTGCGGCCCTCCCGGCCAATAATCCGTCCCTTTACCTCATCATTCTCAATGGGAAAAACAGAAACCGAGTTTTCAATGGCGACTTCCGTAGCGGTTCGCTGCAAAGACATTACAACCAGTTTTCTGGCCTCCATATTGGCTGAGAGCTTGGCTTCGTCCATGATGTCTTTAATGTAAGACTGGGCCTCTGCCTGGGCTTCAGATTTCAGTGCCTCCACCAACTGCACCTTGGCTTCCTGGGCGGATAAAGCACTGATGGTTTCCAGTTTCTCCAGTTCCTGCTTGTAGATTTTTTCAAGCTCCAGCTGCTTTTTGTTTACGATTTCCAGCTGGCTGGAAAGGTTCTCCTTGATCAGACTGATCTCCTTTTGTTTGCGCAGAAACTCCTCGTTTCGTTGATTAAAGGTGGTTTCCTTTTGCTTCAGGCGGTTTTCAGCCAGGGAAATCGCCTGGTTTTTTTCGGAGACAAATTTTTCATGTTCTGATTTGAGCTGAAGGAAGGTCTCCCTGGCCTGCAGGATTTTTTCCTTTTTAAGCACCTCTGATTCTGAGACGGCCTCCTTAAGGATATGCCGGCTTTTCCGGATGATCGTATTGCGCATCACCGTAGCTGCAGCCAATACCCCTATACCAACGGAAAGAACAGACACAACCACAACAATGGTTGTGATACTAATGGCAATGATGGTCATATTACATTTATGGGTTAGGTTAGAATAAAAAAAGCCCGCAATTAATCCAGAGAGGTTTAAAGAAACCCCGAATATACATGCTTAGGGGGCTGGGGTCCGTCGAACGTCCACTGTCCTGTGAAGGACTACCCATGGAAACCACGGGTAGTGAGGCCTGTTCTAATGATCCCAAACTGATCCCTAAATTTTAGAAATGTTGAGTTTCAAAAACGTACACTTGAATTAATGCGGGCTATGTCAAGTATTTTTCAAAGAACGTTCAGCTTTTCAGGCTTTCATCCAATATTCGGTCTATTTGTTCCAGTTGCTCTTTCAGTTGCACTTGCCCCTGGGCTGTATGTTCAAAACGTAAAACCTCCACGGCAAATTGTAAAGAAACCATGGCCAGAAGATCCTGTTTGTCACGGAAGGCGTAATTGGTCCCATACTCCTTCATTTTTTCATTAATCAGACTGGCTGCATGGCGAAACACCTCTTCCTCACTTTCACTCTTTATGGCAAGCCTGTATGGCCTCTCTGCTATGATAACCGATATTAGTTGTTCTCTCATTAAAAAAATGAGTTTAGAAAGCTTAACTGTTTAAAAGCGATTGACATTTGTCAATTTCCCGCAAAAGTTCATGAATCTTTTGCCGTGCCTGCAGAGTGTCACCCTTTTTAAGAACCCTGGCTGATTGCGCCTCGCCCAGT
>JAWLHS010000016.1:0-22320 GCA_041690235.1 Bacteroidales bacterium
TGGTCCCCGGGAGAATGCCCTTGATGGCCACTTCCTGTTTGTCCCTGATCCGACGGTCTTCCGCCTCAAAAAAGGGGACCGGCAGAATCAGGGCATCCTCTATGACCGCAGAGGGTGCGTCCTTGTCATCACTGCCCCAATCCTTGTTTGGGCGGGAGCCCATTTCAAAATGAAGATGTCCGCCCTCCATAACGGCCTGGTGGGTAATCCATGACCGGGAATACATTTCTTCATTCAGTGTTGCAGATTGTATGTAGAAATTTCTTTCAGAAACATTGGAAGCGGTAACGCGGAATATCCTGCCATTTTCGAGATGGATTTCCATTTCAGGGAACCAGGGTGTCCCAATCGCATATTCCGGCAAGCCGGGTGTGACCGGATAAAAGCCCATGGCGCTCATAATGAGCCAGGCCGACATTTGCCCGCAATCCTCATTCCCGCTGAGTCCGTCGGGCCGGTGCGAATACAGGGAGTCCATGATTTGCCGGACCCGGTATTGCGTTTTCCACGGCTGGTTGACGAAATTGTACAGGTAGGCCATGTGATGGCTTGGTTCGTTCCCATGAGCGTATTGCCCGATCAGTCCGGTGACATCCTTCATATCCCGCCCGGTAATGGCCCTTGTGCTTTCGAAAAGTTCATCGATTTTCAGTCCCAGGTTTTTTTTCCCCCCGTGAAGGGCAGATAAGCCGCCAATGTCTTGTGGCACATAGAAGCTGTAGTGCCATGAATTGGCTTCCGTAAAATGCCAGTCGATCTTTGTGGGGTCAAAGGGGGTAAGCCATGCGCCGTTCAGCTTTGGGCGCATAAAGCCGGTGGAGGGATCGAAAATGTTTTTATAATATTGTGCCCGTCGGATGTACTCAAGGTACACTTCTTCCTGCCCCATTTCCTTTGCCATCCGTGCGATGCACCAGTCATTGTAAGCATATTCAAGTGTTTTTGAAACCGATTCATGCTCCATGTCACCCGGCACATAGCCATTCTCCCGGTAAGCCTTCAACCCGTAATGATCGCGTGTGGCGCTGTGAATCATGGCCTCAAGGGCTTTGTCCTGGTCAAAACCGCGGATTCCTTTCAGGTAGGCATCGGCAATGACCGATGCCGAGTGGTACCCGATCATTGTGAAAGTCTCATTGCCAGCCAGTTCCCAAACGGGCAGCAGTCCGCCCTTGTCATACATATTGAGCATGGTGTTCAGGAAATCACGCGTGCGGGCGGTGTCGAGTATGGTCATCAGCGGATGCCAGGTCCGGTAGGTATCCCATAATGAGAATATGGTGTGGTTTTCGAATCCCTCAGCGTAATGAATGTTACGGTCCATGCCCCTGTAGCGGCGATCCGTATCCATAAAAATATTGGGCTGCAAAAACGCGTGATACATGGCGGTATAGAAAGTGGTCATCTGCTCCTGAGACCCACCCCTTACGATGATTTGGCCAAGTTTTTCGTTCCACTGGCGATAGGCATCCTGCCTTACCCGGTCAAAATCCCAGTGTGGAACTTCCTCCTTCAGGTTGTTGAGGGCCCCTTGCGGATCTACCGCCGAGAGGGCAAGTTTTACCTCTACTTCTTCTCCGTCTTCTGTTTCAAAACCAACGAAAGCCTTTATGTTGGTTCCCCTGGCATGAAGAAGCCCTTCCAGGAGCTGATTGTCCGATGCAATACCCCTGCGCACAAAAGGTTTGGAAAATTCCATATGGAAATACCACACCAGGTCGCTGGCCCAATTGGAAGACCGCCTCATTCCCCTGATTTCGGTATCGCTTACAAACTCGATCCAGGCTTCAATGACTTTGTCGCGGTGTTCCAGGTCAATCAGCAGGTTGGATTGCCGGCTTTCGGGGAAAGTATAGCGGTGGTATCCGACCCTTGCGGTGGCCGTCATTTCGGCCGTCACTCCCGGTTTATCCAGCAGTACCTTATAATACCCGGCCTGGGCGTACTCGTTTTCCTTACGGAAGGGAGACCCATACAGGTCATTTTCAAAAACCGGTTGGCCAACGACCGGCATGATCAGGATGTCATTATAATCACCCACCCCGGTGCCGCTGAGGGCGGTGTGCGAGAACCCGTAGATGAAGGAATCTGAGTAATGATATCCCGAGGCGCCGTCCCAGCCCCCCAGGCGGGTATCCGGACTAAGCTGGACCATGCCGAAAGGCACGGTGGCCCCCGGATAGGTATGCCCATGGCCACCGGTTCCGATAAACGGATCCACGTAGGCCGCCGGTCCCGGATGTTGCGGTGGGGACTGGCAGGTGGTCAATAAAAGGAAGAAGTTGAATAATAAGATGTTGCCGGATTTTTTCATGGCAGGTGTTGTTTTGCTGGTTGACTGGCCCGGATAACGGATGATTCCCTGATGATTAGTTCTACAGGCAGGTGGACGGAGGCTTCCATGCCCTTTCTGTCGGTTTGATTCATTTGACGTTTCAGTAAATTGAAAGCCTGTTCGCCAATGGTTTCCAGGGGTTGTCGGACCGCGGTCACGGAAGGACGTGTAAGGGCAAACCAGGGCATGTCATCAAACCCGGCCAGCGCCACCTCCCCGGGTATGTCCAGATTTAGTTTCCTGAGACTTAAAAGGCAGTCTGACGTCAGACGGTGGTTCAGGGCGAAAATGGCCTCCGGCATATTTCCCGCCTGTTTCAGTCCGTTGAGTTGGGCTTCGATGGTTCCGGCGGCATCATTCAGGGGAACCCTGATCTTCCATCTGGAGGGGATCTCCACGCCCGCAGCCGAAAGGGCGGAGGTAAACCCCATGATCCTGTCATTGATGGCCGACAGGTGCTCCGCGGCAACGAATACCATGGCCATATGCCTGAACCCTTGCTCCAGAAAATGGCCGGCCACCATGCTGGCGCCCCAGAAATTATCTGTTGACACGCTGGGGGAACGCATGTCCTTATAGGTACGGTCTATTAAAACATGGGGAAAGCCTTCCTCGCTGAGGGCGTTGAATACCCCCGGATTCTGTTGCGAAGATGAAATGATCAGTCCGTCGACCCGCTTGTCCAGCAGATTCCTGATCTGTTTGTTTTCCCTGTCGGGATTATCCTGGGTGCTGCAGATGACCAGGCTGTAGGCATGTTCCCAGGCCTTTTTTTCAATGCTGCGTGCCATGGCAGCACAAAAAACATTGGAAATGTCGGGAACAAGCAATCCGATGTTCAAGGTTTTGCCGGTCCGGAATACCCGGGCCAGTGCGTCGGGCCGGTAGTTCAGTTCCGCAATTCTTTCCCTTACCCTGGTTTGGGTCTCCCGGCTGATTCCATACCGGTCGGCTTTGTCGTTCAACACCAGCGACACCAGGGTTTTTGAAACCCCCAGGCTGGCGGCGATGTCTGCCAGTGAAGTTTTTTTTATCATGATTTTCGTTTTTTTACCCCACCGGGTCATTAAAAAAACAGGCTTGGCGGGATTCGAATGATTTATGGTTTGGCCTAAATCAATTTAGACAGCAAGATATAAAAAATCATCTTTCCTTGAAAGTCATCCATTAATCTTTTATATTTGGAGGATAACCAAAACCAATGTTTCTATGAAAAGGCTTTATGTTTTTATCCTGGCATCCTTCATGATTTTTCAAGCGGGGGTCAGTGAACTTTATGGCCAGGGGCGGCTGATCCGGAGGGTTCAGCGGGAGGTTGAAAATAAGGCCATTGAGGAAATTTTTGGAAAGGAGGAAGAGAAGAAAGCCGAATCAGATGATGGGGGAGATTCACGGTCGGGACGCCACCGGCGCGGCGGGGGCCTTTCTGCCGAGATCCCTGATGTGGCCCTTCATATCGCTGAGGCCGATGAATCCTTCACCGCAAAAAATTACACCTCCGCCAAGTCGTCCCTGAGAAACGCACTTTGGGGGGTGGAGCTTGAAATGGGGCAGAATGTGCTGAAATCCTTGCCTGAAAGGGTTGGCGCCCTTGAATATGATGCTTCATCAGACCAGGTTAGCAGCACCGGGATCGGGTTTGTCGGACTGGTCATTGAGCGGTATTATTCCGGGCCGGAGGATGTATCGCTTTCTCTTTCGGTTGCCAGCGACGCGGGTTTGCTCGGCCTGGCCAACCTGGCCTATTTGAGTGAACACCATCAAAGCAGTTCCGATCAGACGGATTATAAACAGATCCGTTTCAAAGACCAGCGGGCGTATATCCAGTTCGATGATTCCGACGGGTATACACTGAGTGTCCCCTTTGGGCAGTCCTCGATTTTTATGCTTCAGGGGGTTAATTATGAATCGGAGGGCGACTTCATGACCGCTGCCAATCAGTTCGACATCCAAACCATCAAACAAAAACTGGGAGAACAATAGCGATGAAAAAAATTCTTTCCATCCTTTTCTTGTACTTTATATTGGCCGGTTCAGGCCTGTATGCCCAAGACGTCAGCAAAAGCCTCAGGGAGGCCGGTGCCGCCTACGAATCCGGCGATCTTGAGGCAGCGCGCTTTGCCCTCAGGCAGGCAATGAACGAGATTGACCTGGCCATTGGAAACGAGGTGTTGTTATTATTTCCCGAGACCATGGGAGATATGTCGGCCGTAAAGGCAGATGATGAGGTTACCTCGGCAGGAATGGGCCTTGCCGGACTGTTTGTCAGCCGTACCTACCGAATGAATGATGAAACCTTTGTCAGGGTTCAGGTTGTTGGTGACTCACCCCTGCTGGCCGGTATCAATACCATCCTTGCCCTGCCCGTACTGGGCCGTGACGCCAACCAGAAACGCATCAGGGTTGGGAGTTACCGCGCCCTGCTTCAGAAGAACCAGGATGAAACGGGAAAGGTTTCGTGGGATCTGCAAGTTCCATTCGGATCCTCATTGCTGACAATGGAATTCAACGGCGTTCCGGAGGAAGCTCTGGTAACGGAAATGGCCCATGGAATTCCCGTTGAACAAGTTGCCAAATTGCTGCAGTGATCAGGCCCCGGGCAGCGCCCGTTTTTTCAATGCAGGTCTTTTTTTGCCCACATGGGCCCGGATGCCAATACGTCTTTATAGAGGGGGCAGTCGGGTGTATGCGCCCCGGGCAAATAACCCGTGCTCATCATGAATTCGTTCACGATTTCACTCCCTGTGAATTGAAAGGTTTTCCTGAACAGACGGGTCCACTCCTCACGGCTCATGGGGTGGTGATGGTTCAGCCAGTTTCTGAAGGAGCCGAATTCCCTCTGTAATTTCAGGATGACATTGGCATTATGAATGGCGGCATCCACCTTCAGACGGTTTCGAATAATTCCGGCGTCCTCAAGCAGCCTTTTCCTGTCTTTTTCATCGTAGGATGCCACCCTTGAGATGCTGAACCCGTCATAGGCTTTGCGGAAATTATCCAGCTTGTTCAGGATGGTTGCCCAGCTGAGTCCGGCCTGGTTGATCTCCAGTATAAGTCGTTCGAAAAGGGCATCGTCATTGGTTACGGCATATCCGTGAAGGCTGTCGTGATGGATGCGGTGCACATGGTTTGGCGGAAATTGTTTTACATATTCACAATAGCTTGTGGGCTTGGGCTTCATGATCAGAAAACTTGATTTTCCCCCTTGGGGCAAAAAGTGTAATTTAGCGCTCAAGATATGAATTTTTGACCCCTTTGCGATGAGGAAGACCCAAACTTTTTTTATCCCGGCCAATGCTGCGGTCGTTCTGATGGTGGTGTTTCTCCTGTCCGGTATTTCCAAAAGCGATGCCCAGCAGGCAAGGTGGCTCCACGTCAATCCGGGATTACAAATTTCTGCTGAGCGTGACCTGGGGTTTTCCCCCCTCCTTTATTCAGGAACCGGAGGGATGATCTCCCTTGGGTATGGTGTTGAAAGGGACCATTCGACCGATTTCGTTGATGCTTTTTTTTCTTCCGGAAATCTTTCGAACAGATGGGAAACAGGCATGCAGGTGGGGTCTGGAGGCATTCTGGCCTTTCGCTTTTACCATGGCGGGGAGGATGCCGGCAGGGGGTTTCAGTGGGGGTGGTCCAATAACAACGAGCTTAGTGTCAGGGACAATGAGTCAATGACCAATTTTAACAATAGGTTTGACTACTTCACCTCCTTTGGTCCCGCAGGCAGATACCGGCTGCCATTTGAGTTTCTCGGCCATGGGTTTTTATTTCAGGCCCTTGCCCATGTGCAGTTGATCGGGTTTAAGCTGCAGTCTTCTTTTGTATCACAGAACCCCAAGGGGTATGAGGTCCAAACTGTATCCGGATGGGATGTATACCGCCATTCCGTCGAGCTGTTCGTCCCTGGTAGCTCCTGGAATTTCGGCCTTCGGCCTTCCCTGCAATACAGGCTCAGATCAGGAAACAGCTTCAGCATTAATTACAGGTATGATTTTACGCGGCTGGAGGGGGCCCACCGGGTAACAAAAAGCCGTGGAAAATGGTTTGTTGGATTAATTGTTGCTTTATGAAAATCAGGCGCATTTTATTGTTGATTTTGGCCCTGGGTTGCTTGCTTTCGCATTCTGCCTGTGAGAAACTGTGGTTGGAGCCCGACCCGCCTGCAGATCCTGAAAGCGTTTTTAACTATCTGTGGGAGGACGTGAACGCCAGGTACGCCCTTTTTGAGGTGAAAGAGATTGACTGGCAGGCCATCGGGCAGGCCCATCGCTCCCGGCTTAGTCCGGATATGGGCGATCATGCATTGTTCGGGGTTTTGTCGGACATGCTCTACGAGCTAAAGGACGGTCACGTGAACCTGACCAGCTCTTTCGACCGGAGCCGGAACTGGGACTGGTTTCTGGATTTCCCGGTAAACTATAACCAGAATGTTGTTGACCGGAATTACCTGGGCAGAGACTTTCGGATTACCGGACCGCTTCACAATCAAATCCTTCATTCTGTTCTCTATGTGAATTACAGGTCTTTTGGGGATGACATTTCCCATGCACACCTGGATCAGCTAATGCTTCGTGCGGAAGGAATGTCGGGGGTGATCATCGATGTACGCAACAATGGGGGCGGAAGCTTACAGAATGCGCAGCGTTTGGCCTCCTGTTTTACCGATAAGCCGTATGCTTATGCCCATGAACGCATAAAAACCGGTCCGGGTTTTAATGATTTCTCGGTCTGGCGCGATCTGGTCGTATCTCCACGCCAGGGCCGGCGTTTTGGCGGACAGGTGGTTGTGCTGGTCAATCGAAAATCCTACAGCGCAACAAGCTTTTTTGCCCAAATGATGCGGGTGCTTCCCAATGCGGTGTTGATGGGCGACCAAACCGGCGGAGGAGGCGGCGTGCCGGCATTCGGGGAATTGCCCAATGGGTGGAAGTACCGGTTCTCTGCCACCCAAACCCTCACGCCCGAAGGGAACCATGTTGAAATGGGGGTGCCGGTTGATTATCCCGTGGGGCTGGATGAGTATGACGAACAGATGGGGATCGACACCATGATTGAAGCGGCCCTGGATTGGTTGCGTTAGGGTCGTTTAGGGCAAGGCTGAAAGTTCCGGAATCGTATCGCTCCCCATTGCGGTGAAGCTTTCTTTTTCTATCTTGAAAACCAATTCAAACCCCCCGGACAGGATTCCCTCCGTCATAATGGAATGAAAGGCATTGTCGGGCGTTAAAACCTCCCTCCCGTATACCATTTCCCTGAGCGGCAGATCGATGCCGATATGCTTCAAACCCTGATAAAGCAGCTCAGAGCAGTAAATATTCTCCGGATTATCCAACATCAGATCAAAGTCGTAAGGTTTCCCCAGTTGCTCAAAGGCGTGCGAAATAAACACCTGAAGATCTTCCTGTGGCCTGTTTATCCGGAATGCCGACAAGGCGATCAACATGGAAACCGATCTTAAATTGGACAACTGTGAAAAATCCCGTATGGCAACCCCATCGGCACTGCTGTCCAAAATCAGCCGCTCCCGGCCTGTCTTGAAATGGAGGTTCAGCACCTGACTCCAGGGGGTATGTCCGCCGAGCAATTCGGAGGCCTGCTGTTTTGTTCCCAGGTAAATCCCGGAATGCTTCCATTTTCCCGGGATAAACCGGCTGCTCATGTATTTTTCACTGTCCGTAAAAAAAATGTCTCCCGGTTGCAGTATATCAAGGTGGCTTTCAAGTTCCGCAAGGGTAAGTGCCCGGGGACTGACCGAAGTGGCCTCAATGGGAATATAATAGTCACTGACAAGCACGTCTCCCACCGAAGACATTATTCTCGACTGAATGGGGAGTCTGACGGTATCCAGGAGGCCCACCCGTCCCGGATGGTAAAAAGAATAGCCCAACAACACCACTGCCGCCAGGAGGACAAGAAAGGAGATCAGAAACAGAATTTTTTTTATCATGCTTCGATAAAACAGCGTCTTCAGGTGACAATTCCGGGCAATCCGAGATGCAAAGAAATGGCGATGCGCCTTGTGGTTATGAATGAATAATGAGCTGTTTCAAAATTACGGTTTTTTTATTTACCCGGGGGCTCCCGGGGTCCTTTTTACTGGTTTGAAGGAGGAAGGGGGGTAAGGCCGGGCCTGAATTTCTGCCGGAAAGTCATTGCTGACGGGGTCTGAGTTTCTCGATGACCCCTGCATCTATGCTGAAAATGCTGCTTTGTTTGTTGCCGGGAAGTTTGGAGAACGCTACCACATCTTCGTAGGTGGCCGTGGCTTTGATTTGTGTGGAATCCATCCGGTCGCTCGTAAAAAAAAGAAATTCCCCGTCATCTGAGACGAAGGGGCAGTATTCAAAAGCCGGGGTATTGACCTCCGGTCCCATATTCCTGGCCCTTGTCCATTGCCCGTCCGGTTTCCGGAAGCCAATCCACAAGTCTCCCCGTCCGTACCCCGAACCCCAGCCGGTGGAGGTGAAAATGATGAAGCTCTCGTCTCTCGCCACAAAGGCGTTGTATTCGTTCCCGGCTGTGTTGACAGAATCGGACAATGCAGTGGCCGGTCCGTACCGTCCGTTTTCCATTCTTGAGAAAAAAATGTCTTCCCCCCCGGGTCCGCCCTCCCTTACGGCGCACCAGTATAGGGTTCCGGCCTCAGTAACAGAAGGGTAGAACTCGTTGGCCGGTGTGTTTACCGGCGAACCGACATTTACCGGCTCACCCCAGGCGTCATTGGTCCGCTCCACATACCAAATATCGAAGTCCTTTGTTTGTCCGCCTTTTTCCAACGGCCGGTTTGATGCAAAATAAAGTTTTTCCCCATCGGGCGAAAAATGGGGTTCCAGGTCAGAATAGACACCTGAAAAGGAGGCCGTCTGAGGCTGCGTCCAACGGCCGGATTTTCTCTCCACAAAAACAATCATGGGGCGGTTGTAGCTTGAAACGGTATAATAAAACCGATGTCCGTCCGCAGAAAGTGCGGCATCCCTTTCGGACAGGTGAGTGGAAACAATGCCCGGCAGAAATAATTCCGGCTGACCGGCTTGTTCGTCCGGGGCTTCGGGAACACTTTCCTGCCCGGGTGCCATATGGACGCAAAACAGGGATAAGAACATCCATAAGGCAATGGTGTGTTTTGATTGTGGGCTTGTTGTCATTGGATCGGGCTTAAGGCTTGAAATCAACCCCAAGGCCCTTGGCGACGGCCCTGGCCAATTCTTTGTCGGTTTTATGGAAATGCCCTAGCTGGCGATGAATGATCTCATCGCGTTTCGGGCCGTTGATGCCCTTCATATGCCCAACGATGTTACTGATGGTATTTTCCTTTTCCTTTTTTGTCATGACCTTTCTGAACAAATCTCCCGGCTGGGTGAAATGGTCATCGTCGTTTTCATTGCGGTCGTACCAGTCGGCTATGTTTGATTCCAGCTTCATGGGCGGCTCTTTATGGTTCTGGTCCGCTTCAATATCATCGAAGCTGTTGGGATAATAGTTGGGTTTGTCTGCCCCATTGTCATCGACCCGCATCAATCCGTCCCGCTGAAAATTATGCACCTCATTCAGGGGCCGGTTTACCGGAATCTGCTCGTAATTCGGTCCCAGGCGATGACGATGGGCGTCGGGGTAGGACAACAGCCTGCCTTGCAGCATTTTGTCGAACGAATAACCAATTCCGTCCACCACATGGGCCGGGGCAAAGGCCGCCTGTTCCACATCCCGGAAATAGTTCTCCGGAATTTTGTTCAGTTCCAGTTCACCCGCTTCGATCAGGGGATAATCTCCGTGCGGCCAAACTTTGGTCAGGTCAAAGGGGTTCCATTTGAATTTTTTGGCCTGATCCTCCGTCATGACCTGTATATTAAACGTCCATTTCGGAAAATCGCCCGCCTCGATGGCTTTGACCAGGTCGCCCTGCGCCCAGTCCGGATCCTTCCCTTTCATCTCATCTGCTTCCGGTCCGGTGAAATTTTTAATTCCTTGTTGTGTTTTTACATGGAACTTCACCCACACCCTTTCATTTTTGGCGTTGATCATGCTGAAGGTGTGGCTGCCGTATCCATTCATATGCCGGTAGCTGTAAGGCGTACCCCGGTCACTGAACAGGATCATCACCTGGTGCATGCTTTCCGGGTTCAGGCTGAAAAAATCCCAGAACATATTCGCGTCTTTCAGGTTGGTTTTGGGGTTCCGCTTCTGGGTATGGATAAAATCCCCGAACTTTTTTGGATCCTTGATAAAAAACACCGGGGTGTTGTTGCCAACCAGGTCCCAGTTCCCTTCCTCCGTATAGAATTTCATTGCAAAGCCCCTGGGATCGCGCTCCGTATCGGCACTTCCCTTTTCACCCCCCACGGTGGAAAACCTGAGAAAAACCTTGCACTCATTCCCCACCCTGGAGAAGAGTTTTGCCCGGGTATATTTGGTGATGTCTCCGGTCACCTTAAAGGTACCAAAGGCTCCTGTGCCCTTGGCATGTACCACGCGCTCAGGGATGCGCTCCCTGTTGAAGTGCGCCATTTTTTCATGCAACACGAAATCCTGCAGCAGCACTGGTCCGCGGGGTCCGACGGTCATGCTGTCTTCGTTTTTGGCATAGGGAATGCCAGAAGCAGTTGTCAGTTTTTTCTTTTTCATATGGTTTCTTTTTTAGGTTAGGTGTCGTGTTTTATATGGTCCGGCAAACACAAACATAATCATTTTTCCAGAATTAATAAGGCTTATTTTTGCCGTTTCAAGTTCGCAACGACCACCCGGAAAGGGGGTTCGCTGTACAAGGGCCGGTGAAAGGATTCGGTGTAATATGCTGCCATGCCGGGACCGCTGATTTCCCGGCATCCCGGAATCCATTATATTTACAGAAATCTTGACAGGTAAAAAACCACCACCTCATGGCATTGCGTGTAAAGACCATCGCCCACAGAAATGCAGACACGGCCTTCCTGGCTGCGGGCCGGAAAAGACTGGACAAACTTTTCCCGAAGCTGTTCGAATATGTTGAAGAAGGCCCTTGCGACGTGATCTGTTTTCTGAGCGGAGGATCCGAACATGCAGCCGTTGCCAGCCTGAAGCCTGGTGCTTATGTCTTGCTGCTTGCCGGCTTTGAAGACAATGCCTATGCCGCGGCCATGGAGGTAATGGCCTGGGCGGGGAACCGGCGCATCCCGGCCATGCTGCTGTCTATGGATGAAGCAGCGAAATCGTCTTTTTTGGGGGACCTGGACCTGGTGTGCGGAGCCTTTAGAAGTTTGGAGGGGCAAAGAGCCGGACTGATCGGGGAGGTGTCGCACTGGCTGGTGGCTTCTGCGGTACAGAAGGATCATGCAAGGGATAAATTGGGCCTTGACCTGGTGCATATTCCCTGGGGGGGGTTGCCGGATTACGCTGCGTTCCCTCCGGATCCCGAACTGCTGGAGGTATTCAGGGATCATGGGCCGGAAACGCTTGAGAAAGAGGCTGGCATACTGAGTTTTCTTAAAAAAGGGATCAGTGACCAGCGGCTGGACGCCCTGACCCTGGAGTGCTTCAATATGGTCATTGAGCAGAATGTGACCGCCTGCCTGTCGCTGGGGCTGCTAAACAGCCGGGGGTTTCCCGCAGGCTGTGAGGGAGACCTGGTCAGCCTGGCAGGGATGATGCTGGCCAAGGAACTGACCGGGGTGGTTCCGTGGATGGCCAATGTGGCTGCCATCCGGGAGGGGAGCATCTTGTTCGCCCATTGTACGGTCCCCCTGAACTTGGTCGAAAACTTCGAGGTTCATACACACTTTGAAACCGGGAAATCCGCCGCCATACAGGGAAAGACAAACCTGGACCAGGTCACGGTTTTCCGTATGAATGACAGGCTCGACAAGGCCTTTGTCGCTGAAGGGAAGATTGTTTCCCGCCCCAATCACGCGTATGCCTGCCGGACCCAGAGCGAAGTCGCTTTATCCCCATCCGACCATGATAAATTAAGACACCGCCCCCTTGGCAATCACCACCTGCTGCTGCCCGGAAATCATAAGAATCTGCTGGAACTGGCCTGCCGGTACAAAGGGATCCGGGTCGTCTGACTTTACATGCAATGTGGATATTGGCCGGATGGTGGGGGAGCTCAGTGTATCAATTGTTTCCCGATCTGGTAGGCATCCCCGATCTTTTCACCGATGCGGCGGTATTCCCTGGCACCCCCTATATAAACCAGGGGGTCCATGGCGGCCGGGTCGAAAGAGGCGGGGTCGCTGACATCCCGGAGTTTGTCGGTATCCATGTGGACTTCCAGAATCTCCCCGGCAAAGTGATTGGTGGTGCCGAATACCGAGTGATTCACCAGGCGGCACTCGAAATTCAGCGGGGATTCCCTGATGATGGGAGAGGGAATATGACTGGAAGGCATTTTTGTCAGTCCCGATTCCCGGAACTTGTCCCGGTCTTTTCCCGATGTAATGCCGCAAAAATCGGCTTCCACCATGATGGATGCCGGGGCAATGTTCACCGTGAAGTGTTTGTTCTTCAGGATCTGTTTCCCGGAGAACCCCTTTGTGCCTATTGAAACCCCCAGGGTGGGCGGCGAACTGGTGAGCAGGCTCACCCAGGCAATGGTCACGATGTTGGATTGTTCCATGTTGCCCGTTACCACCAGCGCGACCGGCATGGGAAACAGGGTCTTTTTGGGTCCGAATGAAGTTTTCATATCTGAATTGTTATTTGTTGTCAGGTTTATTTCCACCGGGATTTTTTTGGCAGATTCACTGACCAGGGCGTAGCCGCATGACTTCCGCTGAACACTTACCTAAGCCTGACCGGCTTCAGCTCCTCGAAGAAAATATCCCGGTTGGGTACTTCGATGTGCATTCCGGTGACCTGCATTTTGTTGTCGGTGCGGAAGGATACTGTTCCGAACCCAAAAAAGGCATGGGTGTGCTTCCATTTTATTTCCCAGACATCGTGGTGCCAGTGGCTGAGCGTGGCGGCCAGTCCGTCTGCATGTTCAAAAGAAAGTTGTAGTTCCCCGTTCACCAGTTGCACGCCGATCTCCCCGTAAATGTCAGATGCATAGGTCCCGGCGTAGTCAGATAGCGGGAGCGAAGGGCTGGTGCCTTCCACCCGGGCATTTTTTATGCCCTTCACCCTGGGATCCTCCCCCCAGCGCTGGTTGGCCCTTGGGAGTGTTTCGGCGGACCAGTCCCTTGGTTCCATGCCCAGCAAGGTTTCCAGCGTATAATTGGTAACGGCACCGATCGGGCTTTTCACCCCATTGGTCAGGACCACCACCCCGATTTTTTCTTTTGGCAACATGCGTACCTCCGAGATCATCCCGTCATACCCCCCGGTATGGCCAACACTCAGCCGGCCATGGTAATCGCTCAGTCCCCATCCCAGTCCGTATCCATTGAAATGCCGGTTGAAATCCTGCTCCCGGCCGTGGTCCACGACATAATTGTTGTGAGGGGTCCACATCTGGTTGAGCGACCGACGGCTGATCAGGGTGTCCCCTCCGTGGATCCCGTGGTTCATGTTCAGGATCATCCACCGGGCCACATCATTCACCGACGAGATTAGTCCGCCGATCGCCGCCACATGTTCCCAGTTCTCCCATTCGATCGGCACATTGATCCCGTCGGCCAGCGCATGGGGCGTGGCAACGTTTCCGATGGACGGCAGGTCTGCAACACGAATGACCGTTCGGTCCATGCCCAGCGGATGCAGGATGCGCTGCTCCACGTTTTCCATCCATGACTTGCCGGTCACCGTTTCGATAATCTCCCCAGCGGCCAGGTACATCAGGTTGGAGTACCCGTACCCGCTGCGGAACGGGAATGCCCGCGGCAGGTGCCTGGCGTTGCGCACTACCTGTGAGGCCGGGATGTCGGACTTATACCAGATCACATCCCCGCTGAAGGTGCCCAGCCCGACCCTGTGACTCAGCAGGTCTCTTATCGTGGCCTCATTGGTTACATAATGGTCGAACAGTTCAAAGTAGGGGAGGTGGCTTTTTACCTTGTCGTCCCAGGTGATTATTCCCTCGTCCACCAGCATGGCCAGGACGGTCGCCGTGAAGGCCTTGGTGTTGGATGCGATCGCAAACAGGGTGTTTTCATCGGGTGTGCCGGATTTCCCGGCTTCCAGCACCCCGTATCCTTTGCTGAACACCAGTTCGCCATCTGCCACGATGCCAATGGCCATGCCCGGAAGGTTCCAGTCATTCAGCACGTCCTGGTAGTAGGCGTCAAGTTTTTCAAGGTCTGGTTCGACCGACTGGCAAATGGCGAGGGATCCGACCAGAAGCAGGGTCAAAAGAGAAAGGATGGGTTTTTGCATCATTATTCATTTTCGGGGTGAGGTGTTCAAATATAGGCAGATTCTCCCACACTCAAAATACCCATCCGACGAAAAAGAGCAATGAACAAGCGCCTCAGACTAACGGGTTTCCTTGCCTGCGATTTTCACATACTGGCCGGCCTGAACCCGGTCGCCGAGCTGCATATTGTTCAGGAATGAAAACTCTTCCATCTTTTCCTGGGGAACACCGAAATGCCTGAATGCATCGGCCAGGGTCCCGCTTTGTTCCACCCGTCTGACAACGATCCTTTCAGGAACAACCTGGATTTTGGACCGGTCGGTCAGCCTGGCGAATCGATTCATGGTGGACTCAAAGTCCGGCCGGAAGCGATCGAAGTTTTCCTGCAGGGAAACCCCGTGAAACACATAATAGCTGCCGTTGTCGTCAATAAAGGTGGATAAAACGGAAATGGTTTGCTGCTCCCCGGTGTTCTGGTTCTGGGTTGTCTGTCCCGAAATCACTTGAATGGCAGGCATTCCGCCGATGGTGGTTCTTTTGCTCCCGCCGATGGTCAGATCCATCTGTTGAAGCGTTTCCTGGGCCGCCTCCTCCAGGGTGTTTCCCCGGGCAAAGGTAAAAATCATCAATGCATTTCCGTCTTCCGGGCCCATTCTTACCTGCATGGGGGAATTTTCCAGTTTCCAGTTTCGCGGGAAAGGGAATTGAAACAGTAATTCCGGATGGTAAAAGGTATTCCCTTCCACATATCCCTGCCTGGGGTCATCGCCGTATACCATTCCGTCAACAAGTTGCAGGTAACTGTCGGCGTTTACTTTCCAGGTCTGGGGACCCAGGCTGTCTTTCCAGACCTGGGCCAGCTCGGTTACCGTGCTGTGCCTGTCGCCGGGGTCGGGATGAGTAGACAAAAGGGTTGGTATTCCGGCGTGGTCGCTGGCCAGATTCATCCTGTCCAGGAGTTGGAAGAACTCCGCAAATTTTTGACTGTCGTAACCGATCTTGGCCGAATATTCAACCCCGAGGCGATCCGATTCGCGTTCGTCGTCGCGGCTGTATTTCAAAAACAATAGTTGCATGCCCTGCATGGCATAGGCACCATATTCACGAAATTCCTCGAAGGCGATCATTCCGCCGATCAGCAGCAATTGCCCGAGCTGTTGCTTGGCCTGCCTGCTCACTGAGTGCCGGGCGGTGATATGGCCCATCTCATGGGCCAGCACGCCCACCAATTCCGCTTCATTGTTAAAGTGGGCCAGGATGCCACGGGTCAGGTAGATATAACCGCCGGGTACAGCGAAGGCATTGATGACGGGTGAATCCAGAATCCTGAAATGGTACTCCAAACCGGGACGGTGTGAAATCAATCCCATCTCATGGCCCCTTTGCTGAATAAAGCCCAGCAGCGGTTCATTCTCATAGGCACCGAACGTGGCCATTACCTGGGGGTCGTATTCTGCCCCAAGCTGAATCTCCTGCTTCTCCGACATCATGACCAGTTGTTTTTTCCCTGTTACCGGGTTCGTAGCACAGGAGGGAAGCAGTAAAACGGCGATCAGTAAAGAGATCATTACCGGAACAAAAGACCTTTTGATAGTTGATTTTTTGGTTTTGTTCCCTTTTTTGTCAACAAATTCCTGTTCCATGAGGCTGTGTTTTTGGGTTTCAAAAGCAATGGGAAAAAATCCATCCGCAAAGAGATGTTAAGGTAATGATTTTTTGCGAATTTTTCACATTGAACGGATGGATATTTGTTCCACGATCTAAATGTTGCTTCCCTTTCCCAGTGCCTCATTGATCCGGATGCGTTCGATCAGCAGCATGATGATTTTTTCCAACTCGCTGCCCCGGCTGTAATTGGTGGGTGCAATGTAATCCACCCGGTCCTGCTCGATCAACTCCAGGCAGGTTTGCTTCGGATCTCTTTTGTCGGACGGGTTGGCAGGTTCCGGCGGGTAAACCGCCACGGTGGCGCCGCCCTGGTATTTCATCATTTTCATCGACGGGACATCGGTCTCCCCATCCCCTATATAAATCATTCGTGAAAAGGGAACCGGTTTGTCTTTTTCCGGAATGTGTTTGTTTATCAGGGTGTTGTCGTGCGAATTGTGAATGCCTTTGTTGATCCGGAACAGGTATTGCGTTTTATTGGTGTAATTAATGGCCAGGGCTGCCCATTCGGCCACTCCCCTGTCGTCGTACTTGAAGCCCGAGGCAAAGATATTGCGAAAGTGTTTCGCGATCGGTGTACCCGAGATAAACTCCCTCAGTCCCGATGAAACAATGTGGTGTTCCAGTTTGATGCCCCGGTCCAGGGCATATTGGTTCATGCGCCCGAACCAGGTATCCACCCCCGGAAAGAAACGGATGTCTTTGCCGAAGTTTTCAAAGTCTTCCCGTCGGATGGGAATGTCTTTTTCCCTGGCCTTCTGTAGCATCAGCTGCATGTACGACAGTATGCCGTCCATGTCATTTTCCATAGCGATTTGGTTGGCTTCCTTCCAGAAATCCTCCTTGGCAATCCCCAGTTTCGGAAGGAAGGAATGTTCCTGCATATTTCCCGGGGCAAGGGTCCCATCGAAGTCATATGCAATGGCGGCGGTAATCAGCTTGGTTGTCATAATGTTTGTTTGTGTTTGTGGCCCTGCAATCTGATTGGAGCACAGCACCTACACAAAGATGGCAAAAAAAAATCAGAGTGGTTTTTGAAATTTTCTTGCTCATGGAAGTTTCCTACATTTGCAATGGGCAGCAGGCTATGTATGCGAACCGTATGCGCCTTTGTGAATCAAAATGAATCAATTCGGAATTCCATGAAACCCATCAGATCCCTGGCCAGTAAATGGCTGTTCTGTTTTTTCCTGCTTGTTTTTTATCCTCCCGGCCATGTGAAGGCCCAGTTTACGGCCGATCTGGAAACCGGGCTCGTTTTTACGGGGAGGAACGATGTGCGAATTCCCGGAACGGGAGGCACCTTCATCTCCTTTTCTGATGAGCTGGAATCGGATCCGGATCTGTTTTTAAGGGTCCGGCTGGGATACCGGTTCAATCCCCGCCATGAAATACTGGCCCTTTACGCTCCACTGACAGTTGCATACAAGGGAGCGATCGACAGGGACGTGATATTCCAGGGGGAGACTTACGAACCAGGCAAGCCCCTGTCGGCTTCCTACCGCTTCAATTCCTACCGGGCAACGTATCGGTATTTTTTGGTGGTGCGTGAGAAACTGGCGTTCGCCCTGGGTCCCACAATTAAAATCAGGGATGCACGGATCGGGCTGAGCCAGGACCGTATGGCTTCAGACAAACCCGATTTGGGTGCGGTGCCTCTGCTTCATTTCCATCTTCACTGGAAACCCGCCAGGTCCCTGGGCGTGCTGCTTGAAGGGGATGCACTGGCGGCGCCGCAAGGCAGGGCCGAGGATGTATTGCTGGGGCTGACCTGCGAAATGCGTGAAAACATCACCCTAAAGGCAGGATACAGGATTTTGGAAGGCGGGGCAGACAATGCCTCTGTATTCACTTTTTCCCTGTTTCATTACGGACTCGTGGGGGTCCATGTTTCTTTTTGAGATAAAAACCGCATACCCCGATGGCTACCAGCGTTCATGAACCGGAAATGACCGATCCTGGGTCCCCGCCCGGAAAGCGCCCTTTCTACCGGCCTGGCCCGGGCGCCCTGGTCACCGCAGCATTTATCGGTCCGGGCACCATTGCTACCTGCTCGGTGGCCGGGGCCCGCTTCGGCTTTGCTTTGTTGTGGGGACTTGTTTTCTCGGTGATCGCTACCGTTGTACTGCAGGAAATGGCTGCACGCCTGGGCGTGATGACCCAGCAGGGGCTTGGTGAAGCCCTTCGGAAGCATTTTCATAAGGCATTGCCCAGGGCCGTTACGGCCATCCTGGTTATCTCGGCCATTGCCATTGGCAATGCGGCGTTCGAGGCTGGAAATATTTTAGGGGCTACCCTCGGACTGGAATCTCTGGGTGCGGTGCAGGAGCATGCTTCGGCCGGAGAAGCAACGGCTTTTGCAGGGCGCCTATGGGTGGTGCTGATCGGCATCATCACTTTTGTCGTGCTGTTTTCGGGAAGCTATAAGCTGATTGAACGGGTACTGGTGGTTCTTGTCATTTTGATGAGTCTGACTTTCTTCACCACGGCCATTTTCGTTCAACCCGGGATGACCGCGGTGCTGAAGGGGATGTTTGTGCCCTCGATTCCGGATGGGGCCCTTTTGGCTGTTGTCGGACTCATCGGAACCACCGTGGTGCCCTATAACCTTTTTTTGTACGCTTCGGCCGTGCAGAAACGCTTCAGTCATCCCTCCCGCCTGCCCGAGGCGCGGCGCGACATCACCGTGTCGGTGATTCTGGGCGGAATCATCTCCATGGCCATCGTGGTAAGCGCCGCCATGGCTTTTTACGGTAATGAAACCAGTCCGTCCAGCGGAAGCGACCTGGCCCTCCAACTTGAACCCCTGCTGGGCAGCTGGTCCAGGTATTTCATCGGAGTGGGGCTGTTCTCTGCGGGCATCTCCTCGGCCATTACCGCCCCGCTTGCTGCCGCCTGGGCAACTGCGGGGGTTCTTGGCTGGGGAGACCATATGCGCTCACTGCGCTTCAGAAGCATCTGGTTTGTGATATTGCTGGCCGGGCTTGTCTTCGCGGTACTGGGATTTCGTCCGATTGAAGTGATTATCTTTGCCCAGGCCGCCAATGGCATCCTGCTGCCTGTGATCGCCATTTACCTGCTTTGGGTGATGAATAGCAAAAAGGTCATGGGATCGCATACGAATGGATGGCTGTCGAACATCCTGGGTACGGTGGTTGTGATGGTGACCCTTATGCTGAGTATTCGAAGCCTGATGACTGTTTTCGGAATCATCTGAGAAACAACATACCATGCAAATTGACCTGAATTGTGATATGGGGGAGTGGCTTGCGGGCAGCCCGTCTGGTCATCTTCCACCTGAAGGACCCCTCAAGGGTTCCTCGACCGCCGGGGCAAGGATCCAAACGGCCGATGCCGACATCATGCCCTTTATCAGCTCGGCCAATATCGCCTGCGCCATGCATGCCGGAAACCCACTGGCCATGGAAAGGACCATTTGCCTGGCCATCAGGCATGGCGTCGCCATTGGCGCCCATCCCGGTTATCCGGACCCTGAGGGGTTCGGCAGAAGGCCCATGAGTCTTCCCCCCGACGAACTCAGGGCCAGCCTGCTTTACCAGATTGGTGCGCTCAAAGGCATGACTGAAAGCCTTGGCGGCAGGATGCGGCATGTCAAACCCCACGGCGCCTTGTATAATTTGGCCGCATCCGATGACAAAACAGCCAGACTCATCGCCCTGACCATCAAGGACATTGACCCTTCGCTTTTTTTCGTCGGATTGGCAGGTTCGGTGATGGAGCGGGCTGCAAGGGAGGCCGGACTGGCTTTTGTGTCCGAAGTATTTGCTGACAGGGCCTACCAGGACAACGGACAATTGGTGCCGCGCACAATGAAGGGATCCGTTTTGCAGGATCCCGGCTACATGATTTCCAGGGTGATACGTATGGTGACCGAGGGGGTTGTAGTATCTGTCGGGGGAAAGGAACTATCCGTGGATCCGGGCACCATATGCATTCACGGGGACAACCCATCCGCTCCGGCTTTCGTTCAGGAACTTTCGGACCGGATGAAGGAAGCGGGGGTCGCCATCAGGCCTTTTGGGGAAGCTTAAAGCGTAAAGATTTCCGGAACAATGATACAATACATCCCCTCGGGCGATGCCGCCCTGATCCTGAAAGCCGGAGATGACATTTCTCCGGGAACCAACGCCTTGGTGCGCAAGCTGCTGCTTATCATTGATCGGGAAGACATTGAAGGGCTGATTGACCTGGTTCCTTCCTACAATGAGTTGATGGTGTGTTATGATCCTTCGGTGACCGGTCTGCATGATCTTGTGGGGCGGCTTCAAAGGCTGGAAAAAGACATGGTCGCCATGGAATTGCCCCCGGCCTCCCTGCTTACCATTCCTGTTGCATACGGCGGGGAATTTGGCCCGGATCTGAAAGAAGTGGCAGACCGCAACGGCCTTTCTGAGGAAGAGGTGGTGCGCATTCACAGCAGCACCACCTACCTGGTTTATATGCTTGGGTTCACTCCGGGTTTTTGTTACCTTGGCGGGATGGACCAGCGGATTGCAACGCCCCGTAAAGAAAATCCCCGCATGAAAATTCCGGCCGGCGCAGTGGGCATTGCCGGTAGCCAGACCGGTATTTATCCCATGGCCAGTCCGGGCGGCTGGCAGCTTGTCGGGCAGACTCCCGTGAAGCTTTTTGATCCCCTTCGCAAGCCGGTCTTCATGGTAAGGCAGGGCGATTCCATTCGTTTCGAGGCGGTTCCGGCCGACAAATATCTGCAAATTCAGCAGGCAGTTGAAAAGGGAGACGACCCATTTCAGCCTACAGTAAATAAGGGAGACGACCCGGTTCGCTGAATGGGGATGCCCCGGGAAACAACCGTTTTAATGAAACGTCTATGACCAAAGTGATCATTGAGAATCCCGGACTGTTGAGCAGCGTGCAGGATGCAGGCCGCTACGGATACCAGCGGTATGGCATGCCCGTTTCGGGGGCGATGGACGTATTCTCCATGCAACTGGCCAACCTGTTGGTGGGCAATGATCCCGGCGCTGCCTGTATAGAGGCCACACTGATCGGTCCGGTGATCCGGTTTGCCGCTTCCGGAAGGATCGCCCTCTGCGGTGCGGGTATGCAGGGCATGGTCAATGGGGAGGCGGTAATGTCCTACCGGGCGCTGGGCGTCAGGAAGGGCGATGTATTGCGGTTTGTATCAAATGAATTTGGTTGCAGGATGTACATTGCATTTGCCGGCGGACTCGATGTGCCTGTGGTCATGGGCAGCCGGTCCACATCCATCAGGGCGGGTGTGGGCGGCTTTAAGGGAAGGGCTTTAAAGAAAGGGGACGAGTTATCCCTGGGCCCTTACCTGATTGGTGGCAAAAGGGCCCCGACAAATCCATCATCATTGCCGTCGCTCCCGGTTTCGCTCATGGAACGGGTGCCGGACTTCCGTGCTGAAGCACCCGTCAGGATTCTGCCGGGCCCGGAGATCAGAGGCCTGGCCTCCCAGGGGGTGGTGGACCTCCTCTCGAAAGGGTTTGTTGTGAGTGACCACAGCGACCGGATGGGATACCGCCTGGAAGGGGAACCCCTGCGCCTGTCTGCGGAAGCCGGCGATATTGTTTCAGCGGGGATCGCCATGGGCACCATACAGGTGCCGGGCAGCGGACGGCCCATCATTTTGATGGCCGATCGTCAGACAACAGGGGGTTATCTCCGGGTGGCCGTGGTGGCCTCAATCGACCTGACCCGGGTAGCACAGCTCAGGCCAGGCGATTTCATCACTTTTTGTGAGATTTCCATACAGGAGGCACAGGCCTTGTACAGGGAAAGGCAAACCCTCCTGAAACGCGTTTCAGGCCAGATTGGTTAGTTTGTTTTTACAGCTTCCGGGCCAATTTCTGCCAACAAATGCATGGAAACAGGCCATGGGGGTTCAGGCCAATACCCTGTTGATGAAAGTTTCGGCTTCGCGCGGACTGATGGACAGTGTGGAAAGAAAGGCCTGCATGCCCACCAGGATCTCAGGCTCGGTTAGTGCCTGCTGATCATCGATGAAACCCTGCTGTTCCAGAAAGCCCCTTAATTCTTC
>JAWLHS010000017.1:0-21060 GCA_041690235.1 Bacteroidales bacterium
GAAATCGCCTTCGCCCGCATCCTTGTGGCCCCGTTCAGGCAAAGGAAATCAAATACCCCCCAACACAAATTGGTGTTGCCCCCGTTCCAATTGATGCCGGCACCTGCCCTGCCTTTCTACGGGAAAAAAAACAGCCTGATCATTGCCACCCCGGGGACCCTTCCATGGAAAGAAGCCGGGCTCTTTAACGCAGATTCCATTCCGCCGGATGCCACCTCCCTCCACCCCCGTGTGAATATCATCCTGTTCCGGGATACGCCCTCAATCAATCAATTGGAAGCATGCCGGCATATGCCCGGCCCCATCCTGGTAGCGGACACCACCCTCGGGTTTGAATTGGAAAACCTCGAAACCCTGCAGGCCATGACCGCGCAGAAAGGCATTCAGGCAGGCATAATGCTTAAGTTCCGATTGCCGGCGATGCGGACAGACCGCATGATCGCCGGTCTGGCAACACAGTTTGGTGGATTCCTGCTTCGCCGTATCATCCATGGTTTATGGATGGAAACCGGAAGCGTGCACACGGCCGGGAATGCGACCCGGCTGGCCCAGGGGCTTCTTCAGGCTTGCGGGATAGATCAGACACGCACTGAATATGTCTCCTGCCCTACCTGTTCCCGCACCTCATACGACCTGCAGGGGGTGCTCAAGAACATCCGTGACCGCCTGCCCGAGGTGCCCGGATTGAAGATTGCCGTGATGGGCTGTATTGTCAACGGACCCGGAGAGATGGCTGATGCGGACTTCGGGGTGATGGGCAGCAAAAACGGCACACTGACGATCTACAGAGGCAAAACCCCGGTAAAAAAACACCTGAATCCGAAGGATGCGGCGGAGGAGTTGTTCCGCCTGCTGAAGCAATCAGATTGGATTAAAGATTAACATCCTGCAGACAATAAGGGGGCTGACCAAATCGGCAAAACCAGAATACCTGCCAAAGGCGGGATTCCGGGCCAATCCCAACAAGATAGTTTAACACCGGGACAGGGTGTTTGACTATGTAAGACAAAACCCCTTATATTTGCAGATCAATAGAAACTGACCCATGAACATTATCATCGCCGGTGACAGTGAAGTGAGCCTGCACCTGGCCGACCTGCTTTCAGGCGAAAAACACGATGTGACACTGATCAGCCCGTCTCACGAGCTGCTTAAAGTCATTGAAGCCCACTCGGACCTGATGACCATGGTGGGGGACTCCACCCTGGTGGCTGTACTGAAGAATGCCAATATTCAGCGTGCGGATCTGCTGATCAGCGCCCATCTGGATGGGAGGTTAAACCTGCTTACCGCGATTCTGGGAAAAAGGCTGGGCGCAAAAAAAGTGATTGCCAAGGTGCACCAACCGGAATACCTGACCGAGGATTGTCGCAACCATTATAAAAACCTGGGCATTGACTACCTGGTTTCCCCTGAAAGGATCGCCGCGAAAGAGATTGTAAACTTGCTCAAAAACACGGCGGCAACAGAGATCTTCGATTTTTCAGAAGGCCATCTGTCCATCATGCTGATCAAGCTGGAAGAAGGTGCCCCGGTCATCGGACAATCCCTGATGGAAATCGCTGATCAATACAAGAAACTTAAGTTCAGGGCCGTTGCCCTTCACCGCAAATCGAGGACGCAAATCCCGAAAGGCGATGATGTGTTTCAGGAAGGGGACCTGGCCTATGTGGTCACCCAGCCGGATGGGATCAACCAGTTGCTGGAGCTGGGCGGGAAAAAACAATTTGACATCAAAAACATCATGATTGTCGGCGGAGGTGCTGTTGGAAGCCATGCCGCAGCCAGTCTGGAAAAAAGAATGAATGTCAAACTTTTTGACCTGGACCCGGTGCGCAGCGATGAACTCTCGGAAATTCTCACGAACACCTTGGTGATCAACGGGGATGCCCGCGACATCACCCTGCTCGAAGACGAGGGAATTTCCGCCATGGACGCATTTGTTGCCGTTACCAACAATTCCGAAACGAATATCCTGACCTGCCTGCTGGCCAGAAAACTCGGGGTTAAGAAGACAATCGCCCTGGTAGAGAACCTGGATTTTATTGACATTTCCCAAACCATCGGCATTGATACCATCATTAATAAAAAGCTGGCAACGGCCAGTTACATACTCAGGTTTACCATGACGGCGGAGGTCATCTCCACCAAATGCCTGACGGGAATCGATGCCGAAGTATTTGAATTCCTGGCAAAGCCCGGTTCACCCATTACCAAAAAGCCCATCAGGAAACTTAAGTTTCCTGATAAGGCCATTATCGGGGGCATCATCAGAAACAACCAGGGATTGATCGCCACCGGGGATATGCAAATCCAGGCATACGACAAGGTGGTGGTGTTCTCACTCCCACAGGCATTTTCGCTGGTCGACAGAATGTTTAAGCCTTAATCCTTCGTTTATGTTGGCAAGGTCGGATGTCAATTTTCGCTTGATCATCAAATTTCTCGGCATTTTGCTGATCATCCTGGCCGGATTTATGGTCTTTCCCCTCATTTGGTCGTGGCATTACGGGGAATCGTCCACCATGAGGGCATTGATTTACAGTCTTGGCATCACCCTGGCGGTAGGGGCCTCTCTGTTCTGGCTGGCAAGAAAATATGACCACCGCAACATAGGGAAAAAAGAAGGTTACCTGGTCGTAACCCTCACCTGGGTTACCATCTCAGTCTTTGGGGCCCTGCCCTTTTTATTGTCCGGGGCAATCCCGTCCTACACCGATGCCTTTTTTGAGACCATCTCCGGCTTTACGACAACGGGAGCCACCATACTGAACGACATAGAGATCATGCCCAAAGGTTTGCTGTTCTGGCGAAGCATGACACATTGGCTTGGGGGAATGGGGATCATCGTTCTGACCCTCGCCATTCTTCCCATACTGGGGGTGGGGGGCATGCAGCTCTTTGTTGCCGAAGCACCCGGCACAACGCCCAGCCGGCTTCACCCGCGAATCACGGAGACCGCAAAAAGATTGTGGGGGATTTATGTGGTCTTTACCCTTAGCCAAACCCTTCTTTTGATGCTTGGGGGGATGGACCTGTTTGATGGTCTCTGCCATTCATTCAGCACCATGGCCACCGGAGGTTTTTCCACCCAGAACGACAGCATAGCCGGATACTCCCCTTTCATCCAATATACGATCATCCTGTTTATGATCATTGCCGGCATCAGCTTCTCCCTGCATTATTTCATTCTGAAGGGGCAATTCGAAAAAGTGCTTCAAAACGAAGAACTCCGGTTCTACCTGTCCATCATGGGATTGTTTACCCTGATCATTGCCGCCCTGATCATCATTTTTCATCAGGCAGGGCTCGAAAAAGGATTCAGGGACAGCCTGTTCCAGGTCGTTTCCATTGTTACAACCACCGGGTTTGTCACAGCAGACTACCTGGAGTGGAAGGACTTCATCTGGTTTTTGATTTTTCTGCTCATGTTTACCGGGGGATGCATCGGGTCCACCGCAGGGGGTGTAAAAATGATCCGCCTTCTGGTGCTTTTTAAAAACACCCGCCTGGAGCTGAAGCGCCAGCTGCACCCCATGGCCATTATCCCGGTCAGGGTGAACGGCAAACGCATACCCCCTGAAATCATACACAACTTCCTGGCTTTTTTCCTTCTCTACATGCTGCTTTTCACGGCGGGAGCCACCATCATGACTTTTGCCGGAATGGATTTTGCCTCGGCCATCGGGGCCTCTGTGGCCACCATAGGAAATATTGGTCCCGCCATTGGCAGCGTGGGACCCGTGGAAACCTACGCCCATATTCCAGTCCTCGGAAAATGGATCCTCAGCCTTTTTATGCTGCTGGGCAGGCTGGAAATCTTTACGGTGATTTTATTGTTCAGCCCCAGCTTCTGGAGAAAATAATAAGCGGATCCACGTTCAATTGATTTGTATATTTGCTTTGTTCCAACCTGGTTTCGCATGCTCAGCATTTGCATCCCCATCTACAACAGAGATGTTTCAAGGCTTGTCACCAGACTACATGAACAGGCCATAAGCCTGGATATACCCGTTGAGGTCTTTTTGCTTGACGATGCCTCCCAACCCGCTCTGCGGGAGAAAAACAGGGAATTGCAAAGCCTGCCCCTGGTCCGGTACGAGGAACTCCCCGAGAACATTGGCCGCAGTCGCATCCGCAACGAATTGGCCCGGCGGGCCATCCATCCCCGGCTGCTCTTTATCGATTGCGACATGGCCGTGCTCAATCCGGACTTCCTGGTGGCCTACGTCAGAGAATCAATGACCCATGAGGTGATTTGTGGCGGGCACACCTATCAGCAAATAAAACCCGCCCCCCCGTTTTTATTGCACTGGCTTTACGGAAGAAATCGTGAATCGGCCCCGGCCTCCCAAAGGCGGAAGAAACCCCACCGCTCATTCATGACATCAAATTTCGTTGTGAACAGGAGGCTGTTCGGGCAATTGTCCTTTAACGAACGATTGGATGGTTATGGACACGAAGATACCCTGTTTGGATACCATCTGAAACAACAGGGCGTTTTGGTGCACCACGTGGATAATCCGCTGCTGCATGAAGGCCTTGAGCCGGCCGCTGTGTTCCTTGATAAAACAAGGGATGGCCTATGCAATCTGAAAACCATTTATAAGATGCAAGGCAACAAAGCCGAATTCGCGAAAATGGTAAAAGCGTTACGGGCCTGGACGGTACTGAAACGGTTTTATCTTTGCCGAATGGTTTCGTTTGTATTCTCCGGCTGCAGATCCACCATGGAGAAAGTCCTGGCGGGATCACAGCCCGGATTATGGATCCTGGATCTTTACAAATTGGGGGTATTGTGCGGGAATTCAGCCGCCGGCAATAGCCGTAAAACCCACTCCTGATTAAAGGTTGTGCAAACAATCCATCGACAACGTTACGCTCCGAACAATTGTCACGCGATATAGGTCTCCAATATCCTGCACGCGCCTTCGGGGAGCAACTCAAGGGTTTTGATTTCGGCAGGCATCAGTACCGTTTCTCCCTTTCCGACCCTTAGCTTTCCTTCCCCGTAGTCAATGCTCAAGGCCCCCTCAAGGCAGACATAAACCACAAAAGAGTCCAGGTAAAAATGATCGACACCTGTTTTTTGCCCAATGGTCAATAAATTGGTGGTAAAATGGGGGGATGCCACCAGCGGAGTGGAACCCCCGTCCCGGATCTCGTATTGGGTTTTCACCTCAGGGCAACGTTTGTAATCAAGGGCTTCCAGGGCAAGGGCCGTATGAAGTTCCCGGGCTTGCCCCCCCGCGTCGGTGCGGTCCCAGTCATATATCCGGTAGGTTATGTCGGATGATTGCTGGATCTCACAAAGGGTAATCCCCGCCCCAATCGCGTGAATCCGTCCGGAAGGGATATAAAACACATCCCCGGCCACGGCCTTCTCCACGTTCAGGACCTCACGAAGGCTTCCCTCTTCCAGTCGCCTGACCAGGTCTTCTTTCTCCATATCCCGGTTAAAACCCGCAAATATTTCTGCCCCGGGCTCGGCATGGATCACATACCACATCTCCGATTTCCCTGAATAACCATGCTTTCTGATGGCCATGGCGTCGTCGGGATGAACCTGGACAGACAAGGGTTCCCGGGTATCAATCAATTTCACCAGCAGGGGAAAGCGGCTCCCGTAGGTGGCGAAAACCTTCTCTCCCACAAGGTCCCCCATATATACTTCAAGCAGGTCTGCCAGATTGTTGCCCTTCAGAAATCCATTCTGAACCACAGAAACATTCTCCGGGACCCCTGAAAGCTCCCAGGATTCCCCCCAGGGAAGGTCGCTGCCCGAACCCTTCTGAAAAAGGGCAAAAAAACCCTGACCGCCCCATACCTTTTGTTTAAGGATGGGCACAAACTTCAGCGGATAAAGTGTATGCATCGATTGGGATTATGGCCACAAAATCTTTTCTTCATCATCCATGGCGACCGCCCAGCTCACAAGGACCAACTTGTCCCCCTCAATCACAAACTGAAGGTGGGCTTCATGAAAAAAAACAATTTTCTCACCAGGCTCCTCCTCCTCGACCTCAAAGTCGGTAAATCCCTGTCCTTTCATCAAATCAACCAATTGGCCTTCATCAAGTTTGAAAACCTTTTTGCCGAACATGACGGCCTCTTCATTGTCGGTTTCAAAATTGGTGCAAACATTGTTCAGGTTTTTCTCAAAATAAACGGAATGTCCCTGATCCCAGTAGCTCCAAACATCTACATCGTCTATTTCTCCCTCTACATCAAGGATTTCCTTTTCCTGGGGGACACCGAAATATGCTTCAACTTCCTGGTAGGTGGCGCCGAATTTCAGGTCTCCAAAGCCCACCATGGGCTTAATTTCCAAATTTTTTTGCATCGGATGATTTTTTTGATGGTTACAAAACAGGCTTGGGACAAAGATAAAGATAAAATTTCGTATGCCTTTATTTAAAAGGAGAATCGGGCTCCCTGGCCATGTGATCAAAGACCAGCTTATCGACCCAGGCGGGAAAAAACCTGTTTAAAAGTACCGTCAGTTTTCCCTGCCGGGTAAGAACCAGGGTGGTTCTTCTATTTTCGATGGCATGAATAATATGCCTGGCCACAGCGGTGGCGGACATCATTTTGCCTTCATCGCGGGGCGACTCCCCCTGGGCGGTTCCGTCACCGGCCAGTGCCGTTTTTCGGATGTTGGAGGCGGTGAACCCGGGACAGGCAATCAGCACATGAAGGCCCTGCTTGCGGTTTTCGATGCGCAGGGACTCAAGAAAACCATGCATGGCAAATTTGGAGGCTGAATAACCGGTGCGTGCCGGCAGGCCTTTATAGCCGGCAATGGATGAAATACCGGCAACACTGCCCTGGGCTTTCAGAAGCCAGGGCATGGCATAATGCGTGCAATACACCGTTCCCCAGAAGTTGACCTGCATGATGCGCTCCAGCACATCCAGCCCGCTTTCACTAAACAAGGCCCGCATGGAAATACCGGCATTGTTGATCAACACATCCAGTTGGCCAAATGTCTCAATGGTTTTCTCAATCAAATGTTCGCAATCTCCCGGCCTGGTCACATCCGTGCGAACCATAATATACCGCCCGGGCCCCAATGCTGCCTCTTTTGTCAGCCTGTCCATGGCCTCTGCATTGCGGGCAGCCAGCACCACATTCATCCCGCGGGCCAGGCCCTCCAGGGCCAGGGCAGCCCCGATGCCCGAGGAGGCCCCCGTAACCACCATTACTTTCCCTTTCATTGCCGACATAACAAATGCGTATTTGAATGACAAACCTAAGGGATTTTTTTTAAAACAACAGGAATTCTTCACATGGGTTCCCGGGCGGATTCAATCTGTCCGCATCAGGCAGGGAATGTAAAACCCGGAAATGGCTGCAGGGGATCAAACATTTTGCTACTTTTGCATCAGGGCCGGGTTATTCTTGGTTCCCATTTTTCTAAACCGTTCATCATGCTTCTCACCGAAGTCAGTTCCCGCAAAACGGCCAAAGAGTTTCTGAAAGTTCCGCGTATCATTTACCGAAACGACAACAACTGGATCAGCCATCTGGACCGCGACGTTGAAAGCACGTTCGACCCGGGGGAAAACCCGCTTTTCAAAACCGGTGAGGTGATCAGATGGATTTTGAAAGACGACTCGGGAAACCTGATTGGCAGGGTGGCGGCCTTTGTGAATAAAAAGCTGGCCCATACATTTAATCAACCCACGGGAGGCATAGGGTTTTTTGAGTGCATTAACAGCCGTGAGGCTGCATTTCTGCTGTTTGACAGCTGCAAAGAATGGTTGATGGACAGGGGAATGGAGGCCATGGACGGGCCCATTAATTTTGGGGAAAAAGAACGCTTCTGGGGATTAATGGTGGCCGGCTTTGACCGTCGTCCCACCTACCTGTTAAATTATAACCCCCCCTATTACCAGGCCCTTTTTGAGGCATATGGTTTCAAAAATTATTACAACCAATACGTTTACCACCTAAAGGCCGATGTGGTGCTGCCTCCAATCATCGAACAAAAATTTCAAAGACTGATGAAGGCCCAGGGCTTCCATTTCGAGCACTTAAAGTCCGATCAGCTGGAGAAGTTTGCGGATGATTTCATGGCTGTATACAACAGATCGTGGAGTGGCACGCATAAGTATTTCAGGCCAATGACCAGGGAAGAAGCCATCCAGACTTTCAAAAAAATGAAAGGCATCGTGGACGAGGACCTGGTCGTGTTCGGCTACAGAGAGAATGAACCCATCGCCTTTTTTGTCGGCATACCTGAGTTAAACCAGCTTTTTCGTTACGTGAATGGCAAACTGGGGCCATGGGGAAAGGCAAAATTTATCTTTTACCGATGGAGAGGGAAAGCCCGTACCATTCAGGGACTGGTATTCGGTACCGTGCCGGAATACAGAAACAAAGGGGTGGAAAGCGGACTGATCCTCACTTTGAGGGACCTGGTGGTTCCCAAGGGTTGGTATAAAGACATCTATATGAACTGGATTGGAGATTTCAACCCGAAAATGAGAAAGATCATTGAACATATCGGGTCCCATAAGGCCTTCACACTGGTCACCTACAGAAAGTTATTCGACGAAAATGCAGTCTTTGAACGCCATCCGGTACTTGATTAATAAAGCAAAGCCTGTTCCCTGTATCGGTGGGCAGACAGAAAGGAATCCCTCATCCCCCGTTTGCCTTTGGAAGGTGCTGCCGTGGATTCAAAGGCAAAAAGGAAAAAAAACTTTGGATTTTTCAGAATCCCTAGTAACTTTGCACTCTCAAAAAAACAACGTCTTTTTGTTTTTTTGAACAGAAACACCGACTTGGTAGCTCAGCTGGTAGAGCACATCCCTTTTAAGGATGGGGTCCTGGGTTCGAGCCCCAGCCAAGTCACAAAAAACCCGGAGCCATTTTTGGTCCGGGTTTTTTTTATGGCGGCCATTCTTCAAAAGGCCGCCATTAACAATTCGATATCCTGGTAGGGCAGGCCAAAATATTCACCGATGTATTGGTTGGTCAGAATGCCATTGAAAAGGTATATTCCCTGGCGAACACCTGCATCCCGCTTCAGCATGTTCTCAACCCCACCGTCTTCACCAATGGCCAACAATACGGGCACAAAGAAATTACTGAATGCGTAAGATGCCGTATGAGGCACCCTGGATGCAATGTTTGGGACACAATAGTGGGTCACCCCATGTTTTTTAAAAACGGGCTCGGCGTGGTCGGTCGCTTCGCTGGTTTCCACGCAACCGCCCTGGTCAATGCTGACATCGACAATCACACTTCCGTACTTCATCTGGCTTACCATATCTTCGGTGACCACAACGGGCGCTCTTCCGTAAGAGGAATGCAGCGCTCCGATAACCACATCGGCGGTTTTCAGGGCCTTCAACAACACCTTCGGCTGAATGATTGATGTGAAGATCCGGGCGTTCAGGTTGTCCTGCATCCGCCTCAGCCTGTAAATTGAATTGTCAAAGACCTTCACCATGGCCCCCAGTCCCATGGCCGCCCGAACGGCATATTCACCCACTGTACCCGCCCCGATGATGACGACCTCGGTGGGGGTGATTCCGGAGAAGCCTCCGAACATGCGTCCTTTCCCGAATTTCTTGTTGCAAAGGTATTCCGAGGCAATCAGAATGGATGTATTGCCGGCTATTTCACTCATGCCCCGTACCAACGGAAAGCTAAATGTTTTATCCCTGATGAGTTCGAAAGCTGCCGCGGTCACTTTTTTCTGGATCAGGGTTTTAAAATATCCCTCCTTTTGCATGGGAAGGGCCAGGGTCGAAAAAATAACCTGTCCGGGTTTGATCAGCGCCAGCTCATTGTCTGTAAGCGGGGCAACCTTTAGGATAATATTGGCCTTGAATACTTCCTGGTGGGAGGAAACCACCTCTCCCCCGGCCTCTGCAAATTCCCTGTCCGTAAAAAACGCATTCTCTCCCGCACGGGATTCGACCAGGATTTTGTGCCCGTTCTGAACAAGTACCGCAACGGCTTCCGGAGCCAGGGCAATGCGGTTTTCCTGGTAGGTCGTTTCCCGTGGAATACCGATGACCAGGTTGTCCTTCTTTTTTCTGACCTCCAGCATTTCTTCCTGGGGCATGTACTGCCCGCCGTGACTAAAAAGCACGAAATTTTTTCCTGAACGTTCCATCCTACTCAAAATTTAATTTGGGCCGGTTCCCCGGTCAATCCCTGGCAATCAACCCACCCGGATAATCCGCGACCCCCGAATCTCTTCCATAAAAACCTTGCAACAAGATGAGGGCAGCAGATAATCCAGTTTCTCAGGCCATTCAATAAAGCAATAGTTTCCTGAGAAAAAGTAGTCCTCATAGCCCAGGTCAAAAACCTCTTCAAGTTTCCTTACCCGGTAAAAATCAAAATGGTACACAGATTCCCCGTTCAGCCTGCGGTATTCATTGATCAGGGAGTAACTGGGACTGCTGACCATATCCTGCACACCCAGGACACGACAGATGGCCTTAATAAACGTTGTTTTCCCAACCCCCAACTCCCCGTAAACAGCAAAAACGCGCTCATCCGGGAAGGCGCCCAGCAACTGTTCCGAAACCCTGGGCAATTCCTTCAACGAATGAACCTGAATCATCAACTCCCTCTCCATCCGACGATTATTTTGCCTTAAGGTATACCAATGGAATCAACATTTCATCCATGGATACCCCCCCATGCTGAAAGGTATCCCTGTAGTAATTCACGTAATAATTATAATTGTTCGGATAGGCAAAGAAATCATTCTCCCGGGCAAAAATAAAACCCGAGCTGACAGATCCCCTGGGAAGAAACACATCGGCGGGATTCCTTACCTCAAAAACTTCGGATGGATCGTATTGCAGATTGCGACCCGTTTTGTAACGCAAATTGGTATTGGTGTTCCTATCGCCCACGACCTTCGTTGGATTGTTGACCTTAATGGATCCATGGTCGGTGGTCAGCAGGATGCTCACTTTCTTTTCCGACAGGGAGCGGATAATCTCCCACAGGGGTGAATGCTCAAACCAGCTTACCGTAAGCGATCTGTAAGCGGCTTCATCATCTGCAAGCTCCTTCAGTACCTCCATTTCCGTCCGGGCATGAGACAGCATGTCCACAAAATTATAAACCAGGACATTCAGGGGGATTCCTGTATAATTATTCAGGTTCTCACTGAGTTTTTTACCGGCATTCATGTTCAGGATCTTGTGATAATGTAACCTGATATCGGTCTGCAATCGTTTTAACTGTTCCGAAAGCAGCTCCATCTCAAACTGATTGCGCGGACCTTCATCTCCCTCGCCTGTCCAATATTGTGGATATTTTTTCTCAATCTCACTGGGCAACAAGCCGGCAAAAAATGCATTTCGCGCATATTGGGTGGCGGTTGGCAGGATGCTGCAAATGATTTCCTCCCTGGCCACACGGTAAAATTGCTCCAGCAGGGGCTGCATGACCTTCCACTGGTCAAACCGCAAATTGTCGATAAGAATGATAAAAAGGGATTCTTCCTGTTTGATAATGGGCAGACAATAATCCCGGAATGCGGTATGGGAAAGTATCGGGGCCCCGTCCTTCCCGCTGCTTTTTACCCAATCCCGGTAATTATCCGTCACAAACCTGGAAAAAACACGGTTGGCTTCGAGCTTCTGCATTTTGAAAATTTCCTTCAGGCTATTGTCCTGAAGTTTTTCAAGTTCAAGCTCCCAATAAACCAATTGCCTGTAAACCTCCTTCCACTCCTCGAAATCCATATGCACATTCATCGACATTCCAATTTGCCGGAATTGCTGCTGATAGGCCATGGTCGTTTTCTCACTGACAAGCTTCTTATTCTCCAGGTTTTTCTTGATGGAGAGAAGGATCTGGTTGGGATTGACCGGCTTGATCAGGTAATCGGAAATATTGCTTCCAATGGCGTCATTCATGATCGCCTCTTCCTCACTCTTGGTAATCATTACGACCGGAAGTCCGGGTCGGGTTGTTTTGATCCGGGTCAGGGTCTCCAGTCCGGACAGACCGGGCATGTGTTCATCAAGGAAGATAATATCAAACTCCTTTTCCCGGATCAGATCGAGCGCTTCTCCCCCGCTGTTTGTTGTGGATACGTCATAACCTTTTTCCCGTAGAAAGATTATATGTGGTTTCAGAAGATCAATTTCATCATCGGCCCAAAGGATGGATATACTCATGAAGTTTTTGTTTGTGAATCCAAGGTATTTAAACGGAAAACCGAAAGAAGCCGGTTGATTATTCTATTTAACGCAAAATGCAAACAGGATAATATCATCGGGGGAAAACAAATTTAACGAAAAATACCGATATTTGACCCTGAGTCAATCAAATTTTTGACATTGCTGAAGGGGCCGAAGGGTTCCCATGTCAGGTGACGGGCTTCCTGAAGGGCTCTTTTAGACATGGTTTTTTGTAAACAAATCGTTGCATGGAATTTACCGCAGAACAAATCGCACAATATCTCAAGGGAACGGTGGAAGGTGACCCGTTGACTTCGGTTAACCGCATCGCCAAAATTGAAGAAGCCACCCAGGGCACCATCACATTTCTGGCGAATCCGGCATATACCCCCTATATATACAAAACCAACGCAAGTATTGTTCTTGTCAGGGATTCCTTCACCCCTGAAAAAGAACTGCATTGCACCATTATTCGTGTCAAAGACCCCTACGGATCGCTGGCCAGCCTGCTGGAATTATACAAAAGCAGCATACCCGAACAGAAAGGAATATCAAGCCTTGCATTCCTGGCAGAAAGCACCACAACAGGCAAAGATGTTTTCGTAGGTGCCTTTTCGCATATGGGAGACAACTGCAAACTTGGCAACAAGGTCAAGATTCACCCCCATTGTTACATTGGGAACAATGTGGCAATCGGTGACCATACCGTCCTGTATAGCGGGGCGAGAATCTATGACGATTGTGTCATCGGAAAGAACTGTACCATCCATTCAAACGCAGTCATCGGGGCAGATGGCTTTGGTTTTGCCCCGCAGGGAGAAAACGGATTCCGGAAAGTAGAACAAATTGGGAACGTCATTATCGATGACAATGTCGAAATTGGGGCAGGCACCGCCATTGACCGGGCCACCATGGGGGCTACAAGAATCCACCAGGGTGTCAAACTGGACAACCTGATCCAGATCGGACACAACGTGGTGATTGGAGAAAACACAGTGATTGCCGGACAATCGGGGGTGGCCGGGTCCACAAAAATAGGCCGGAATTGCATGATAGGCGGACAGGTAGGGATAAGCGGACACCTGACCATTGGCGATGATGTAAAAATCGCGGCCCAAGCGGGCGTTAGTAGTCACATCAAAGACGGACAGGTTTTTATGGGCTCTCCCGCATTTGATGCATCCCGGTTCAGAAAAGCCTTCGTTCATTTCCGCAACCTTGAAGCCCTGGTCAAAAAGATCGAAGCCCTTGAGGCCGCCGTTGGACGTCTGCAGGAAGGGAAGGATTGAATCCTTCCAATGAAGGCTGCATAAAGAACCATTTTAAAAATTAGACTTATCTTTGCCTGTTCGTATCGAATGGACGGGCCCATATGCCCGGCCGGATCCAAAACCATTTCTATGACCGTAAAACAGCAAACACTGAAAAACCCGGTTACCGTTGCTGGAGTTGGCTTGCATACCGGGAAAATCGTTACCCTCACGATGAGGCCAGCCAAAGAAAATACGGGAATCATTTTCCGGCGGACAGATATCGGTCCGGAAGCAACCGTAGAAGCCGACGCCCACTTTGTTACAGACACATCCCGTGGAACCACCCTGGAAAAAAATGGTGTCCGGGTCGCAACGGTTGAACATGTGCTTGCCGCTTGCACCGGGATGGGGCTGGACAATGCCATCATTGAGGTCGACTGTCCGGAGGCCCCTATTCTCGACGGCAGCAGCAGGTTTTACACAGACGCCATAAAAAAAGCGGGACTCATCGAACAGGATGTCCTCAGGGAGTATTTTGAAGTGCGGGAGCCCATACGCTTCTACCATGAGGAGAAAGACTGCGAAATCATTGCATTGCCATCCGACGATTATCGCATTACCTGTTTGATCGACTACCAGTCGGATGCACTCGGACATCAGCATGCCAGCCTGAACCAGATCAATCAGTTTGCAGAGGAAATCGCCCCTTGCCGGACCTTTGTCTTTATTCATGAGCTGGAGTTCCTGCTGAAGCAAAACCTGATCAAGGGAGGGGACCTGAGCAACGCCATCGTCTTTGTAGATCGTCCGGTAAAACAGAAGGAACTCGACAGGCTCGCCAAACTCTTTAACAGAAAATCAGTGGCCGTTAAGGAAGAGGGAATCTTGAACAACCTGGACCTTTATTTCTCCAATGAACCAGCAAGGCATAAGCTGCTTGACATTGTAGGGGACCTCAGCCTGGCCGGGAAGGCCATTAAGGGTCATATCATCGCCAGCAAACCCGGACATGCATCCAATGTGCTTTTTGCCAGGGAGCTGATCAAAAAAATGAAGGAAAGGACCCTTCAGGAGCAGATTCCTGTTTACGACCCCAACCGCCCACCCGTTTACGACATCAACGAGGTCAGACGAATGCTCCCGCACCGGTCACCATTTTTGTTGGTCGATAAGATCATTGAGATTGGTGAGTCTTATGTTGTCGGACTGAAGAATGTGACCATGAACGAGGCATTTTTTGCCGGCCATTTCCCGGAGGAACCTGTGATGCCCGGGGTATTGCAAATAGAGGCCATGGCCCAGACCGGCGGCATCCTGGTCCTTTCAACCATTGAAGATCCGGAAAATTATTCCACCTATTTTCTGAAGATAGACAATGTCCGCTTCAAACAGAAAGTGGTCCCCGGAGACACCCTCGTTCTGCGGCTGAACCTGATCAGTCCCGTCAGGCGCGGCATTTGTCACATGAAAGGGGTGGCATATGTGGGCAACAAGCTGGTAATGGAGGCCGAGTTAATGGCACAAATTGGCAAAAAACAATAACCTATCCGCTTTTCATAATGAACCAACCCTTAGCTTACGTTCATCCCCAGGCAAAAATTGCCGCCAACGTGGTCATCGAACCCTTTGTAACAATACATAAAAATGTCGAGATCGGAGAAGGCAGCTGGATCGGATCCAATGTAACCATTATGGAAGGGGCCAGGATCGGAAAAAACTGCCGCATTTTTCCCGGAGCCGTGATCAGCGCCATTCCACAGGATCTGAAATTTGACGGGGAGGAAACCACCGTAGAGATCGGGGACAACACCACCATTCGTGAATTTGTGACCGTTAACCGGGGCACCAAGGCCAATTTAAAAACCGTGGTCGGGGACCATTGCCTGTTAATGGCCTATGTCCATGTGGCCCACGATTGTGTAATCGGGAATCATTGTATACTGGCCAATGCGGTTAACCTGGCCGGGCATATTAATATTGATGATTATGCCATTGTCGGCGGACTGTCGGCGGTTCATCAGTTTGTCAACATCGGAACACACGTGATGATTTCGGGGGGTTCGCTGATCCGCAAGGATGTCCCCCCCTTCACAAAGGCCGCCCGGGATCCGCTGTCGTTTGTCGGCATCAATTCGGTCGGGTTGCGCAGAAGAGGGTTTTCGGGTGAAAAAATCAATGAAATCCAGGACATTTACCGCATCCTTTATCTGAAGAATCTGAATGTCACCCAAGCCGTTACCTATATTGAAACGGAAATGCCCGCCACTGCGGAACGCGATGAAATCATCAGTTTCATCACTGCATCCAAAAGGGGCATCATGAAAGGCTACTCCCTGAAGGAAAAATAGCCAGACGTATGCAGGTTCAACTGGACCATACCGGGAAAAAATTCGACCATAAATGGGTCTTCAGGGATCTTACGCATAGGGTGGAGCCGAAAAGCACCTCAGCCATCACAGGGAAAAATGGTTCGGGGAAATCCACCCTCTTGCTGATGATGGCCGGTTACCTCACTCCCAGTCAGGGGCATGTCCGCTGGATGCTCAATGACAGGGTGGTGCCCCCTGACCAGGTGTTTCATTTCGTTTCCCTGGCTTCGCCCCATATGGAACTGATCGGGGAATTTACCATCCCTGAGTTGATCCGGTTTCAGCAAAAATTCAGGCCCTTCATGGACGGACTCAGCATAAAAGACCTGGTGGAAATCTCGACACTTGGAAGCAACGTAAAAAAACCCATACGACAATTTTCGTCGGGTATGAAACAACGGGTGAAGCTCTTGCTGGCGATTATGGTTCGTTCGGAGCTTATGTTGCTGGACGAACCCTGCACTCACCTTGACAGGGAGGGCATCGCCTGGTACCATGATTTACTGAAGGCTTTTGGCCATAACCGCAGCCTGGTTGTTGCATCAAACCACAACCCGGAAGACTATCCCGGCTGCAATCATTTTATCCGGTTGGGGTAAGACCCAAAACCGCATGCAAGCCTTCGTCAAGACGGTTTTTTTATTACTTTTGTAGCCTGAAAATAAACCAATTCATTCATGGCAACAACAGCAGATTTCAGAAATGGCTTGTGCATTGAATTCAACAATGATCTTTTTGTCATCGTTGATTTTCAGCATGTAAAACCAGGGAAGGGCGGGGCATTTGTCCGGACCAAACTCAAGAACCTGAAGACGGGAAAGGTCTTGCAAAATACGTTTAACGCCGGGGTGAAAATCAATGTTGCCAGGGTCGAACGCCGCCCCCACCAATACCTCTATAAAGACGAGAATGGTTTTCATTTCATGCATTCAGAGACCTTTGAGCAGGTAATGATCATGGAAGAACTGATCAACGCCCCGGATCTTATGAAGGAAGGGCAGGAAGTGGAAATCGTTTATCATGCCGATACGGAAACCCCATTGAGCTGTGATCTTCCCCCTTTTGTGGACCTGGAAGTGGTGTATTCAGAACCCGGGGTCAAAGGGGATACCGCCACCAACACGCTGAAGCCTGCCACCATGGAGACCGGCGCCATCGTGAACGTACCCCTGTTCATAGAAACCGGTGAAAAAATCCGGGTTGACACCAGGACGAAGACCTATTCTGAAAGAGTGAAATAATCAATCGCATGCAGTTCAACCCGCCGCAAACCCTTTCCCGGATCGCCCAGATGGTCGGAGCCACGTTCGAAGGCGATCCGCACTGGCCGGTTTCCGGCATCAATGAGATCCATATGGTAGGGCCGGGCGACCTGACCTTTGTTGACCATCCAAAGTATTACGACAAGGCCCTTGCCTCTGCCGCCACCACCATCATCATTAACAAAAAAATGGCCCCTCCCCCCGGGAAGGCATTGATTTACTCGGAGGACCCCTTCCGTGACTTTGTGTCGCTGATCAAAAAATTCCGCCCTTTTGAACAGGCCTCAGGGATGGTCAGTTCCAATGCCATTATCGGACAAGACACCATCATTCAGCCCGGAGCCTTTATCGGGAACCACGTCGTAATCGGGAATAACTGCCTGATTCACTCCAATGTCAGCATTTATGACCATTGTGTAATTGGTGACCACGTGATCATTCACTCGGGCAGCGTAATCGGGTCTGATGCCTTATATTTCAAGCGTCGGACTGAAGGGTATGACAAGCTGGAATCGGGCGGCCGTGTGATTATTGAAGATTTTGCCGAGATCGGGTCATGCTGTACGATCGACCGGGGCTCGACCGGAGACACCCGAATCGGAAAAGGATCCAAACTCGACAACCAGATTCATATCGGACACGATACGACCATCGGAAAGAATTGTTTGTTTGCCGCCCAGGTTGGCGTCGCCGGCTGCACGAGGATTGAAGATGACGTGATTCTGTGGGGGCAGGTCGGGGTTCAGAAAGACCTGACCATCGGAAAAGGGGCCATTGTATTGGGACAAAGCGGGGTAACAAAGTCCCTTGAGGGAGGCAAGACCTATGTTGGGTTCCCTGCAAGGCCAGCCCGGGAAGTTTTCAAAGAAACGGCCTTGCTGAAAAGGCTTCCCGATCTGTTCAGAAAAAACAGATCAGGGGATCAGTCGTAAGTGGTGGTTTCAAATGACTCCGGCTGCAAATCGTCCGGGTTGTATTTTGAAGGGCATTTCAGCAGCAGGTTGCTGGCCAGAAAATGTCCGTCCGCATACTTTCCAATCATCACCACCTGATCTGACTTCTCAAAGTCCTGCGGCTTGCCGCCCAGGTAAAAAACCTCGGATTCCTCCCCATTGTTGTCTTTTAAAAAAAAACGGAGGGTCAGGCTGTTCCCTTCCACTACCTCTTCAACCGCCTTCCCGGTGACCAGCTCGCCGATGATATGAAATTCACGTCCGGGATGCTGACGCGCTTCTTCAAAGTTGGAATAGGTATCTGCCTTATAAACTGTACTGATGATGGCTCCAATGGCCACCACGATAAAAATCAGTCCGATGAGTTGGGTCTTTTTCATTAAAAAAAAATTTATCCCGACGCGCCCGGCCTATCCGGCCGCCTCCCGGGATCCTGCATCTCTTCCAAGTCCCGCATCCTTTTTTCTGCCCTTGCAAGGCGCATCTCAAGGTAAAACAAAAAGGCAGCAATGCCAAGCACAATGATTGACACAACCGCCACCACGACGAACATATTGGAATTCTCCTCAATCATGAATTATTGGTTTTCAAATCGTTCAACAATCCTCCGGGTCAAGTTGTCCACCCTGAAATAGATGGAAAAAATCCACCAGGCCATGAAGAACCAGGCAGCCATGGCCGGGAAAAAAACCTTCCGCATGCCGCTGTCCAGGTCGCCCGTAGCAAGCGCAGGGTTTCCATCTGTTCCGGGATGAATGGAAGCCTCTGCCAGGCGGGGCAGAATCATGATAAATACGAAAAACAGTACAAAGGCGAAAATATTGTATACCGCAGCCAATCGGGCCTGTCTCTCAGCGCCTTCGACAGATCCTCTTAAAACCAGGTAGGCCAGGTAAGTTAACATTCCCACCACAGCCCCGTTTAGCTTGGGATCATTCACCCAGAAACCGCCCCAGGTAAACCGGGCCCATACCATGCCGGAAAGCAGTCCGAGGGTACCAAACAACAATCCGGTTTTCACGGCGGCAAAAGCCTTCTGATCGTCGATGGACCGGGAAAAAAGCAAATAACGCAGACTGTAGATCAGTGAAACAAACAAGATAAACATCATGCCAAACCACATGCCAACATGAAAATAAACATTGCGAATGCTTTCCCTGATTACGGGCAAGCGGGGAACTTCAAACAGGAATCCGCCTACAATCACATACAACAGCAAGGCAATGCCAAGAAGTTTCCACCAGTTATACTTAAGAAATTCCATATTCAGTCCCTCCAGATATAGGGAAATAAAAGATTTGCCAGAACAAGCGAGATGGCTGTTAGCAGGGTCAAAACCAATAGATTGGACAGTTGCCCGGAAAAGGATTCCCCTGCCATAGCGGCCCCTGACACCCTGATCAGAACCAGGATCAGGGGCAATACCAGGGGAAAACTCAGCACCCCCATCAATGTGAAATTATTGCGTGCCTTTGCCGCAATGGCTGACACCATGCTCATCACAGATGAAAGTCCCGCAACCCCCAACAACATATTGAACAGGAACAGGACCGGATTTTGGACGGGATTGCCAAGAAAAGTCACAAAGACGGTCCACCCCAACAATGACAGAACCCACATGAGCATGGCATTATAAATGATCCTGGCTGTTATCACTGCCTGTGGCGAGGCCAGGGTATAGTAATAAACCATCCTTGCCTCACTCTCCTGGATGGATCCTTTTAAAACGGCGTTGAGAGAGGCAAAAACCATAACGATCCAGAAAAGGGCGTTCCATGTCTGAACCGAAATCACTCCTGCAAAGGCCAGGTAACATACAAAAACAGTAGACACAAGATACAACAACAAGGCCCCCATGGCAGATTTCTGCCGCCATTCAAGGGTTATGTCCTTGCTGATCAAGGCTTTTACCGCTCCAATCACTACCATCTCCTGTTTTTGTCTTTGGTAAAATTACCCAAATTGCTGAAAAAAAAGCTTATTTTTGGATTCACATATTCAAAAGATAAGGAAGCTGAGCCAATTATACAATGGGGCCAACAGGAAAAGTTCTGATTGTAACTTCCATTAAGAAAGAAACCCTGTTCTTTCACAGCCTTTTCAATGAATTTCTTCCGGGCATCCGGTTGTTGTTCCCCCCTCTGGGTGAGGGATGCCTGGATGTCTGTGTGTCGGAAGCGCCCGACCTGGTCATGCTGGATATTTTTTCTGCCGGAGATCACGCGCCGGCGCTTTGCAGGCAGCTGAAAGAAAGGCTTCATCCCATGCCGGTACTGGCTGTCACCAGGAAAAATGCCGCAGCCCAGTTGGGGGTGCGTGCCCTTGAAGCAGGAGCGGATGCCTGTCTGGCGCTTCCGGCCGACAAAAAAGAGATTCTGGCGCTCATCCGGCTCCTTTTAAGGGTAAAAGCCCTGGAAGATATCGTACCAGGGGAAGGAAGAAAACTGCGGCAACGTCTTCACGAATGTGAGTCCCTGCTCGAAAGCGTTCTGACTGACAGGCAACAGGCCGAAGAAAGTGTGCTCATTGAACGGGATTTTGCCAAACAGGTTTTGAATGCCATGGGGCAGGGCTTAACCATCACCAATTCGGACGGGGTCTTCCAGTATGTAAATGCCGCCTATGCTGAATTGCTGGACTATCCTCCTTCAGAGCTTCTCGGAAGAAAGCCCCTGGAATTCACACATCAGGAAGACATCCCGGTACTGACACATGCCCGGAATACGCGCATGGCAGGTGAAAGCAATACCTACGAAGCAAGACTTATTTCACGGAACGGCAAGGCAAATCCGGTCATAATCTCAGGGGTTCCTTACTTCAGGGGGGGAAGGGTGGCAGGTACCATTGCGGTCATTACCGACATCTCAGAGTTAAAACAAAAAGAAAGGGAGCTGATCAGGGTATCGGACGACTACGAGCGGATATTCAACGTGAGCCGGGAGGCATTGTTCCTCGTTGAGGTATTGGATGAGAACAATTTCCGCTTTGTCCGCACCAACCCCACCCACCAGGACCAGACCGGAATCCCGATCGAAGACATCGCCGGAAAACCCCAA
>JAWLHS010000018.1:0-21024 GCA_041690235.1 Bacteroidales bacterium
AAACAAGGATTGGGGCAGTGATGACAAGGACGCACCCTCTGCGGTCATAGGGGATGCCCTGATTCTGCCGGTCCCCTTTTTTGAGGCGGAAGACCGTCGGATCAGGGACAAACAGGAAGTGGCCATCAAGGGCATTCTCCCGGGGACCAGGATCTACTATACCCTGGATGGCACCTCACCCGACAGACAATCCACGCCTTATCTCCATCCCCTCTCCCTTGAACAGACCACCACACTGAAGGCCATAGGTTACCATGAAGGGTTTGGATACAGTTTTCCTGTAACAGCCGGTTTTGTTAAAATGGACCTGGATAAATCGGTTCAACTCACTTATCCCTACCATCCGAATTATCATGGAGGCGGACCCGAAGCCCTTATTGACGGGGTGCGTGGGTCCGCAAACTGGCGGTTGGGAGGCTGGCACGGTTACCAGAACAGCGATTTCGAAGCGGTGGTGGATCTGGGCCGGGAGCAGCGGGTGAAGTACCTGGGCGCCGGGTTTATTCAGGACATCCGTTCATGGATTTGGATGCCGGTCGATGTGGCGTTTTTTGTTTCGACAGACGGCGAAACATTCAAGCATGCAGGCAGCGTGGTGCATGGGGTTGCATCGGACGATTATTCATTGGTTCAAAAGGACGTGGGGATCAGACTGGATGCCACCGCCCGCTATATCAAGGTACGCGCGGGCAACTTCGGCACCATTCCCGACTGGCACCTGGGTGCAGGAGGCCAGGCATTCATTTTCGTTGATGAGATCGTAATTGAATAGCCGAGGCCTCCGGGGGGTTTTTTTAACCTGCTTGTTCCAACATTTTACCGTACCGGATCGTCTTCTGGTTCAGGGGAGTCCCCGCTATCCATTGTACCCGCAAGTCCATTTTAACAACCCATGCAATGAAAACCCTTTTATGCCTGTTGCTGCTCTCGCATGCCATCATGCTGACTTCCTGCACAAAAGATCCCCTCACCAGGCCGGCCAAGGTTCATTTTTTGTTCGGGATGACAGATTACGCCCTACAGGAAGATAAATCACAATCCGCCTCCAAGGACGATTTCAGGGGACCTTTTGTGATGAATCGCGGCACCCTGGTCATTTCATCCATCGAGTTTGAGGGACGCAGGGAGCAGGGAGAGGATGTGTTCTTTACGTCCAACCCGGGCCAGGCCATTGTTGCCGACCTGGGAGATGAGACCATGAACACGAATGTACATTTTGACATCCCACAGGGAATATATCACCACATGGAGATTATTCTCCACCTGGGAACGGACGAACATCCAGCCCTTGTGTTGCATGGGTCCCTGCAGCGAGGACCGTTTGAGGACATCCCCGTTCGTTTTGAATACCGCTTTTCTGAACGGATACGAATTACAGGGAAGGGGCAAAACCAGCAAAATGTGGTGCTCAGAGAAGATAATCCCTCAACAGCCCGGATTGAACTGGACGTCGAATCGGTGTTCAGGCTGGTTCATATGGGCATGATTATGAGCGCATCAACCGTACAGGAGGGGGGGCAAAACATCATTCTGATCGACAATGCATCCAATTTGCCCATTTTTAATATGACCGCAAACAGGATCACCAATGCCTTTACCATGGTAATCGACTAAAGACAATTCAGGAACCTGACCGGCGTTTAATAAATACAATCGGATTCTTAGTCAGGTTCACACAAAACATCATATGCAGGTTGACCTTTATTCAGATGCGGAGATCGTGAAGGGTTGCCAGCAAAATGACCGCAAGTACCAGGAAATCCTGTACCGTCGTTTTGCACGCATGATGTATGGCATTTGCCTGAGTTATGCCAACAACAGGGCACAGGCACAGGACATACTGCACGAAGCCTTCCTGAAGATCTTTAAAGGGATATCAGGATATAAGGGGGAGGGTTCCCTGGAGGGTTGGATCCGGCGTATTGTGACCCATACGGCCATAGACCAGCTAAGGAAGGACGCGCGGCTGGGCAATTATCTGACAGATACGGCCGAAGCACCGGAGGTTGCCATACCCGAAACCGCCCTGGGCCAGATGCAGGCAAAGGAGATATTGAAGCAGGTTTCGCGTTTGCCCGCAGGAGCACGCGCCATATTCAACCTTTACGCCCTTGAGGGATACACCCACAGGGAAATCGCCCTCGAACTGGATATCAGCGAAGGCACCTCCAGGTCTCAATACAGCCGGGCCCGCAATTTATTGATGGACTGGGTGGGGAAGAAAGGCCAATAAATGAGAAAAGTGGTCAGACAAAACCTGAAACGAACGCCTGATGGACTTTGAAAAATGGTATAAATCAACCGTAGAATCCCAGCCTGAGACGCCCCCTGGCGAGGTGTGGGATGCCATCCAGAATGACCTGGATGTGGATGCGGTTTGGGCTAGACTGGATGCCGGCCTGACAACGGCCAAAGTCAGGCCGTTGTACCACCGACTGGCGCTTGCCGCCTCTGTATTATTGCTGGTTGCAGCGGGAAGCTGGTATTTTCTTTCCGGCAACCTTACACAAACCAATCAGGTGACAGGTGATGCCGGCGAAGAGGAACCCTCAGAAGTCACCCCCCCACCACCGCCGGATCTGCCGACCGCCAATCCAACTGCCCATGCGGGGGCCCTGGCCACACAGGGCATTGAAGAATCCACCCCCATCACCAGTCCGACTTCACATGCGATGGCCCTGACCATGCCGGACATTGAGGAATCCGCCCCAACATTCAAGGAGACCCCGGACAAAGGCCCGGCTTTTATCAGGATGCCTGCACGACCCGGGGCCATCGATAGGGACAGAATGGTGGCCGGGATCAACACCCGGTACACCCGTTCAGAAGCCACCCGCCCATCCGACGGGAAAAAAGTTTTTTCTGAATTTACCATCGGTCTGAGCGGGCATTTTGCCAATACCTGGCTGCTTAATACCAAGACCATCGAGGGACTAAAAAGGAGTGACCTCACCGACACCGGTGTCTCATTCGGTCAGAATCTTGGTTTCAGGGCGGGGACCAACCTGGGTGAAAAATCCGCCCTGAGGCTTGAATGGTATTTCCTCTCCCAGAGCAGGCAACGCTACAACGAATATGTAAACGGAAAATACGTTTCCACAAGCCTCAACCTGGATTACCACAACCTGGCCCTTGTCTGGCAATATCAGCCGGGTGTTCACGGAAGTCCGCATCAGATTGCCGCCGGACTATACGCCGGCTCGCTCAGGAGAGCGAACAAGCAGCTGGACGTCACGCTAGTCAATGTTTCGGCCGAATACGCAAAGCTGGACTACGGGTTCATCCTGGGGTATGAATATGTTTTTCCGCTGAAACCCGGATTGTCTTTCGGCACGGGCGTGTACGCCAAATATGGGCTCAACAACGTGTTTTCAGGGAATGAATCTGTGCCCGCTTACCTGAACCACACCCAGAATGCCGCCCTGATGCTCTCCTTTTCGCTGAACCACATCATCCGGTAACCGGAACCAGAAAAAAAAACGAACCCGATTCCAACCATTCGGATGGTTCTTGCGTCTATGGAATGTGACCGCGTTAAACCATTAAATTAAAACCAATCGTTATGAAACGTATTCTTTTTTCCCTTTTAATGATCACCGGTTTGTCCATCGCGCTGATGACCGCCTGCGAGGACAATTCCGGAACAGGAAGCAATACCGGGGTAATGCATCTTTCCATCACAGATGCACCCATCGACCAATTTGATATCACCGGGGTATTCATCACGGTGACCGAGGTCCAGATCCACATGGGTGAGGAAAACTGGATGGTCATTGAAGACTTTGACGGTCCGGTGACCTACAACCTCCTTGAACTCAGTCACGGCATTTCGGAACTGATGGCCAGCGCTGAACTGACAGCCGGCAATTATACCCAGATCCGGTTTTTACTGGATGCCCCCGTCAATTCCGAACAAGGAAACCATTCCAACCCGGGATGCTATCTGGAGTTCGCTGATGGCACCACCGTACCATTGTTTGTTCCGAGCGGGGCACAGACCGGTTACAAGGCCACGGGGGATTTTACGATACCCGTCAACGGAGAAGTGCACGTAACGGCCGACTTCGACGTGAGAAAATCGGTGGTAGTGGCCGGCCAATCCGGTTTGTTCATACTGAAGCCCACCATCCGTCTTGTGGTTGATGATCAGGCCGGCAACATTTCCGGAACGATAATCAACCTGGAGGAGGAATATGACGCCGTCATTTATGCATATGAAGCGGGCACCTATCAGGAAAGCGAAGCCGCTGATCCATTGCCCGACACCCCGCGATTTCCCAATGCCATCTCCAGCGATATGGCCGACGAAGAGGGGCATTTCATGATTCCCTTTCTTGCTCCCGGCACCTACGACCTGGTGGTCACAACCAGCCTGGATGGTTTGTTTACCGGGGTCTTGGGCATGGTTATGGATGTAACGGTCGTCAGCCAGCAAAACACAAGCGTCGATATCGATGCCGAAGAACTTTAAAATTCTGATCTCCGCGTTTTGAATAAGACAAGGGCAGCTTGACGGCTGCTTTTGTCGTTTATGGCAGGCCAGACATTTTTTTACTATCTTTAAATCGGGTTTTTGAGGCGTCGGATAGGGTAAGAAGGGGTTCAACCGGTCTTTGGTTAAAAAGAAGGGCCGGGATCCAAAACCCTCCCTTTTCATTCATTCACTATAAATATTTGAGCCATGAACTTAGCTGCCACTAAAAAGATCATCACGGGCATACTGACCGTCCTTGTATTCGTAACGGCCGGCTTCGCCCAATCTGACGATACCTCATTTTATACCATCAACGGCATTGTGAAAGATGCCCGAACCAATAACACCATTGCTTTTGCCAGTGTTTATGTGCCGGGTACATCGATCGGAACGGTCACCAACCTGAATGGCATCTTTACCCTGAAGGTGGAAAAGTCGCTTCAGGCAGACGAATTTGCCATCTCCCACCTGGGTTACCGTGTGTCCAGTTTCCCCATTGAGCTGAATCTGACCCATGGTACGGAGTTCTTTCTGGAGCCCCATTCGATGGTTCTGCCCGAAGTGGTTGTCCGCCCTACCGATGCCAGATCGGTGGTGGAAAGAGCCATTGACATGATTGCCCAGAATTATCCGGAGGTTCCCCAACGCCTGACGGCTTTCTACCGTGAAGCCATTAAGCAACGCCGGGATTACATATCCATATCCGAGGCCGTGGTAGAAGTTTACCAGACGCCTTATACCAGTAGTGCATTTACCGACCGGACCCGCATTATTCAGGGACGAAAAAGCGGCGATGTTAAAAAAGCCGACACACTCGCCGTGAAACTACAAGGGGGGCCGCATGTAGCCATGCTGCTTGACATCGTTAAAAACCCCGATGTGCTCATATCAAGGGAAAGCCTCCCCTATTACGACTATGAGTTTCTGGATGTGGTACAAATTGATGATGCCCTCAACTATGTGATCGGCTTTAAACCCCGGGTGGTTCTGCCTTATCCGCTGTATCACGGCAAGCTCTACATTTCTGTGGAGACCATGGCTTTCACCATGGCAGAATTCAGCCTGGACCTGTCAGACCGGAGCAAAGCAGCCCAAAGCCTGGTGGTCAGAAAGCCACTGCGGCTCAGGGTCAACCCCATTGCCACCAATTACCTGATCACCTACAAGGAGGATGGCGGAAAATACTACCTGAACTACGTTCGAAGTGAGCTGGAGTTTTTTGCAGACTGGAGGCGACGGATTTTCCGCACAAGCTATACCGTTATGTCCGAAATGGCCATCACCAAACGGGAAACCGAGGACGTTGTCAGGTTCCCCGCAAGGGATTCCTTCCGGCCCAGCACCATCCTGGCCGATATGGTCCCCGTTTATTTTGAGGATGAGTTCTGGGGGGCCTACAACTACATCGAACCCGAAGAGTCGATCGAATCTGCCATTCAAAAACTGAACCGCAGAATTGAACGGGAATAAGATCCCGGCACCATTGGATTTTCTTTAAAAAGCTGATTTACCATCAGCCCGGACAGCCTAAACCCGCTTTTTCAAAAAAAACAGTCTCCTTCGACAGGGTATAACCCATGGTTTCCGGTCTATTGAATGAAAACAAACCTTTGATATTTTAAAACAATCCAACCATGAAAACAAATCTGATCAAATCAATTACCCTGGGCCTGCTTGCTGTCGTCGGACTGATGACAGCAGGTTTTGCCCAGACAGGGGCCCAGTCCTTCCACTCCATTCATGGAGTGGTCAAAGATGCCAAAACCCAGAAACCGATCGCGTTTGCCAGTGTTTTCGTTCCGGGTACCTCAATTGGGACAGTGGCCAACCTTGACGGGGTGTTTACCCTCAAAGTGGACAAAAGCCTTGATGCGGAACGGTTTTCAATCTCCCACCTGGGCTATCGCATGTCCCAGTTCGTGATAGAAGAAAGCCTGGGTGAGGACAGGGTTTTTCTGCTTGAAGCCTTTTCTGTTTTATTGCAGGAAGTGGTCATCCAGCCAAACGATGCCAGGGCACTTGTGGAGCAGGCCATCGACAAGGTTTTTGTCAATTACCCGGAAGAACCTTTGAAATTAACCGGTTTCTACCGCGAGGCCATCAAACAACGGCGGGATTACATTTCAATCTCCGAAGCCGTGGTCGATGTTTACCAGGTGCCGTACAAGCACCAGTACCAGTCAGACCGCATGAAGATCGTTCAGGGCCGCAAGAGCGGTGACGTAAAAAAAGCCGACACCCTGATCGTGAAACTTCAGGGAGGACCGCATGTTTCCATGCTGCTCGACATCGTAAAAAACCCGGATGTTCTGCTTTCAAGAGAAACCCTGAAATATTACGAATATGAATTGCTCGACATGGTAAGGATCGATAACGAGACCAATTATGTGATTGGTTTCGAACCCAGGGCAAAACTTCCATTCCCGCTTTACCAGGGCAAGCTGTACATTTCAACCGAAACCCTGGCCATCACCATGGCCGAATTCAGCCTTGACCTGAGCGATAAAGATAAGGCGGCCCAGAATTTTATCATGAAGAAGCCTGCCCGGATGAGGTTTACCCCGACCAACACGAATTACCTGGTTACCTATAAGGAAATCGATGGCAAATACCACATAAACTATGTCAGGAGTGAACTGGAATTCTTTGCCGACGGGAGGCGGCGGATTTTCCGAACCCCTTACAGCATCATGGCGGAGATGGCCATTACCAACAGGGATTCAAAAGATGTGAATCGCATGGCCCACAGGGAATCTTTCAGACCCAACACCATCCTTGCCGATCAGGTGCCTGTATACTTTGACCAGGAATTCTGGGGCAATTATAATGTCATAGAGCCCGAGGAATCGATTGAGTCTGCCATTCAAAAACTAAACAAGAGACTGGAAAATTGATCAGCAAGCGGGGGAGTCCTCCCCCACTTGTTTAGTGGAGTAGATTGCCCGGCGCGCGCGGCCACCCTCCGGGCCGCCCCCGGGTTGCTCCTTTTTAATAAGCGGGACCTTTGGTACGGAAATTGGATTAAAATCGTTTTATCTTTATGGCATTGAAATCCATCGGCATGAAGGTTTTTAACCCGCGCACCCAAAAAAGGGCACAAAACAACGAAGTGGCCGCTTTTGAGTCACTCTTCAGGGAGTTTTACGCCCCTTTATGCCGTTATGCCGCGGGGTTTTTGGGAGACATGGATGCGGCGGAGGAGATTACGCAGGAGTTCTTTTATAACTACTGGAAAAACAGGGAAGGGCTCCTCATTAAAACAACCCTGAAAGGTTACCTGTTCCAGTCCATCAGGAACAATTGCCTGAAATACCTGGAACACGAAGGGGTGAAACGCAGGTATGCCATGAAGGTAATGGCGGGCGGCACGAAAGAGAACCAGGACACACAGGATGGGATCCTGGAGGCCAAAGACCTTCAGAGAATCATCGACCAAACCCTTCACGAACTGCCTGAGAGGTGCGGTCTGATATTCAGAATGAGTCGGTTCGAGGGACTAAAATATCAGGAGATTGCCCGTGAGTTGTCCATTTCGGTGAAAACCGTGGAGGCCAATATGGGAAAAGCCCTTCAACTGTTCAGGGTCAAATTAAAAAAATACAGGGAGTTTGCCTATTAGTATACAAACACATGAACGCAACACAAGAACATAACGGGGATTTTGAATTGATGGCTCGTATCCTCAGCGGGGATATGGCCGCGGAAGAAGAGAGCGCGGCCCTGGAAGCAATTCATGCAGATCCGGACAAACGCTCATTATTCAATGAGCTTTCGAAATACTGGGACATGATGGAAACAAAAAACAGGCAAACCGGCGTAGACACCGACAAGGCCTGGGAAAACCTGAGCAGCCGGCTGGCTGCCGACGGATTGCTGACTGAAACCCGGCAATCGGAAAAACGCAAGGCCTTTGTCCCGGTTTGGGTGAGATGGGCTGCCTCTTTACTTCTTCTGGCAGTTGCCGGCACCCTTTTGTATACCGGCTTGCGGACAGGCCCGAGTCAAAACCTGTTGAGCATAAACTCAAGTGCCGACAAGCAGACCCTGGTGCAATTCCTTCACGACGGATCCGTTGTGTACCTGGCAGAAAACACCCAGCTTGCTTATCCCACGCAGTTTACTGCCAGACAACGGAAGGTAAGCCTAGAAGGAGAAGCCTTTTTTGACGTGACCCGGGATGCGTCCCAGCCTTTCATCATTGAAACAGAGCCGGCCATTGTCGAAGTGTTGGGAACATCGTTCAATGTGAGATCAACCGGCGAAAATGACTTTGAACTCTATGTGGAAGAAGGAAAAGTAAGGGTCAGTACAAGAAAAAAACCCTCGGAGCGCATGGACGTGGAGGCCGGGGAAACCCTGTCCTTCTCAGAAAACAGGTTCATTAAGTTTCGGGCCGGTGACAACAGCGCATCCGAGTGGAAAACAAATCGAATGCATTTTAAGGATGAAACACTTGAAAACATCCTTATGGTCATAAACAGAAACTTCGGCTCCAGGCTTGAGGTTGTGCCCGAGGCCAGCCAGCGCAGGCTTACTGTCACCTTTTACCAGAGCACCCTTCCCACCATCATAGAACTCATCAGTTTGTCCATGAATCTGCAAACAGAAGAAAAGGAGGGTTCGGTGATCGAATTCAAACCCGGTGCATAAGCCTGGTTTTCCAAAACCCAAAAGTTGAACAAAAAGAGACCATACACCTGTCTGAACCAAAGAATCGCTTCGGGCGTACCGGCCGGTCTGCTGGCCCTGTTTCTCGGGGTCTGGCTGTTTCCAGCTTACGGTTTTCCAGCCGGGCCGTTTTCAGGGGAAGATGCCCCACACCTGAGCCTCCCGGCAGCAAACCTCCCCAACCACCCAAACCCGGAGCGGACCGATCCAGGGCAAACACCGGTTCCATCCGACGAAAACGATGATGCCGAAGAGCGCATTCTGGAGAAAGTCATCACCCTGCCCAGGCAGCTGACCACGACCTATGCCGCCCTGAACCAGATTTCGCGACAAACAGGCTATTATTTCGTCTACGATAGCGAGCTCATCGACAACGACCGCCGTATTCGCATTCAGAAAGGCAGCCACCCCCTGCGCGTCTTTCTGACGGAGATTCTGAATGACACTACGCTGCAGTTCAGGGTGCTGGAACAACACATTCTCATCTACCAGCAAGAAGCCCCGGAGCTTACCACCGAAACTGTGCCGGATACAAGCACCGTCGAGGAAGCCAGGCTCCCGGAGTTTTTTACCATACAGGGCCGGGTGCTTGAGTATGATACGGGCAATCCCCTGCCTTACGCATCGATCAGCATCCCGGGGAAAGGCACCGGCATTGCAAGCAACCTGGAGGGAACCTTTGCCCTGAAATTGCCCTATTCACAGATCGATACCGTGGTCCGCTTCTCCTATATGGGATACAAACCCAAAGAAATGCCGTTGCGGCTTTTGCGGGGAAGGAACATAGACGTTTTCCTGGAGACCGACTATATTTCCATGCAGGAAGTCATCATTCGGTATTACGACCCCGGTGCCATTATCAGGGAAGCCCTTTCCAAACGAAAAGAAAACTTCAGCAATAAACCGGTTTACCTGACCAGCTTTTACCGGGAGGGCATTCAGCGGAATAAAAAGCTGATGCGCTACTCGGAAGCCGTATTCAGGGTGTATAAACCAGCCTATACCAGCCTTACAGACAATGATCAAGTCAAGCTTCTTCAATCGAGGCATATCACCAACATCGAAGCCACTGACTCGCTGGAATTAAAGCTGGAGGCCGGGATTGGCAGTTCCCTGGAACTGGATTTCATGAGAAACATTCCGGATTTTCTGGATCCTGAATCAGCGGGGATGTACCGGTTCACCAAGGCGGATATTGTATCGTACAACTCCAGAAGCACCTATGCCATAGAGTTTAAACAGTCCGAAAATATCAACCAGGCGCTATATATGGGTATTTTATACGTCGATATGGAAACCCTGGCTTTTGTGGGGGCCGAGTTCGAGGTAAACCCCAAATATGTCAACAATGAACAATACCTGTTCATCAAAAGGAGAAGCCGCGATTATGCAGCCAATATTGAGCAGGTGAAGTATACCGTAAGGTACCAGTTAATTGATGGGAAATACCACCTGGAACATGTCAGGGGTGAAGTAAAACTGCGTTTCAGGCTCAAGGGCAAATGGTTCAGCAACAGCTACCTTGCTTTTTTTGAACATGCCGTTTTCCACATTGAAACGGAGGGAGTCAGCCGGTTCGACAAGGATGAAACCATGAAAACCCATACCGTGTTTGCGGAACAAAACACGGAATATGATTACAGCTTCTGGGGCGATTACAATTACATCTCACCCGAATCAGAGATCAGCGATGCTTTGTCTGAAATTCGCTCGAAAATTGAAAGCATCGTGGCAGAATAAGCCAAAAATTTGATTAACTTTCAACCCTTTCAATCCGGTTTTTACATATAATCTCTCCATCAGGGGGACAAAAAAAAGTAAAAAATGGAACCAACCAACCAGAATTTACCACCAGAACTTACTCCCAGAACCCGTGCGGGAGAGGCATTGGGAATCGCGGGACTCATTCTCGGAATACTGGCCCTTATCGTGGCCTTCATTCCCTGCATCGGACTCATCGCCCTGGTACCCGGCATTATCGCCGTGATTTTGAGCGTTGTCGCCCTGGTGCAGGCAAACCAGGGGAACGGAGCCAAAGGACTGATCATTGCCGCACTCGTGGTTTCCATTCTAGCCACCAGCATTGCCGCCATCTGGGGCATCTTTTTGGGTGGGGTATCCCGTGAGGGGCATCCCTTCAGGGAACGAATCGAACGAATGGTGGAATCATCAGATGAGGAGTCTGTAAAAGAAATCGAAGAGTCGTTGAAGGAGTTCGGAGAAGAGCTCGAAAGGCGATTCAGCGGGACCGAAGGTTTTGACCCGGAGGTTCATGATTGGGGTGAAGAAATCTCTGACGAGGAGTTTGATTATGTTTTGGGTGAGTACGAAAAAGTCGTCGATGACCTGGCCCGGCTTGCACGACAGGCCGAAAGGGGGGAGCTCTCCGCCCTGGTCACTTATTCGGCAGTGTCCCTCCGGGCAGCGAGCTTGTCGGCCACCCTTTTCAGGATCGGGCCAAAATTGACCGAAGAACAACAACAACGCCTGGAAGCGGTGAACGAAAGGTATGAAAAGGCAATGGATGCAATTGAAGAACAGGTTGAAGAATAAATTGCCCCACCCCTACCATACCCTGAACCTGGCGCTCGTCCTGGTAATGCTCACCGGTTTTCTTTATGTCGCCCTTTTCATACCGGGAGAGGCCAGGGTATTCATTCCCTGTGTGCACAGCCAGGTCACAGGTGAGCCCTGCCCTTCCTGCGGGTTGACCAGGGCCTTTTCGTTCATGGTTCAGGGAGAATTCAACGCGGCCCGGGAAGCGAATCCTGCGGCCATTCCCGTTTTTCTTTTCTTCATTCTCCAGTTGCTCCTGCGGACGGGAACAAGCCTGATCCTTTATACAAAACGTATAAAGGCCAAACCCCTGGCCGTTGCCGACGCCTGCCTGTCCGGATTGCTTTTTCTATGCGCAATTCTCCCGTTTTATTCGGATGGGACGATTTACTCCTGGCCTTTCTGATCGAAAAAAAAATCAAAAAAACCTTGTGCTGTCTGGTTTATTACTTACATTTGTTTCGTTTTTCGCCAAACCCCGAAATGATTTAGAAATGACACCCAGGAAAAAGCCCTATACCGCCGCCCAGAATCAAATGGCCATGTATGCCAAAGCCCTGGCCCACCCGGTCAGGATCTATATCATGAATTACCTGGCAGACAGCCTGGGAAAGTGCTGTTACAGCGGGGATATGGCGGAGGAACTTCCCATTGCCCGGTCCACCCTTTCGGAGCATTTGAAGGCGTTGAAGACGGCTGGACTGATACAGGGGGAAATCAACCCACCCTATATCAAGTATTGCGTAAACCGCCAAAACTGGGAGGAGGCCAAAACCTTGTTTTCGGCTTTCTTTCACGAATAAACAAATGGTAAACTCTGGGGAAAAACCCCTGAACAACACATTGAACCATGGATATAAAAATTCTGGGCACAGGATGCCCCAAATGCAAAACCCTGGAAAAAATGACCCGCGAGGTCGTCGAACAAAGCGGCATTGACGCCACGGTCTCGAAGGTTGAAGACATTGTGGAAATCATGAACTACGGGGTGATGATGACCCCGGCACTGGTGATCGGTGATAAAGTAGTGATCAAAGGCCGGGTTCCCTCATCCGATGAAATCAAAAAAGCCATTGCCGGAGCCAACGATTCCGGAAATTAATCTGCATTTACAAAAACAGAAAGAACGATGAAGAAAACTGGAATTCTTTTCATGCTGGGCATTTTCATTGCGACGCTGGCCGCTGTTGTGCCCGTTCACCAAACCGAAGCCAAAAACACCACCAAGGTCATCAAGCCCAAAGTGGAAGTGTTTTATTTCCACTATTCCCGCCGATGCGCTACTTGCAGAAGCGTGGAGGACGAATCCAGACGGATCGTTGAGACCCTTTATGCCGACCAGGTTGCCCGGGGCGAAGTGACCTTTGGAAGTGTGAACCTGGAAGATGAGGAAAGCCGTGCCATCGCAGAACGTTGCGGAGCCACCGGTCAAAGCCTCCTGGTAATCAGCGGTGACCAGCGTGTGGACATCACCTCTCAGGGCTTCATGCACGCCCGCAACTCCGACAGGTTGACCCAGGAAATCAAAAAAGTGATCGATCCCCTCCTGAAACCCTAGCAACAGGCAAATGGAGTTTTTTCACAGCATTCTTGAAAATACCGAATACGCTTTCGTTACCGCCCTGGTGCTGGGACTGATGACTGCCATCAGTCCCTGCCCCCTGGCGACAAACATTACGGCCATCGGTTTCATCAGCCGTGACATCGAGAACCGCCACCGGGTATTTTACAATGGGCTCGCTTATACCCTTGGTCGGGCGATAACCTACACGGGATTGGCGGTCATTCTGTTTTTCGGGGCCAGCCAATTCAAAATCTCCAATATCTTCCTCGGATGGGGAGAAAAGTTGCTGGGACCGGCTTTGATACTCATTGGGATTTTCATGCTGGGTGTGCTGAAAATCAGAATCCCGGGCCTGTCCGGACTAACAAACAATATGGAGGGAGGGAAGAAAGGCAACATCTGGAGCGCCCTTTTGCTGGGGATTGTATTTGCCCTGGCATTCTGCCCATACAGCGGGGTGCTTTATTTCATGATGCTGATCCCCATGACCATCGCCAGTCCGGGTGGCCTCTACCTCTCGGTGGTCTTTGCCATTGCCACAGGATTGCCCGTTGTCATTTTTGCCTGGATGCTGGCTTATGCCTTTGGAAAGGTTGGCAAAGTATATGACAAGGTGAAGACCTTTGAATTCTGGTTCAGGCGGGTGGTTTCCGTTGTCTTTATTTTAACGGGAATGTACTATATCTATCTGTTTTATATATAATTTTTTTGTGGTTACATTTCGGCTTTCCCCGAAATATCATTTGGTTTGACATGGAATATAAACGAGAGATCAGGATTCTTGCGGTGATGGTGGTGGTGTTTCTGGCCATTTTTTATATGCCCGTCGAAAGCCCGACCTTCCGTACCGCCATCGACGCCACCCTTGACCTGAGCAGGTGGTATGCCCGTGAACATGTGATCCTTTGCCTGCTCCCGGCCTTTCTCATTGCCGGGGTCATTTCGGTGTTTGTCAGCCAGGCCTCTGTTATTAAATATTTTGGAGCCAATGCCAAAAAATGGGTCGCCTATACGGTGGCCTCCGTTTCAGGAACCATCCTGGCGGTTTGTTCCTGTACCATCCTGCCTTTGTTTTCAAGTATTCATAAACGCGGAGCGGGACTGGGCCCGGCGGTGGCTTTCCTCTATTCGGGACCGGCGATCAACATCCTCGCCATTATTCTTACTGCACGCGTTCTTGGATTTGAGATCGGATTGGCCAGGGTGATCGGGGCCGTTGCTTTTGCCATCCTTACCGGACTTATTATGGCCACGATTTACCGCAAGGAGGAAAAGGCCAAAGCAGCCGAGCAAATGAATTTTCCTGAGGTTCCCGAAAGCCGTCCGCTCTGGCATACAGCCCTCCATTTCTTTACGCTGGTCATCATTCTGGTGTTTGCCAACTGGGGCCGTCCGGCCGAAGGCGACACATCAAGCCTCTGGTTTCTCATATACGCCAATAAATGGGCCATCACGGGGGTCTTCGGACTGGTCCTGGTGTACTCAATGATCTACATCCTGAAGTTAAAGGCCTGGCAGGTGCTGACCGGGGCAGGGATCACAATGGTCAGCGCCTTTGTATTTTCAAACCCCCTGATAACCATAGTGGTGGCCATCGCCGCCGTAAGCACCATCAGCCTGAACGACAAATCACCCGACGGGGAAAACCGGGAATGGATCCTTTCCAGCTGGGGTTTCACAAAACAAATCGTTCCCCTTTTGGCAATCGGTGTGGTCATTGCAGGATTTTTGCTGGGTTCCACCCATGGCGACACCTCCATTCCCGGCGTGGTTCCAAACCATTGGGTGGCCTGGCTGGTCGGCGGCAACTCCATACTCGCCAATTTTTTTGCTTCCGTTCTCGGGGCATTCATGTATTTTGCCACTTTAACCGAGGTACCCATTTTGCAAGGGCTCATGGCCTCGGGAATGGGAAAAGGCCCGGCCCTGGCCTTATTGCTGGCGGGGCCTTCGCTTTCGCTGCCCAATATGCTGGTAATCAAAAGCGTGATGGGAACACAGAAAACCATGGTATACATTGGCATCGTGGTGGTGCTTTCCACCATTGCCGGAATCATTTTCGGGAGCCTCTGAAAAAAAGCTTTTTCGGCCAACTGAACCAAACAACCGCAAGGATGTTATATTTGCGAAAGGCGTTTGTTAAACAAACCAACATCCGAGATGCGGTATCTTTTTCTGTTCCTGCTCATTTTGTTTTCTGAACGGACCCTGGCCCAGGTGCCGACCCATATTCCGACGGACAGCAAACCCGTTGATTTTTTCGATTCGACCGGAAACATCGTCTTTTTTATCGTCCTCCCCATCCTGATCGCCGGCTTGTACCTTCTTTGGCGCCACCGCCTGAAGAGAGGGCGTGAGAATAATCAAAAGAACCATTAACACCTGGCATCCGACAACATCTATTCAACCATAAAAAAGCAGCAAACCAATGGAAAAACACTATGTGAAGATTCTGGCCATCGACCATGTAACACACGACACCCTGAGAATTGTTACAGAAAAACCCGAAAACTACACCTTCGTGCCCGGACAAGCCACCGAAATGGCCATCAATAAAAATGGCTGGCAAAACGAATCGCGGCCTTTTACCTTCACCTCCCTGCCCGATCACAATCACCTGGAGTTTGTCATAAAGACTTACCCGGAGCACGACGGGGCCACGGATAAGTTGCTTGACATGGAGCCGGGGGACGAGCTGATATTGCATGAAATATTCGGGGCGATCCGGTACAGGGGGGAAGGAATGTTCATCGCCGGAGGCGCCGGGGTGACCCCGTTTCTTTGCATGCTGAGAGACCTGAGCCGCAAGAAGGAGGTCGGAAACAACAAGATGATCTTTGCAAACAAAACCCTGGCGGACATCATCCTGAAAGAAGAACTGGAATATTTCCTCGGGGACAACCTCACCCATATATTGTCGGAAGAAAAAAAGGAAGGATACGCCCACGGACTCATTACCAAGGAATTCCTGGAGCAACACCTGGATGGGACCAGCGGATATTTTTATCTGTGCGGACCCCCGCCCATGATGGATGCCGTGGAGAAACACCTGGGCGACCTGGGCGTTTCCAAAAATAAGATCGTCAAGGAGGCCTGGTAGCTCAGGGTTTGATCTTGGCGTACAAGGCGGTCAGTTTCTCCCGGTAAACACCGGTCCACTCCGCTTCATGTTCTCCGATGGGTTTGACTGGAATCAGGTCGAGCACCTCTTCCCGGGAATATTCCCCGAACATGGTGTCCACAGTGCCTTTCACCATGGCAGGCAATGCATCGGACAGTTCTTTCTCGGACAATCCGAAGGATTGCCCCAGGTGGAGCAGTTCATAAAGCTGGAACCAAAGATAGGTGGGGCCCATACCCGTTATAATGGCATATCCCTCAATTTTGGTTTCCTCCACTTCTGGTGATTCCCCAAAATAGCCAAACAATTCCCGGAGCAATATTCTGTCCTCTTCTTTTATACCGGGGGGGTAAAAAACCGGATTATACCCCTTATGAATGACGGACGGGGCATTGGGCAACATGCGGACAATACGCGAAAACCCGCCAAGCAGGTCAGACAGTCTGGTTACAGTCCACTTCGGAGCCAGGGATACCACCACCGCATTCTGTTGAACGTGCCTTTTGATCTGCCCCATGATTTCGGGTATCAAAGGGGGATGTAGTGCGATAAAAACAATATCCTGTTCGGCGGCTGCTGCATGGTCGTCGCAGACCAGGATCATGCTTCCGAAACGCGCTTCCAGTTGTCCGCGTACCCGGGGGTCGGTATCGCATACCACAATGTTCTGCGGCCTTTCCTTATGGGGTTTCATCGCATCCAAAAAAATCCGGGCGATCCTTCCACCCCCTATAAATCCGATGGTCTTGTCTTTCATACTGTGCTGGGTTTTAATGACTGAATCATTCAACAAACGAAACCAAGTGAAAGTCAGCCAATTTACAAAGTATTGCGGCAGATTGCAAACCCTGGGTTTTTATTTAGACAGATGATAAATTGTTGTTAGAAAATGTTAAAAGCCCATTCCGACGGCCACGAATGTCGTATTTTTATACATTCGCTATATATGAACATATATGCAATGTTTTAATTCCCTAACAACCAACACAATGAAGAAAACCATCATCGTTTTTTTATCGGCCTGTCTATTTTTTCCCTGCCTGGCGCAGGCCCAAACCGTGAACAACTGGCGGGGGCCCTTGCGGGATGGGCAATACGATGAAACCAACTTGCTGAAAGAATGGCCCGCCGGCGGTCCGGCAATGCGCTGGGCCTTTGAGGGCCTTGGAAAAGGTTTTACTTCTGCCGTACCTGCCGGGGGAAAAATTTACACCTCGGGAATGGAAGGCGAGACAGGATTCATTTATGAGCTTTCTGAACAGGGGGAATTGTTGCGGAAGTTTCCCTATGGAGAAGAAATATCCTCAAGCTACCCGGGCACCCGCAGCACCCCGACCATTGCCGGCGATTTGGCTTACGTGGCCACGGGTCACGGAAAATTGTTCTGCATGAACCTGGACACGGGAAGGGAAGAATGGTCGACGGACCTGTTCAACGAGCTGGATGGCAGCAATATTCGCTGGGGGTATACCGAAAACCTCATCATCGACGGGGACCTGATCTATTGCTCGCCGGGGGGTAAAAAATACAATGTGGTGGCGCTCAACCGCCACACCGGCCATGTGGTTTGGTCCAGTCCCGGAAAAGGCGGACTCTCAGCCTATTGTTCACCCCTGCTGATCAATCACCAGGGACAGAAGATACTGGTAACGATGATGCAGGCCAATATCCTCGGACTGGATGCAGGGACCGGCGCATTGCTGTGGTCACACCCCCATGCCAACCAGCGCAACATCCATCCCAACACACCCCTCTATCATGACAACAGCCTCTACTGCTTTAGCGGTTATGGGAAAGGGGGGCTGCAGCTCAGGCTGAATGCCAGCGGCACCCAGGTCACCCAGGTCTGGGAAAATGAAACCCTCGACCCCCAGTTGGGGGGCGCCGTGCTGGTTGATGGTTTTATTTATGCCTCGGGCGACAGGAATCGCAGGTGGTTTGCGCTCGACTGGGAAACCGGGGAGATCATGCATGAAACCCGCGACATTGACAAGGGCAATGTCATTGCGGCCGATGGCATGCTTTACGCCTATACCGAGAGGGGTGAGCTCGCCCTGCTCGAACCCGGGACAGGGAGTTTCCGGATTGTCAGTCAGACACAAATCGAACTGGGATCGGACCAGCATTGGGCCCACCTGGTCATCCACAATGGCATACTTTATGTTAGACATGGTAACGCCCTGATGGCATTCGACATTAGGAAAAGCCAATAGCTGTACCCAATGAGGCGCGTTCCGGACCGAATTCTGAAAGCCATACCCCTTGCGCTGATCGTATTGGGTGTTTCGGTCATTTTCTGGTGGATTCGACTGGATCCCACCAGCGAACTGGCTGTTGCGCAGCCGGGGCGGGACGGCTATTCGGACTCCGGGGGCATTGACGAAACCATTGTGATCGGGGAATTCTTCAACCGTTTTGCCTCCGCGGAAACCGTCCTGAATGAGCGCTGGCCACGATTCAGGGGGGAACACGCCGACAATATTCTCCGCTCAGACATCCCTTTGATCGACCGTTTTAGCGACCAGGGTCCCGAGGTGGTATGGACCGCCGACCTGGGGGAAGGGCATGCGGGGGCTGCCATTTTCGACGGACTCGTTTACGTGCTGGATTATGACGAAGACCTGCGGGCCGATATGCTCCGCTGCTACGAACTGACAACAGGCAGGGAAATTTGGAGAAGGTGGTATGATGTGCAGATCCGAAGGAATCACGGGATGTCCAGAACCGTTCCCGCACTCGATGAGAAATTCATCCTGACCATAGGCCCCCGGGGCCATGTCATGTGCCTGGATCGACTGACCGGAGATTTCCTCTGGGGCCTTGATATTGAAAAGGAATACGAAAGCGAGATCCCGCTCTGGTACACCGGGCAATGCCCCATGATCGACCAGGGGGTGGCGGTGATTGCCACCGGGGGAAACGCCCTGATGATCGGGGTCGATTGTGCCACAGGGGAAGTCCTGTGGGAAACCCCCAACCCGGGAAACTGGACCATGTCTCACTCCTCCGTCATGCCATTTGCCTTCGAAGGGCATCGCATGTACGTCTACAGCGCATCGGGAGGGGTGGCGGGGATTGCCGCTGATGGCCCGGATACAGGAGACATCCTGTGGGAAACCTCCCGGTGGAACCATCCGGTGGTGGCCGCTTCGCCAGTTTGTATGCCCGATGGAAAAATTTTCCTGACCGCAGGGTACGGGGCAGGGAGCATGCTCATTCAACTCCGCGAGAACAACGGCCTGGAAGTGGAGGTATTGGATGCCTTCCGGCCAGGCGAAGGACTTTCAAGTGAGCAGCAAACACCCATACTCACGGATGGCCATTTGTTTGGCGTTTTACCAAAAGATGCCCGGAGCCTACGCAACCAATTGGTGTGCGTGCGGGCCGACGACCCGACAGAGATTGTCTGGTCAAGCGGCCCCACATCCCGTTTCGGACTGGGGCCTTACATCCTTGCAGACGGTAAGTTTTATTTGCTCGATGATGATGCCACCCTCTACATCATCCAAAAAAGCACACGGGAATATATTGAACTTGACCGGGTAAAGTTGTTCGACGGACATGACGCATGGGCACCCCTGGCCGTTGCGGATGGATATATGGTTTTGAGGGATTCCGAAACGATACTTTGCATCAATGTAAAAAAGTAACTGCCTGACCGGATTTTTTTCCAGGCAGGCCAATAAACCGCCTTATGCAAAACAAGTGGATCAAAATACTGATGCTGGCCATTGCAGCCATTATAGGCATTGTGGTGGTGACCGACTATTTGTCGACCCGGCCAGATAAACGTCCCTCCAATCCTTTTGAATACAGCGTGGAAGATTACGAGGCGGTGGACGATTCCCTGCTTACCTACCGCGAAACCCGCCAAATCCGGATCGGAGACCAACCCATTCAGGCCATAACGTATGGCAACGGACGCATTTACCTGGTGACAGATGATCATCTGCTGGCGGTTACCGCCGTGGGACAGGAAATCATGAGGGTAACGGTCAGCCCGGGCACGCGCTGCCTTGCACTTTCAGAAAACGGAATGATCCTGCTGGCTTATGAAAACCACCTGGTGGCCCTCAATGCCCATGGTGAGGAAATCCACCGCACGGAACCCCTGGAAGGGGATGCCCTGCTTACCGCACTGGCCGCCTCAGACAAGCACGTTTTTGTGGCGGATGCAGGCAACCGCCAGGTCCTTGTTTTTAACCAGGCCCTTGAGCAAACCGCAGGCTTTAGGGGGGAATCGGGAGTCACTGCCCTGCACGGATTTATCTTGCCCAGTCTGCATTTCGATCTGGCTGTAAATGGTGAAAACGAACTTTGGGTGGTGAACCCCGGGCTGCATTCCATCCAGAATTATTCACCCGACGGGAGGCTGCGCGGACATTGGGGCATGTCATCATTCGGGGCCGATGGCTTCAGCGGCTGCTGCAACCCGTGTTATATCCAATTTTTGTCGGATGGGCGCTTCGTTACCAGCGAAAAAGGCCTCATTCGCATCAAAATACATAAAGAATCAGGGGAATTTGCTTCCTTTGTGGCCACACCGGAAAAGTTCATCAACGGGAAAAAAGCGCCTGCCCTGGCAGTCGACGAAAATGACAACATATGGGCCCTGGACTTTGACAAGAATATGATTCGGTT
>JAWLHS010000019.1:0-20536 GCA_041690235.1 Bacteroidales bacterium
TACGAATTCAAGCTGAGAACCGAGGCCCTGTCGAAGTATGTGATCGGGTTCGATGTCAACAAGACGTTTGCGCATTATTAATGCTTGACTTTCACAGGCGGTAAGCCATGATGGGTCGGCGGATTTTTCTTCGTTATGGTGAATGAATTTTCGGACATTTTTACCTTTACCATTACCTTCAGGGACCTGGTTGGGAACCTGATTGTTGCCCTGCTTTGCGGTGTCATCATCTCAATGGTTTACCGTTATACCTACAAAGGCCTCAATTATTCTGCTTCCTTTGCCGTTTCCATCGTGATGCTTACCATGATCACCTCCATTGTCATTATGGTCATCGGAAACAACCTGGCGCGCGCCTTCGGCATGGTCGGGGCCATGTCAATCATACGGTTCCGGACCGCCGTCAAGGATGCCTCGGATATCATGTTCATCTTTTTTGCGCTGACCATCGGGTTGGCCTGCGGGGTGAAGTTGTATGCCGTGGCCTTATTCGGGACGGTTTTCATTAGTGGTGTTTTTATCATTATGAGCCTGCTCGACTTTGGTATGGTGAGGCGCAGGGAATACCTGCTGCAAATCCTCGCGGGATCAGCCGGTCCCGGGGCTGATTCTTTCGAACCAATCATACAAAAGCATTGTACCCGCTTCAAACTCGTGAATACCAAGATACTTGGAGAACCCGACAATGAGATCATGGAGTTGTCATACCATGTCCTGCTGAGAAATAAAAATGAAGGAAACCCCCTGGTATCCGAGATCAAACGTTTTCCTGAAGTGAAACATGTAAACCTGTTCTTTGATGAGAACTAAGACTTTGCTGCGTTCATGAAACCGCTTGTTCGGCGGACTCCAAACCTGTTGTCCCTGGCTGCGGTCCTTGCCGTGGCCCTGCTTGTGACGGGCGTGAATACCAACGTGAAACCCTGGAAGGATCCGATGAAGGTGGTTGCCTGGGATGTGAAATCCTATTATGCTTACCTCCCGGCCGCCTTTATTTACCAGGACCTGAGCATGGAATTTACCCGGGATGACCCCGAATTTTTCGGCGACAAGTTCTGGCCCAAGCCCACCCCTTCGGGGGGACAATGCCTGGTGATGACCATGGGGCTGGCTTATCTTTACCTTCCATTTTTTGCCGCGGGGCATGCAGTTGCGTGGCTAAGCGGGGCCGAAATGACAGGCTATTCCCAACCCTATGTTTTTTTTCTGGTCTTTGGTGCGTTGGCTTATTTGGTCGTCGGACTCCTTGTGCTGCGGTGGTTGCTGCTGCGCTTTTTTCCGGACTGGATCGTTGCCCTGACTTTGCTCACCCTTGTGGCCGGAACCAACCTTTTGTATTACAGTACCCTGGAAGCGCCCATGTCGCATGTCTACAGTTTTTTCCTCTTTGCCGTACTGATGGCCATGACCATCAGGTGGTACAGTGAGCCCGGACTGAAAAACAGTGTGTTCGTGGGACTGCTCACGGGGCTGATCGTTTTGGTCCGGCCCACCAACATCCTTGTCCTGTTCTTCTTTTTATTGTGGGATGTTAAAAATGCCGGTGATCTGAAAAACCGGATGGGATTCCTGTTTGCCAACCGGAAACGGATCCTGCTGATGGCAGGGACTGCCCTGCTGGTGTGGCTTCCCCAGCTGATATACTGGAAGTCCGTTTCGGGGCAGTGGGTCTATTATTCGTACAACGAAGAAGGCTTCTTCTTCTCCAATCCGCAGTTTATCAGTGGTTTATTTAGTTACAGGAAGGGTTGGTTGTTGTACACCCCGGTCATGATGCTGGCCATTGCCGGCATTCCCCTGCTGTGGAAATACCGCCGGGGGTTTTTCTGGCCTGTCCTTGTCTTCTTTATTGTCAACCTTTATGTGGTCTTTTCGTGGTGGACCTGGTGGTATGGCGGGAGTTTCGGGCAGCGGCCCCTGATCGAGTCCTATGCCTTGCTTTCGGTTCCCCTGGCTGCCTTTTTGTTGTTTGTGAACCATCGGAAGCGAGCGGTTTTTACACGGTTTACCGTTGCCCTGGTTTTTCTTTTTATTCTGCACAACCTGTTTCAAACCATGCAGTATCACTATGGAGCCATTCACTGGGAAGGCATGAACAAGCAGGCCTACTGGGCGTCGTTTGCCAGGCCAAAGCCACTCCCCGGCTTTTATGACGTGGTTACTCCCCCCGATTACGACCTGGCACTGCAGGGGATTTATGCCAACAAAAGAGAAAAGCCGCCTGAATATGTCGTTGAAGAAACCATCGTGGTCGACATGGACCTGACGGATTCCGAAGGCACCGACTTTTTGTCGATGTGCGGGAGGTATTCTTTTTCAGGAGGCCAGTTGCGCTCGCCACGATATGCCTGTACGGGGACGCATTCCCTCCGGCTGAACAAGAAACAGCCTTACGGACTGTTTACCCGACTCGAAGTGGACACCAACCAGCAATGGCATTTCTCCATAAAACGCCGTTCGCTGTGGTTTACCGGCTCATTGGTCGTGGTGGCCGACGATCCCTCGCAGTTCTACGCAAGCAAGCGCCTGGGTCCGCCCTCGGCCACGGAGGGGTGGGATTCTTTGTTTGTCGCGGTCAAAGTACCGCAGGGTGTCTCATTTCTGGAGATCTATACGATGAATCCAGGCTTCCCGGATGCCTGGTTTGATCACCTGGTCATCAGGAGGGTTTCAGAACCGCTTCCAGAACGCCAAGGGATTTGATCTCGCCCAGGCCTGTGTGGTGGTACTGGAAATAGGCGATGGTCTTTTTTAGCAAAGCCCTGCGAAGTTCTGCAGGCACATGGAGCTGATCCAGTCCGGTACAGGAGGTGGCATTGACCTGATGGAACATCCGGCTCATTTCCTTGTCAAGGCAAATGTCACTTCCCTCAAACGACCGCTCAAACTGTCCTTCCCTCAGGTTAAAGTAGCAATGCAGCGCATCGTAATTGTTTCTGGGCTGGAAGCCCAGGTGGGCGCTCAATTCCATTAAAAATACCAGGTGGAAGTCCGACACCCTGGCCTTTGTCTGATCCAGGTATTGAAGGGCCTCCTTGATAAAGTCAAACAATAAAGGATGGGGGTCCTGCTCTTTAAAGCATTTTGAAAGGATTTCGGACAGAAAAATGGCAATGGACGACTTCAGAATGTCGTAAGGAATGGAGGTGAATGGTTCGGGGCAGGTGATTTCCCTGATGCGTGACAAGCCTTCTTTCCCTTTGTAATAAACCACCATATCAACGGGGGTCAGGGGCCGAAACAGGTTGGATTTAATTTTTGACCTGGTCTTCCTGACCCCGGGCACCAGGTAAGACTGCATGCCCAGCTCGCGGGTAAACACCCGTGCAATGACACTGGTTTCACCGTACCTGAAGCTGTGAAGGACAATGCCTCGTGTTTTGTGGATCATCTAATTCAGAAACATAATTTTCGTGACCATGGTTTCTGAACCGTCCGCATTGGTTGAAAAGACCAGGTAAACACCGGTGGCCGGACGGTTTCCGAACAGATCCTGGCCGTTCCAGATGGCTTGCCCGCCCTCTGCAACGGTTTCGTAAACAAGATTGCCGTTGATATCTGTGATTTTGACCATGGCGTTCGAAACCAGTCCCTTTACTGCGATATACCCGCTATAGTGGGGTCTGACCGGATTGGGAAAGGCATATACATCTGAATGAATGCCCCGGGCCGTTGTCGCGAACCCGCGGAAGGAGACCAATCCGCGGTCGGTGGCGAAAAACACCTCACCGGTTTCCTCCCGGATCTTGATGTCAAGAATATTGTTTGATGGCAGCGGACTGTTTTCCGCGGTGAAATGGAAGAGGGTTTCCCGGGCATCGGCCCTTAGCAGAAAGGCGCCGGAACGGGAGGTGGCAAACCATTTTTTGTTGGATCCGTCTATGGTGATGGCGTTGATGGTTTCATTTTCAAAAAGATAACCGGCAAATCCGTCCCGTTCTTCCACAACGATCAGCTGGGCGGTAAATGGGTCGCCCGTGAAGGCCCGCTGGGGCGAATAAAAGACCGCCACCCCCTGGTCCGTTCCCACCCAGACATAACCATCATGATCAACCGCCAGGCTGTATACCTCATTGCTTGGCAGGCCATTTTGGGTGGTGAGTTTTCTGGCGTTGAAATTGTTATTGGATTCAAGGTCGTTTTCCTTGAACAGGAAAATACCCCCGCCCTGGTGAAGGACCACCCATTTCTGATCAGACTGATCGATCAGGATGTTTCCAACCACCTGGCTGGAAGGAACCTGGCTGCCGCCGCTGAAGGAAAGCCATTCCCCGTTGGGCTTTTTTACCGATAGCGGGCGCTGTACCTGGGAATTGGTAACCCAGAGGTTCCCTGCCCGATCGACCGCCACGCCCCCAACGCGGGTACGGTCCTCTATTTCGAATCGCCTTTGGAGGCTGCTGTTGGTATGATCGTATTGCTTTTCCACGCCAGTGGTGCTGATTTCCAGCATTCCGCTGGCCCAGCTCGAAGCGTAGGCCCTGTCCGGATTGCCCGGGTCAACGGTGATGCGGATGATGTCCCATACAGAATCCAATCCATTTACAGACCAGCGGTCGTACGACGTCCAGTTTTCATTTCCGAAAATAAAAACCCCCTCCTGGTTCCAGGTGTTTGATCCTGCACGTGAAATATCTCCCGGGGCCACCCATAGACGGCCTCCACCTGTTCCAAGACTGAAAGAGCTGGGTTTTGGGGGGCCCGGAAGAATGATCTTTTCAAAATCGGAAGGGGAATGCTCCCGAACCAGGCCCAGAAACTGATCCCCTGCCCAGATTCTGTTTTCCTCATCGAGGATTGCATCCAGCGGCCTGGCCTGATCTTCTGCGTAGAACCTGTGATGACGGATCCGCTCCAGTGATGCATCAAAAACATCAAGGTATTGGTCATTGGCAATGAGCAGGTGATCCCGGCTGTTGCGCATCCGGTGTTTGCGGTCGAAATAGCGGACCTCGTTAAAGGGGTCAAAAAGGGTCCAGCCCTGTCCGTCTCCGATATAGATGTAGTCTCCATCCTGGTTCGACAGATTGGCCAGGATTTTTCCGCTGAAGTGGCTGACCAGGGTGAATACCTCGTTTGGCAGTCCGGTGACGGTTTCCCTGTGCCAGTTCTGGAAATCTGACAGGTTGGCCGCCTGGGCGTCCGCAACCAGCAGTCCGGCATTGGTGGCAGCAAAAAAATGGGTGCCGTTGAAGGCCAAATCGTTCACGTTGACCAGGCTGCCCTGGGGGCCGATGTAATAGGTATCGCGGATCAGAAAGCTGTTCAGGTCCAGCTCCACAATCCCGAAGTCGCAGGCCAGGTAGGCGGTTTCTTCAAGAACAAGAATGCGGTTAATGCGTTTGCTTCCCATAACCGAAGCAATCATTACATCCGGAACATTGGTCACTGTCCGGCCCTGCAAAATGTCAATGTTTCCGTTCTGATATCCGATCAGTAAAAGCCCCTTTCCTTCAGACATGCTTGTAATCCCGAAATCACTCAGCCCGTGAATTTTATTGATTTTTTCCAGGCTGCTGTCTTCCTTGTTAAACAAGACCAAACCGTAGGGGGTGGCCCCGATGATGCGGTCTTGTGATTCGGTCACGGCGATGACCTGGTTGTTGGGAAGATGATGGCGCCAGTTGCCCACTGCAATTCCTTGTCCCACGACCTGAAAAGACAATCCGCCCAGCAAGATGCTCAGCAAAAGAATTGGCAGAAGGCGGCGGGTTCCGGGTTGCATGGTGTCGTTTAAAGGGGTGCTGACAAGACAATGGGTTAAAAAACATCCTGCCGGAAGTAATCCCTCGGTGTTTGCTGTTGTTCGTATTTGTCACAGTCGACTTCAATCGACAGGGGGCGCTGGGGTTTTTCAAAATCTTCCTTACTCAGGTTGATGGTTTCGTCGGCATAGACCCTTTGCATATACAAGGCCCAAATGGGCATGGCGGTCCTGGCCCCCTGTCCCTGTTCGAGCGTGCGGAAACGTGCGCCCCGGTCCTCACAACCCACCCAAACGCCGGTGGCCAGCTCGGGGGTTATGCCTATAAACCATCCGTCAGAATTGTTCTGGGTCGTTCCGGTTTTTCCGGCAATGGGATTGTCGAACCCATAGCCCAGGCGAAGGCGTATCCCGGTACCACTCTCAACCACTCCCTTCATCAACTCAAGGGTCAGGTAGGCGGTTTCTTCATTCATGGCCTCATTCTGGTCCGGGATAAAGGCTTCCACCAGGTTGCCGTTCTGGTCTTCAATATGTGTAACAAAGGAGGGTTTTATGTATACGCCTTTGTTGGCGTAGGTGGACATGGCCCCTGCCATTTCGTATACGCTGATGTCCGGTGTCCCCAGCGCAAGGGCCGGAACCGGATCGATGTGTCCGGTGATTCCCATGCGCCGGATCAGCTTGATGACGGCCAGCGGGGAATACCGTTTCATTAAAAAGGCAGAGATGTAGTTGACCGAGTTGGCCAGCGCCCATTTCAGGGAAACCATTTCGCCCTCCCGTTCGTCGCCCGAGTTGGACGGGGTATATATGCTCCCGTCCCACAGCTCAAAGCTGACCGGTACGTTCGGGATTCTGGTGCAGGGACCGTATTCGCCCTCCTGCATGGCGAGGGTATACAGGAAAGGCTTAAAGGTGGACCCGACCTGCCTGCGACTGCCCGTGACATGATCAAACTTGAAGTGACGAAAATCGATGCCTCCCACATACGCCTTCACGTGCCCTGTCTGGGGTTCCACAGACATCAGTCCCGCGTTGAGAAAATGCTTGTAATACCAGATGGAGTCCAGGGGCGTCATGGTGGTGTCTATATCACCGTCCCACGAAAAAACACGCATGGGAGCCTTGGTGCGGAAGGATCGTTGGATGGAATCCTCCGACAAGCCTTCCTCCCTCATATTGATGTATCTGTCCGAACGCCTGATGGCGGAGTTGATAATACTGTTGATCTGTTCCTGGCTGAGATCCCTGCCGAAGGGTGCATTGGTATATCCCCTCCAGTGCCCGAAAAATGAAGCCTGCAAAAACCCGCCCAGGTGCTCGCTCACGGCTTCTTCGGCGTATTGTTGCATGCGGGAATCTATGGTGGTGTAAATCTTTAGGCCGTCTTTGTAAATATTGTAATTGTTGCCATCCGGCTTGATCCGTGTACGGCTCCATTCCGTGAGTTCCTGGCGGAGGTGTTCACGCAGGTAGGTGGCGATGCCCGTGTGCTGATCCTGCACCTGAAACCTTGACATGTCCAGGGGAATCTGCCGGATCGAATCATGCGCCTGGGGATCCAGGTAACCATAGCGGGCCATTTGGTTTAAAACGACCTGGCGGCGTTGCATGGCCCGTTCGGGGTTTCTCACCGGATGATACCAGGAGGGTGCTTTGAGAATGCCCACGAGTACGGCGGCTTCCTCTATCCGGAGGGAATCGGTGGTGGTGTTGAAATATGTTTTCGCGGCGGACTTGATCCCAAAGGCATGGCTGCCGAAGTCGACCGTATTCAGATACATGGCGATGATCTCGTCCTTGGTGTAATTGCGTTCAAGCTTCGCAGCGGTGACCCACTCCTTCAGCTTAATGATCACGATCTTGAATACCGAGGGGTTTTCCTGCCTGGGGAAGAGGTTTTTGGCCAGCTGCTGGCTCAGGGTGCTCCCCCCGCCGGCGCTGCGCCGGCCCCCAATGATGTTTCTGAAGACCACCCTGAATATGCTGCGGATATCCACTCCCGAATGGTAGTGAAAACGAATGTCTTCTGTGGCCAGCAGAGCTTCTACCAGGTTTTGGGAAATTTCTGCATATCCCACATTGGACCGGTTGTGGATGTAGTAGGTTCCCAGCAACACACTGTCGGCCGAATAAATCTCGCTGGCCAGGTTGCTTTTTGGGTTTTCCAGCTCTTCAAAAGAGGGCATAAATCCCCATAGTCCGACAGAAATGGTAAAAAACAACAGAAAAGCAAGTACCAGGGGCGTTACAAAAATGCCCCAAAAATACAGGAGGTATTTATTCTTCCGGATCTTGGTTTTTTTTCTCATGGAGTGGGTTGGTATTATCAGAACGGCTTCCGGGCGGTATTATTTTCTTTGGATGCGAATCCCTGCATCCGATATGCCCTCCAGGATTTCCTGCCGCATGCCATGATGGATCCGGAAAGTATAAATGCCCTCTTCCGGGAACCAGACATCGTCCCGGAACAGGAACTCGTTGGTTTTTATCCGTCCGAATCCGCTGCCGGTCCACTGTCCGTTCCTTTCGGCCAGTGTACATTCGATGGTGTCCCGCAAGGTTTGGTGGCCGGGAAATTCAATATCCAGGAAAAGATAAAGGTTGCTGTACCCATAGTCTGTGGTGTTTCGAACCACCAGGTAAAGCTCGTGAAGGTTCAGGGTGTCGTTCACGGCAGATTCAAAAACCAGGGCACTGTCCTGATGCCATCCCCGGGGAGGAAGGGCCTTGCTGTCATGAAATACGGCCGGCGGACTGCAACCCATAAACGGCAGCAGGCCCGCAAGGATGAATACAACAGATACGTACCGGGATTGGGTCATTTCTTTTTCTTTCTGCGTCTTTTCCGGGTTTTTTTGGGCTCGTCGAAACGGGTGAGACTGTCTTCGAGGTTTGGCTCAAACTGGCCGGACAATGCCTGGCTGGCTGCGGCCATTTCTTCCGATAGTAAATCCTCGGGGAATTGGTTTTCCCGGTTCATTTGAATGATCTCCTTTACCCGTTCGGCCTGAAGCATGACGACCTGGCCTGGTGACTCTCTGTAGGCGTACCCAAGCTGTCTTTTAAGGACATCGTGTTTCTGGAACCTTGCGGTTCCTTTTTTTGTGACCAGGTCGACCGAAAGCTCTGGCAAACCCTTCATGGCATCAACGTAGCAGTCGTTCTCATAGTTGATGCAGCATTTGAGCTTGCTGCACTGTCCGGCCAGTTTGTGCGGATTCAGGGAAAGCTGCTGGGTGCGTGCGGCATTGGTTGAAACAGACCTGAAATTGGTCAGCCAGGTGGCACAGCAAAGCTCCCGGCCGCAGGAGCCAATTCCCCCAAGCCGGCTGGCCTCTTGCCGCATGCCGATTTGGCGCATTTCAATTCTTACATGGAAAGCATCCGCAAGTACCCGGATCAGCTCCCTGAAGTCGACCCTATCATCGGCCGTATAATAGAAAGTGGCCTTGGTTCGGTCTCCCTGGTACTCCACATCGCTGATCTTCATGCTCAGTTTTAATGAGGAGGCCATTCCCCTGGCCCGGTACATGGTGCTGTCTTCCAGTTTGACCACGGTCACCCACTTTTCAATATCAGAGACCTTGGCTTTGCGGTATACGCTTTTGAAGTCTGTGGTTTTCAGGGTGGTTTTTTTGTTTTTTACCTGTAATCTGACCACTTCGCCCGTAAGGGTTACAATGCCTATGTCGTGGCCGGGTGATCCCTCAACCGCTACAATGTCGCCAATCTCCAATTCCAGTTCCGGGGGAGATTGGAAAAACTCCTTGCGGCTGTTCTTGAACCGCACCTCAACGATGTTACAGGATGGAAAAAACGGGGGGGGTTTTAGTTCCTTGAGCCAGTCGGTTGCGTTCAGTTTGTTGCATGGAGGTGCAAACACATCCAGTTGCCTGGAGTGGGGCTGGGGAGCGCACCGGCAGCCCCGTGACAAAAATTCCTGGTTGTCTTTAGATTCCAATCGCAATCGTCTTTAGTCCCCCGCAAAGGTAACAAAAACTCTCATTTTTTAAAAGGGACGAAAAGCTTCACCAGGGTGAATGACAGGTCGGAGAAGAGAATTTTCGGGTTGGCGTTTCGCTCAATGTGCATAAGGGCCGTGTTGAAGGCCTCCACCACTTGTATGGTGGTGTGGTGATTGATAAAAGACGACAATCCGGCCACGAATTTTTTTTCTTCCCCTTCCAGCCGCATCAGGTCATCGGCATGGTAATTATTCATCATGCACATGCGGAACGTATTCAGCCCGTATTGCAGGAATGTTTTTTGTTTTTCCCGGCCGAGTTTCGACACCGTATCCACCCAGGAGAGAATGTTCGGCCAGTCGTTTTTAAAGCACAGCCTCATCCAGCTCCTGAACTGTTCCAGTCCGGCGAGCTGATCCGCCCCCTGATCCTTCAAACGCAGGGCCTCTGCAAAATTGCCGCCCGAGAAAAAAGAAATTTGCCTGGCTTGTTGTCGGGGGATGTCTGCCGACAGGGCCTGCTCAATGTCTTCTTCGCCCAGGCGCGGAACTTTCATGATTTGCGCCCTGGAAAGAATCGTGTTCAGAACCAGGTCCTTGTTTTCCGACACCAGGATGAACAAGGTTTTCTCCGGCGGCTCCTCAAGGATCTTCAGCAATTTCGGGGCGGCCGCATGGTATAGCTTTTCAACCATATAGATGATCACAATCTTATAGGGACTTTCGTATGATTTCAGTCCCAGTACCCGGATGATTTCATTGCAATCCTCCGCATTGATAATGGCTTGCTTGTTTTCGATGCCGATTTTTTCCAGCCATTGCACGTAGGAGAAGTAGGGCGACTGCAGCAGCAGTTCCCGCCAGGGGGTGTAAAACAACTTGCTCGAAACATCCTTTTTATGCTCTTGGTTTGGGGCCACCGGAAAAAAGAAATGCAGGTCGGGATGTTCCAGCTTTTTGATTTTCAGGCAGGACGGACAGGTGCCACAGGCATCTTCGGGTCCCCTGCCCCTGCATTGGATGTACTGTGCCAATGCCAGTGCCAGGGGCAGATGGCCGCTGCCTTCCGGTCCAAGGAACAGGAGGGTGTGGCTGGTGCGGTTGTTCTGAACATTGGCAACCAACTGACGTTTAATTGATTCCTGTCCGACAATATTCCTAAAAAACATGACGTTATTGTTTCTGAATCCGCATCAAACGTACGCGATTTTTCGAAAACCACAAAGAGAAAACACCCCGTGCGGTGATTTAAATGTGCGAAAATGGATTTTATGAACAATTTGGCAAGGTTGTTGTTAATATGGCTTGCCCAGGCATGGGGATGTCGTCTTTACGTATTGAAAACCAAATAACTAAATACGGAGGCGATCAGGGGAGCTTCATTTTGACGGGTTTTTCTGTACCTTTGCCGGCTTTTTAATTATGAAACGAGTCCAACATTTCATCTTAGATCAACGGAAAAAAGTCTTTCTCTTCGTTGTTTTGCCCTTCATTCTTCTGGCAGGAATTATCCTTATCAGCCAGCAAGGACCCGCCGAAAAGCATGTCGTTGAAGAGGTGGAGCAGGATACAGGCCTGAGCGAAATACTGGAAAGGGGCGTGCTCAGGGCCGCCACCAACTATAACTCCACCAATTACTTTATCTACCGTGGCGAACCCATGGGATTTCACCTGGAGCTGCTCCGGCTGTTTGCCATGCATCTGGATGTGGAACTGGAGGTGTATGTTTCCAACGAAATCGAAGACAACATCAATTGCCTGCTGGAGGAGCGGGAATGTGATTTGCTGGCCCTGGATCTGACCGTGACCCAATCGCGCAGGGACCAGGTATGGTTTGCCGAACCCCATGGTTCCACGCGGCAGATGCTGGTGCAGCGCTCCGGCCGCTTGTATACGCACACCAGCAACAAACAACCCTATCCGGTTGAAAACCAGCTCGACCTGGCTGGAAAAACCATTCATGTTCAAAGGAATACCGCCTTCGTTTCCAGGCTGGAAAGCCTGATGGAGGAAATAGGGGATACCATTTATATTGTTGAGATGCAGGAGGATGTAGAGCAACTCATCGAAATGGTGGCCAAGGGAGAGATCGATTACACGGTGAGCGACGAACACCTGGCCCGGATGAATCAAAACTATTATTCCAACCTGGATGTCGATCTGCCCCTTAGTTTCGAGCAGAATCTGTCCTGGGCAGTGCGTCCCGGTTCCGGCCAGCTGCTGGAGGAAGTGAATGAATGGATGGAAAACTTTAAGCAAACGGCCCATTACACCGCGCTCCACAATAAATATTACAACAACGGAAGGGGCGTGTTTCTTGCCAAAAGCCAGCTGCACTCACTTGGCGGTGGAAAGGTTTCTGTCTTTGATGATTATTTCAGGCAGTATTCTGATATTGTCGGATGGGACTGGCGGTTGATTGCCTCCCTGGCTTACCAGGAGTCACGCTTTGATCCCGAAGCAGTGTCGTGGGCTGGTGCATTCGGCTTGATGCAATTGATGCCCGGGACCGCCGAATCACTGAATGTGGAGCCGGACTCCCCGGTGCCGCAGCACATTCTGGCCGGGGTGACTTACCTGCAGTGGATCGACAAGCTGTTGGCCGAACACATTTCAGATGAGGAAGAGCGCATCAAATTCGTGCTGGCTTCCTACAATGTGGGTATCGGTCATGTGCTGGATGCGCGCCGTTTGGCAGAGAAGTACGGGAAAGACCCCAATGTTTGGAAAGACAACGTGGACTACTATGTGCTGAATAAATCCAAGCCCAAATACTATCAGGACCCCGTGGTACGGTTTGGATTTGCCCGTGGCTCAGAACCCTATAACTACGTTCACGAAATCCTTGAGCGCTACGCCCATTACCGCAACGCCCTGGAGGGATAGGTTCGCTGAGATTTTTCACCGGCATGCCGCCTGTGGTTCTCTCTCGCGCGAGGCCGGTCTGATGCCCCGGCGGGTTCCATCCCGGACCATCAATGGCTTCAGACGCCTTAATGGGCTTCCAGCCAGTTCTCCCCGGTATTCATATCCACCACCACAGGCACAGGCAGTTCCATGGCGGTTTTCATATGCTTCTCTACCAGCGTGCTTAACGCCGCCACCTCGTCTTTGAAGACATCAAACACCAGCTCATCATGTACCTGCATGATCATTTTGCTGCGCATGTTCTTCTTTTCCATGGCCTGGTAAATATTGATCATGGCCAGTTTAATCATGTCTGCTGCCGAACCCTGCACCGGTGCATTGATGGCATTTCTTTCCGCAAAACCCCTGATCCCCCCGTTGGAGCTGTTGATGTCCTTCACATAGCGGCGACGCCCCTTCATGGTGGTCACATACCCGTGTTTTCGGGCGAAAGCAATGGTTTCTTCCATATAGCGCCTGATGCCGGGGTATTTCTGAAAATACTGTTCTATAATCTGTCCGGCATCCTGTCGCGGGATGTTCAGTCGTTCGGACAAACCGAAGGCGGATATGCCGTAAACGATCCCGAAATTGACCGTTTTGGCATTTCGCCTCATCTCCCGGGTGACCTCTTCAATGGGCACCTCATAGACCTTTGATGCAGTGGCCGTATGAATGTCATGTCCCAGCCTGAAAGCCTCCATCATGGCCTCGTCTTTACTGAGGGCTGCGATGATGCGTAGTTCGATCTGGCTGTAGTCGGCCGCCAGCAACTGGTGGTCTTTGTCGCGTGGCACAAATGCCTTGCGAATCAGGCGCCCCTCTTCCGTGCGTATCGGGATGTTTTGCAAATTCGGATTGTTGGAAGACAAACGTCCCGTAGCGGCGATGGCCTGGTTGAATGAGGTATGGATGCGTCCCGTTGCAGGATGGATCAGCTTTGGAAGGGCATCTGCGTAGGTGGACTTGAGCTTGGAAAGGGAGCGGTAGTCGAGGATGCATTCCACCACGGGATGCTTGTTCACAAGGCGTGAAAGCACATCTTCCCCGGTGCTGTACTGCTTTGTTTTTGTCCGCCTGGCTTTGGCATCGATTTTCAGATGGTCGAACAGTACCTCCCCGAGTTGCTTAGGGGATCCGATGTTGAACGACATGCCGGCAAGATCATAAATCTTCTTTTCTACTTGTGTGATCCGCTCCTGCAGGATGCCGGCGTAATCATCCAATGCTTTTTTATCGACGCGGACCCCTTGTCTCTCCATTTCGGCCAGGACGGGGATCAGCGGGGTTTCAACTTCATGAAAAAGTGACCGGAGTCCCTGTTCCTCCAGCAGCGGCTCAAAGAGCCCCCTCAGCTGCAGCGTGATGTCCACATCTTCACAGGCATATGGCGTGACCAGTTCCAGGGGAACAGATCGCATGCTCTTCTGGGATTTTCCTTTTTTGCCGATCAGGTTCTCGATGGAAACGGTGCGGTACCCCAGGTAGCTCTCGGCCAGGAGGTCCATGTTGTGCCTCATATCGGGCTGCAGCAGGTAGTGGGCCAGCATGGTATCGAACAATGCACCCCTGACACGGATTCCGTAGTTTTGCAAGACCCCGGTGTCGAATTTCAGGTTTTGACCGGTTTTCTCTATGGAGGGGTCCTCGAATACCTCTTTCAATTCCCCGGCAAGGGCCCGGGCTTCCTGCTGATCTTCGGGGAAAGGCAGGTACCAGGCTTGTCCGGGTGCCAGACAAAAGGCGATGCCCACCAGCTCATTGTCGCGCATGTCGAGCCCGGTGGTCTCGGTGTCGAAACAAAACATGGGCGCTGCCTTGATTTTTCTGATCAACGCCTGCCTCTCTTCCGGGCTGGCAATGGAATGGTAATCTTTTTCGCCGGAAAGGGCGGCCAGGCGCTCCCGGGCCTGCTCTGCCGGATCCGCAAGGGCTTCATGACCCCCGAACAGGTCCATCTGACCCTGGCTTTGCAGGGCCTCCCTGGTTTTCTCCGGGGGCATGATTTCCGGGTCACCGAAGACCCGCCTTGCGAAGGTGCGAAACTCCAGTTCCTCAAACAGCGGAATCAGCTTTTCCGGATCGGGGCTTTTTCTCTTGAAAGCTTTGGGATTCCACTCTACCGGTACATCCAGAATGATGGTCGCAAGCTTTTTTGACATGCGTGCCTGCTCGGCAAATGCCGCCAGGTTTTCCCGGCTGCGCTTTTCCTTTACCTTGTCCACATGCTTCAGCAGGTTCTCAACAGATCCGAATTCCTGGATGAGGGCCTTGGCTTTTTTCTCTCCGATACCGGGCACCCCGGGGATGTTGTCGGACGAATCTCCCCAAAGTCCGAGGATATCGATCAGCTGTTCGGGTCTTTCAATGCCGAACCTTTCACACACTTCCTTTACACCCCACACCTCTGCGCCATTTCCCAGCCGGGCCGGTTTGTACATAAACACATGGTCCGAAACCAATTGTCCGAAATCCTTGTCGGAGGTCATCATAAAAACGGTAAAACCGTCTTTCTCCGCCTTTTTGGCCAGGGTTCCGATAATGTCGTCGGCTTCATATCCATCTTTAAGCAGCACCGGGATTCCGAAGCCATCCAGCATGTCTTTGATATAGGGCAGGGAGGCGATGATGTCTTCGGGAGATTGCTCCCTGTTGGCTTTATAGGCGGCGAAGTCTTCGGATCGCTGGGTGGGTGCGGGCACATCGAAGGCCACGGCAATATGGGTGGGGTCTTCCTTCTTCAGCACCTCGGTAAGGGTGTTGGCAAAGCCCAGTATGGCCGATGTATTGAGTCCTTTGGAGTTGATTCTCGGGTTTCGGTTCAGTGCATAATAGGCCCGGTAGATCAGGGCCATGGCATCGAGCAGGAATAGCTTCTTGGGTTCAGGCATGGATGGATCATTAAGGGATTCAGGCTTGCGGGGATATAGGCAAAGATAAGGAAGAAAAGCGAAAAGGGGAAAAAGAAAAGCCCGGGACCCCGGGCTTCTCACACTAACCTAACAACACGAAGAGTAGCTTCAAACGGTGAAAACCATACCAAGCCAGCTCAATCATATGTTATCAAAGTGCGTGCCAACTCCGTACTTTAATATGTCTTTTTTAAACATTTTTTCCGTCTTTTTTAGAAAAACCACCTGTATGCCAGATTGATGTTTCTTCCCGGCATCGGGAAGTTACGGTCCTCGACCCTTGACAGGTGATCCCGGTAGCGGACATCCAACAGGTTATCGATGCGCAGTATCAAAACATGACGGCCCGACAGGTTCAGGCGGTACCCTGCCACGAGTCCGACGAGCGTATAGCCTCCCGTGGGGGCTTCTTCCGGGGCGACCCGGTTCTGTGCAGCGGCGCTTAGAATCTTGCCCCCGATCCAGCCTTTGACGAAGTCGTATTCAGCATTTGCCGTGAAGCGGAAGGGGGGGATGAAGGGCAGGTAATCATCGCCGTTGCGGATTCTTTTGCCACGAACCATGTCGATGCCGGTATTCAGCGACAGGCCTTCGGCGGACTGAAAGCCCAGGCGGACCTCTCCGCCCGTTAGCCGGGCCTCATCCCCTTCATACCAGAATACGGGGAACCCGGAATGTTCATCGATGGCTCCTGTTGGCTGAAAGATGATAAAGTTTCTGAAGTAGTTCACAAAACCAGCCGCTTCAAATTCAATATGGCTCCCCGTATACCTGATAAAAAAGTCCGCACCGTGCCCGATCTCGTCTTTCAGGTCAGGGTTGCCAATTTCAAAAACCCCGCCTCCAAGGTGGGGCCCACTGGCGAACAATTCTTCGATGGAGGGGTTGCGGTGCGACCTGGCAAGCTGTCCGCCGACCTCCACACCCGGAAGGGGCCGGTGATTCATGCCCATCGAGCCGGAAAAATTCAGGGCGCTTCTTTGGCTGTCGATCGTGGGAAACATCTCATTGGCCCTGGCGGATATGTGCTGGAAGTCAATACGAATCCCTCCCTGGAAACGAAAAATATTGCTCACGGGTAATTCCTGAAAGGTAAAAAGGCCCACGGTGATTCTCTGTTCGCCCGGGGTGTAAACCTCTTCGCCCCCTACGTCCATGCCATGGCCATACAGGCTGAATCCGACCGCCCCCCTGTCAAGCGAACCCAATGGTCTGTGCTGCATGGTAAGCGTGGAGCTGAAGGTATACTTTTCGTATTCCAGTGCCATTTCTTCATCCCACGTCCCGTTCACCCGCTCCATTTCCATTTCCTCCTGGAACAGACGGGAGGCATTAAAGCGAAACTGTCCTTTGTCGAAAAACCCACCGCGTTGGAAGGCGGTTCGTCCCTGGATGGCCTGGCGTTGCATTCTGATCTCTACCGATTCGTCCGGATTGTCGATCCCATCGGGGATTTCGTATGTCTGGCCGGTGGAAGAAAGACTGAGTCCGCCGGCATTGGCGGAGCCGTTAAAGCCAAACCCCACGGCCCCGTCATAATTCCGCATGGAGGTTCCCGGGATCACCCCGTCGGGTGTATTGATGTTGCCTGACTCGCGGTATGCCAGCCGGGCGGTTGCGGCCCAGGCATCCGCCGCATATGTGTAGCGTCCGAAACCCGCCCCCATGCTGTTCACGGAAGAGCCCTGCAGGGAGAAAACACCACTGGATCCCTGATCGGCATCATCAGGGATGTCGGTGGTCATCAGGTTGATGACACCGCCCAGTGCGCTTGAACCGTAGAGCAGGCTGGCCGGGCCCCTTACCACCTCAACCCGTGAGGCGGCCAGCGGGTCAAGTGAAATGGAGTGATCGGCAGAGGTCTCGGAAATATCGCCCATGCGTTCCCCGTTTTCCAGGATCAGAATGCGGTCCCCATCGAGTCCCCGAATGACGGGTCTTGAAGGGGCCGAGCCGAAGGAGCGCATGCTCACGCCCGGCTCGGTATTGAGCATTTCTCCGAAGGTGGCCTCGCTGCGACGCTGAAGGGCTTCTCCCATAAAGGCCTGGTCGGGCTGGTACCTGAACCCGCTTTGGGTGGGGGAGGAAGTAATGACGATTTCGTCCAGGTTGATGCTTGTGGTCTCCACCTCAATATCCACCTCAACGCTCTGGCCCGCGGCTATTGAAAAATCCCTGGTGGTGGTCGTGTATCCCATGCCCTGTACAACCAGCGTATGTGTCCCTTCGGGCAGGTTGGTCAGCAGGTAATGACCCGATCCATCGGTGATGGTACCGATGCGCGTTCCTTCAATGATCAGGTTGATAAAGGGAATGTGATCACCGGTTTCGGCATTGACTACATGGCCGAAAACATTGGCATCGGTCGCCTTACGGGGTTGTTCCTCGGCGCGCAGGCCAATGGAATAAAGGCGGATGAATGAAAGAAAAAGAATGAAAAGAATGATTGGTTTGTTCATAAGGCGATTATATATGTTAAAAGAGTGCATGCTTCGGATTTGTGTCGGATGCCCCTGTCATGTCAGGCTTTCATAAACATTCAGAAAGATCCCCGGCCTCAGAACGCTTGTTTGGGTTCTGAAGTCAGGTTTAAACCGGGATCGGGGGGCGGGATATTATACCGAAAACAGCGGAGGGGCCCTTAGTGTGCGGGATGTAAGGGAGGGTTCTGTGACAAAAACCAGGGCGGGCATTATGATTGGTTTCCGGGCATGCCTCATCAACAATCCACCCATTGCAAGGGCGAGGACCACCAGCCAAGTCAAGGCATTGTAAAGCTGAGCCAGCACCTGGTATTCTTTATCGCTGTGTTGGTGGTTCTGGTAAGGGGTGCCCGGTTCCCTGGAGTTGGAAAAGGGGTGGGCGTGTTCCACGATCATGCCGTTGTGCAGCAGATGGTAATGCCAGTTGGATAGGCGGTTGTGGAAAAGCAGGAACATGGCCGGGATTACCATCCATACAGCCAATCTATGTTGCCATTTGTTCCTGGTCATGCGCCGGATTTTGCTTGCTGTTTCGGAAACGCTGGTTAAAGCGCTGCAAAAATAACAATTTAACAAGCCTGGTGTTTGATTGTGTGGGTTTTATTTTTTAAAAACCAATCAAATCAGGCTATATTTGCGGATCCAATCCATAAACTTTTTTCAGATGAACAGATTTTCCGTATTGATTTTTTTCGTTTTTTTCCTGGGTGGTACGGCGCTCTCCGTGGCCTGCACGAGCTACCTGGTTACGCCAGGTGCCTCGGTCGACGGATCGAGCATGATCAGCTATGCGGCTGATTCGCACATCCGCTACGGGGAGTTGTATTATTTGCCCGGCGGGCCCCAGCCGGAGGGATCCTATTTCCAGGCCCATTACCGGGGCAGCCACAAACCCCTGGCAAAAATTCCCCATCCATCTCATACATACACCGTGATCGGTTTTATGAATGAAAAGCAAGTGGCCATTGGTGAGACCACCTTTGGGGGTCGCCCGGAACTTTCCGATACCACAGGCGGAATTGACTACGGCAGCCTGATGTTTGTTTCCATGCAGCGCGCTTCTACTGCCCGCGATGCCATCCGGGTCATTGCCGAGCTCGTTGAGGAATACGGGTACTATGGATCGGGTGAGTCGTTTTCGATTGCCGACCCCAGGGAGGTGTGGATTATGGAAATCATAGGGAAAGGCACCGATTTGAAAGTGGATCGCCGGACAGGTGACTATGTGAACGCAGACAAGGGGGCCGTATGGGTGGCCAAGCGAATTCCCGACGGCTATATTTCTGCCCACGCCAACCATGCCCGAATAATGACATTTCCGTTGGAGGACGGGGTAAGCTCCATCAGCAGCAACCGGCTTGATCTGATTCATGAGCCGGGAATCCGCGTGGTTTACGCCCGGGATGTGATTGACTTTGCCCGACGCAAAGGCTATTATGAGGGCGCTGATGCCGATTTTTCGTTCTCGGATACCTATGCCCCGCTCGATTTTGGGGCAGCCCGCTTCTGTGAAGCACGGGTGTGGAGCATGTTCAAGGAAGTGAACAGCGATATGGACCGTTACCAGGATTATGCCATGGGTTATGATCTGACCGAGCGCATGCCCCTATACATTAAACCCGACCGCAAGCTGTCGGTACAGGACCTGATCGGGTTCAAGCGTGATTACCTTCAGGGCACGGAATATGACATGAGCCGGGACATCGGCGCCGGCCCCTGGGGCAGACCCTACCGGTGGCGGCCTCTTACCTGGGAGGTGGACGGCAAGACTTACATTCACGAGCGCACCACCGCTACCCAGCAGACCGCTTTTTCTTATATTGCCCAACTGAGAAGTGAGCATCCCGATCCGGTGGGAGGGATTCTGTGGTTTGGGGTGGATGATGCAAACACCACCGTGTATGTCCCCATGTACGCGGGCATGCTGCGTGTTCCCGAAACCTTTGCCGTGGGCAACGGGCATATTCTGGATTACTCGGACGATGCCGCATTCTGGACCTTCAATAAGCTGGCCCATTTTGCCTATTTGCGCTATAATCTGACCCTGCCCGACATCCGGAAAGTCCAAAGTGAGCTGGAGAACCGGTTTATGGAGTTTGTCCCCGCCATTGACCTGGCCGCCGCTGAACTATACCGAAGGGATCCCCGCCTGGCACAAGAGTTTGTCACCGACTTTTCCGTGAAGATGGGCAATTACACCGTGGAGCGTTGGGAGGAGCTTTTTCAGTTTTTGATGGTGAAGTTCCTTGACGGAAACATTAAAAAGGAAGAGAACGGTGAATTCCTGACGAACCAATACGGCCGTTACCCCATCGTGGAACATCCGGAATACCCGGAATGGTGGTTGCGCCTGATCGTTGAGTTGACGGGCGAGCGTTTGCTGGTGCCGGAGGAATAATACCCCTTCCGGCGACCTGATACGGTGCGTCCGTTGGAACAAATCTCTTTTTTACCGGGATGGCTTACCTGGCTTCTTTCAGGAAGCGGAACAATTCATTGTCGGTCGTCAGAATGATGCTGGTCTGGCTATCCAGTGAATTCTCGAGGGTTTCCATGGCCC